>JAIBCJ010000188.1 GCA_019694145.1 Solirubrobacterales bacterium | reverse complement strand
GCCCGGATCTTCACCATGGATACGAACGGCAAATCCCGCAAGGTGATGCTGCGGCTGAAACAGCGCCAGCGTCCCTGGGAGGGCTGGAAGAGCCTGGCCGAACCTTCGCTCTCGCCCGACGGGAAGCATCTGCTCTATCTGCTCGACCCGGGATACGACGGGACTTCTTTCGAGGAGGGCTACGGGGCTTCGCTTCGGGTGCTGAACATCGACACCGGCAAGAGCCGCGAGATTGCCGGGAACTCGCTCGGCGGGGACTTCTCGCCCGGGGGAAACCGGATCGTCTTCAGTGAGGTTGACAGTGAAGGAGACAACGACTTCTGCTGGAGCTATGACTATTCGTGCATCAACTTCAGCCGGATCCGCCTGGTCAACCTGAACGGAACCGGTGCGCGCGACCTGACCAGCCTCGACAGGCGAGCCGCCGACGAGCGCCGGCCGGACTGGTCCGCTCCGGGCCGCATCGTCTTCCAGTCAACCCGTGGTCCGGAAAGGGAAGTCGCCGAGACGACCGAGATCTGGTCGATCCGGCCAGGCGGCGAATGCCTGGCCCGCCTGACCAACGGCTCGCCGGCCAGCCTCTCGCCTGTGCTGGTCGACCCCGACGGCAAGCTGACCGGGCCGCGGGGATGCAACGCCAGACCGCCGGGACCGAACCGGGAGCTCACCGCCCCTGACATGTCCGGGTCGGCGATCGACAACCTGTGGCTCGGGCGCAGCCACCACAACGTGCTGCTCTCGAATGTCGAGGCCGAACGGAACCGGTCGACTTTCACCTACGCCGATTGTGGCGTCATTCCCTTTTCCGGCTGCGGCCGCGGGGTCATCATCTACAACGAGGACATCTGCTCCCTGCAGGGATACACCGCGGCATACATCGGTTCCGACTGGGCCCAGAAGCAGCGGGGCATCCCGGTGCTTCGCAGCCTCAAACCGGGCCGCGAGACTCCGGCCTTCACGGCCGGCTTCACCGGCCGCACGGCCTTCTTCATCATCGGGGGCTCGGGGCTCGGTGATCGCAAACTCCAGCACCGCAAGGAGATTGATGCCTTGCGGGCCGTTGGCTCGCCGCTCACCACGGGCGACCTGCCGAAGCCGCGGATCCCGGTCTCCGACATTCGCGCGATGAAGCGGGTTCAGCGTGTCTACAAGCGCACCGGTTCGGTCGCCCGTACCGCCAGGCTGCTCGACCGCGGCAACTACTTCGTCCGCAGCAACCTGAAGTTCGCCCGCATCTTCAAAGCCGGTGGCTACGGCAGGATCAACTGCCCCGGGGCAGACTGAACCAGCCCGGGGGTGGCAAGCCATCTCCTGATTTCATCTGGTGATCATGGACCGGGTCGCTGAATCACATCCTCGCCGCTGGGCGATCCTCGGGGTGATCTGCGCCTCGCTGATGGTGGTGGTGATCGACGTGACCGTGCTGCATGTGGCGGCGCCGGCAATTTCCGAAGACCTCGATCCGACGGCGCTTCAGCTGCTCTGGATCATTGACGTCTATCCGCTGGTCGCGGCGCCGCTCCTGATCGCATCCGGGGTGCTGGGAGACCGGCTTGGTCGCAAACGGCTGCTGGTCGCGGGCATGGCCGTGTTCGGGCTGGCATCTCTAGGGGCGACCTTCGCCCCGACCGCGGAAACCCTGATCGCGGCCCGGGCCCTGCTCGGGGTTGGCGGCGCGATGATCATGCCGCCGACCATGTCGATCATCCGGGATGTCTTCCGCGACCGGGAGGAGCGGGTGCGGGCGGTCGGGATCTGGAGCGCGGTCAGCGCCGGCGGGGCCGCGATCGGCCCGCTGATCGGCGGTTTCCTGGTCGAGCATTTCTGGTGGGGTGCCGTGTTCCTGATCAACGTGCCGATCGTGCTTGTGATCATCCCCGTCGCAATCAGGCTGCTGCCCGAAAGCCGGGCGGCCGAACCGCCGCCCTGGGACGGCTTCGCGGTGATCATGACCGTGATCGGAATCCTCGGAATCGCCTTCGGCCTCAAGGAAGGTGCCCGCTACGGCTTCCTCGATCCGAAGGTGCTCCTCTCGCTTCTGGTCGGTTCCGGATCCCTTTTCTGGTTCACCCTTCGCCAGCTGCGGGCGCCTGAGCCCCTGCTTGACGTGCGGCTCTTCAAACGGCGGGAGTTCACGGCGGCGGTCGGTTGCGTCTTCCTGTCCATGTTCGGACTGGTCGGGATCGAGTTCTTCGGGGCCCAGTACCTGCAGCTGGTGCTGGGCCTCGAACCCTTGGAGGCGGCGCTCCGGCTCTTGCCGCTGATGCTTTCCACCCTGGCTGGAGGCTTGCTTGCTGCGCGCCTGCTGGGCAGGCTCGGCACCCGCTGGACGATTTCACTCGGGCTGGCCGGCACCGCACTCGGTCTTGTTCCGATGCTGGCGCTCGGCCTGACCGACCAGTACTACCTGCTCTGGCCTTCCTTCCTGGTGATCGGCTTCACCCTGGAGGTGGCCCTGGTCGCCGCCAATGACGTGATCATTTCCTCGGTCCCGGCCGACGAGGCCGGCCAGGCGGCGGCGATCGAGGAGACGGCCTACGAACTCGGAGGCGGTTTCGGCGTGGCTGTGCTCGGTTCGATCCTGGCGATCGTCTACACGGCGAAGATCGGTCCGATCGAGGGCGTCACCGGGGCCGGGATCGCCAACGCCGAGGAGTCGCTGGCACGGGCGCTCGAAATCGCCGGCAAGATGGCGAGCCGGACGGCTGATCCCTTGATCGAGGCGGCCAAGCTTGCCTTCATGTCCGGCTACCACACCGCGATCGCGGTCTCGATCATTCTGGTCGGCGCCAGCGCCGGTCTGGCCGCGGTCCTGCTGCGCCCCCGGACGCCGCAGTAGCCCCGCAATCCGGCAGGTGGCTATCGGGAGGGGTTACCTGACGCGGACCCAGGGGGAGCTGTTGCCGACCGGGTCGAGCACCCGCACCCAGGCGGGTTTGGGCGTCGACTTGATGGTCAGCTTCGGCGCCCACTTGCGGGTGCGTGACCTGACCGGCGCAATCGTCGCCTTGGGCTTCGCCTTGGAGAGTGAGAACTCGAGGGCGGCCGGTTTCTCAAGCTTGCGGTCATAGCTGGTGGTCAGGATCCAGGTCCGCGGCTTGCCCTTCTTCACCTTGCCCTTCGGCTTCGCGGTGACCTTGCCACTCAGCTTCGGGGCGAGGGTGTCAACCGTCCACTGGACGACGACAGCGGGGCCGGCAACTTCATTTCTCTGAGAGATCGCCAGCGTCTGGGGTCCCTGCTCGAGGTTCTGCGCCGTCCAGACTCCGTCGCAGGCCTGCCAGTTGCCACCGTTCAGGTTGCAGTAGGGCTCCCCGACGGGGCCTGCCGTGAACCGCACCTCGGCGCTGGTCGAGCGGACCGTCCCCTCGGGTGCGCTGGTGATAACCGGCGTCGACGGCGGGCCACCCCAGATCGTGACCTGGCCGCGGGCGGACGGACCGGTGTTGCCGGCGTCGTCGGTCTGCCTCACGTCGAAGCTGTGGTTGCCGGCCCCGGGGAAGGTCGCATCCCAGAGCGGCAGGCAGTTGCTCCAGACACCCTCGTTTATCCGGCACTCGAAGGAGCCGCCGGGCTCCCCCGTGAAACCGATCTGACG
>JAIBCJ010000187.1 GCA_019694145.1 Solirubrobacterales bacterium | reverse complement strand
GACTCCCGCTTCCTCCAGCTGATGCCGGATCGCGACCACACGACCGGCTTCTTCATCGCCCGCTTCATTTCCGGGGGCGATTGACCACTGGATCCGTGGCCGAACGCCCCCGGAAGTCCGGTGGCGTTCGTGCCAGCCCGTTCCGGGGGCGATCACCCACCTTTTCGGTGGCCAAACGCCCCCGGAACGGGGAGGCGCGCCGAGTTTCCGACCGGTCCGGGATAATCGCCCCATGGCGACCGAGTCAGAGAAGACAACAGTCGACCGCCGTCCGGCCTGTCCGGGCTGCGGGGAACCCTGGTTGCGACCGACTCAGCTTCCCGGCCGGTTCCGCTGTGTGTACTGCCTTTCCCGCTACGAACTGGTTTCCCAGTGCCCGAACTGCGGTGAACATCAGACGATCGCCAGAATGAGCACCACCGAGGACATGAGCTGCCAGAGCTGCGGCGCCTCGATGCTCCAGCCAATCTGAACCCCGACCGGATCCCAGGATGACCAACCAGCCCCGCAACTCCGAAACCCCTGTGCCCGAAGCTTTCCAGGGCATCCGCATCGCTCCTTCGATCCTCTCCGCCGACTTCGGCCGGCTGGGCTCGCAGATCGCCGAGATCATGGACGCCGGCGCCAGGGTCATTCACTTCGACGTGATGGACGGCCAGTTCGTCCCGCCGATCACGATCGGCCCGCTGGTGCTTTCCGGCATCGCCGATCAGGTCCATGACGCCGGCGGGGTGGTTGACGTCCACCTGATGATCGAGGATCCCGACCGTCAGTTCGAGGACTTCGCCCGGGCCGGGGCGGATTCGATCATCTTCCATGAGGAAGCGACCCCGCATGCCCACCGCTGCTGCCACGCGATTCGCGAGTTGGGCTGTCTGGCCGGCGTCGCGATCAACCCCGGCACTCCGGTCGAAACGGTTTCCGAGCTGAAGGGAATGGTCGACGAGATCCTGGTCATGACCGTGAACCCCGGCTGGGGCGGCCAGCCCTTCATCGAAACCTCGCCGGACAAGGTCAGGCGAATGCGCTCGCTGGTCGGTGATGACGTCCTGATCGAGGTTGACGGCGGCATCGGCACCGGGACCGCCGGAACGATGGCCGCGGCCGGCGCGACCCTGATGGTCGCCGGCTCGGCGATCTTCGGTTCCGACGACCCGGCTCAGGCTTACCGCGACATTCACGCTGCCGCGGAATCCGGTGCCTGAGTCCTTCGGGGCTCGACCGCTCAGATCAGCGTTGAAGTTATTCGCACATGGAGCGAATAACTTCAAGACTGATTGAGGCGACCTAGGTCGAAGTGTCTTCGAGGCCGGCGAGTCTGGCCTCGATCGCCTCGGATGAGCCTTCGAGAGGCACGTCCGCTTCGACGCCCTTCGGCCGGAAGTAGATGAAGGTCAGCAGGCTGAGCAGGAGCAGGGCGGTCAGGGCGAAGCCGATCTCGACCCGCAGGTTGCCATCGCTGATGAACGGGAGGATCGTCCAGATGATGAAGAAGACCGCACAGGAGATCCAGCGGATCGAGGAACGCCGGGCCTGGCCCTGGGCGAGGCAGGCCTGGTTGACCGTGACCGCGGCCAGGTACAGGCCCATGCCGGCGGTGACCAGCATCAGGCCCAGCCGGTCATAGGTGAACTTGTCCGAGAAGGCGATCTGCATCAGCTTCGGGCCGGCGATCATCACCACGACCGCGGTCAGCGCGGTGAAGGCGGCGATTCCGAGCAGCACCATCCGGACCGAGTGGTGGAACTCCTTCTCCGAGTTCGGATCCGAGCTGTGGTGCAGCGCGGTCAGGTGGGGGAGGATCGAAGTCGAAACGGCCTGAAAGAGCTGCAGCGGGGCCCGGGCGATCATCAGGACGTTGAAGATGTAGCCGGCCGCGGCCACTCCTTCGACCGCCCTGACCACCAGCGGGCCGGCGTTGAGAAAGACCTGCTCGCTGAACATGATCAGGAAGACCGAGCCGACGAAGCCGGCGCCGTGTGAAAGCGAGAACTCCTCCCGGGCCTCGGCGACCTCGGCGTCGAAGTCCTCTGGCGCTGTGCCGCGCTGCTCGGCAACCCGGGCCCGCTCCTCGGCCTCGCGCCGGCTGCGCCGCGTGATCGCCGAAGGCACCACCATCAGGCTGAGCAGGGGGGCGGCGACGATGCCCATCGCGACCCAGGACTGGCCGGAAAGCAGCCCGAAGGCGACCAGCAGGGCGAACAGCGTGCGGAAGACCGACTCGGAGAGGATCAGGGTCGTGAAGAGTCCGAACTGCTGGTGGCCGGCCAGATAGCCCCGGGCGAAGTAGCTGGCGGCATAGAAGAGGACCGAGGAGAAGAAGACCCAGTAGAGCGTTTCATTGCCGGCGAGCAGCCCGTCCTCGAGCGGTTTCTTCAGGATCAGGGCGGTGATCGCGAAGCCGATCGCCAGGCAGATCTGGATCTTCGCCGCGACCCGGACCGGACCGACGTCGGTCTCGCCCCGTTCGATGTGTTCCGAGATGTGCCGGGAGAGCAGCTGGTCAACCGGGCGGTAGAGAGTCGACACGGTGATGAAGACCGCGGACCAGAGCACGGTGATCTCGCCGTAGGCGTCCTTGCTCAGGTCATGGGAAGCGATCAGGAAGTAGGCGTAGGTGAAGATGCCGGTGAGGCCGACCCCGATCGTGAGCAGCCCGACGGACCGGCCGTAGGCACGGGTCGAAGATTCGGTTTTCTCCGGGGAATCGCTCAAGTGATTACTGGACGGCGCTTCGGTCACGAGGGGGATCGAGTCGATGGCTCGGCTCGACTTCGAGCTCAAGCTCGATCCGGCGGACCCTTTCATAGACGCGCTGGGTCATGACCCGCTGGCCGGCCAGCAGGTCACCGATGATGCCGAGCGCGAAGAGCTGGATCGAGACGATGAAGAGCACCGCACCGAGCAGCAGCGACTGGATGTGACCGTCGCGGTCGCCGTTCACGATCCAGTCGATCAGGAACGGCATCCAGGCTGCGATGGCGGCCACGGCGGCGATCAAGCCGAGCAGCGAAAAGACCTTGAGCGGCTCGTAGCGGGTGTAGATCCGGAGGATCGCCAGGCCGTTGCGGCGCACATAGGCGGAAGTCGAACCGAAAAGGCGGGACTCGCGGGTCTTCTCGTTGGTCGAGATCGTGACCTCGCCGACCGCGACGTTCCCCTTGCCGGCCTGGATCAGGCTTTCGAGCGTGTAGGTGAAGTTGTCGACGACCAGCAGCTGAAGCGCCGCTTCCCGGTTGTAGGCGCGAAAACCGGAAGTCGTATCGGTGACCTCGGTGTTGGAAAGCTGGCGCACGACCCAGCTGCCGAACTTCTGGAGAACCTTCTTGGCCGGTGAGAAGTGATCGATCTCGGCCACTTTGCGGTCCCCGACCACCATCTCGGCATCACCGGCCAGGATCGGCGCGACCAGCTTCGGAATGTCGCTTCCGGAGTACTGGTTGTCGGCGTCGGTGTTGACGACGATGTCGGCCCCGAGCTTGAGACAGGCATCAAGTCCGGACTGGAAACCGGTTGCCAGACCGCGGTTGTTGGGCAGCTTGACGATGTGGTCGACGCCGCATTGCCGGGCGACTTCGATCGTCCGGTCGGTTGAGCCGTCATCGATGACCA
>JAIBCJ010000186.1 GCA_019694145.1 Solirubrobacterales bacterium | reverse complement strand
AGGGGCATGTGATCGGGTTTGGGCAACCCGTAATCGGTCGGGTCCCCGACCGCAAGGCGGAGGGTCAGCCAGAGACCGGCGCTCTGGACCTTGAGCGGAAGCCTGGACATCAGGCCGGTGGTCGCCCGGTCGGTCGGCTTGCTGCCGAAGTACTTGGGGACGATCCAGGCGCCCCGCCTCATCGAGAGGAAGGTTGCGTCTGCGTGGCGGGAGGCCTCGACCGCGATGTCGGTCGCAGAGTTGCCGATCCCGAGCACCAGCACCCGCTTGCCTTCGAAGATCTCCGGGGTCCGGTAGTCGTGGGCGTGCATCTGTTCGCCCTCGAAGGTGTCCGAACCGGGAAAGGCGGGTTCCGGCCAGCGCTTGTCCCAGTGGTGGCCGTTGCAGACCATTACATCGCTGAAATGGTCGGTGCCGCTCTCGCCCTCACGGTTCTGCCAGGTCACTTCCCAGCCGCCCCCTTCGGCGGGCACGACCGACTCGACCTCGGTCTGAAAGCGGATCGAACTCCTCAGGCCGAAATGGTCGACGAAATCCTCGAAGTAACTGGCGATCTGGAAGTGGTCCGGATAGTCCGGGAAATCCTCCGGCATCGGGAACGCCTTGTACTCCATCATCTGCCGTGAAGTGTTGATGTGAAGCGACTTGTAGGCGGCAGACTGGCCGTTGTCATTGTCGTACTTCCAGTTGCCGCCGATCCAGGATCCCTTCTCGAAGCAGACGAAATCAATCCCCTTCTCCTGAAGGCTTCGCATCGCGGTGATGCCCGAGGACCCGGCGCCGATCACGCAGACCCGCGGCCCGCCCCCGCCGGACGGGCCGGCTCCGTTCATCTCCGCCTGTCTGCCCGTCTCCACTCCTGAAGCTTCCATTCGGGCAGTGTAGCCAATACTTGACATGGCTTCGTGTCAGTTTGCCCTCACTAGGCTCCTGACTGATGGGAAAGTCCGGATGAACGAAGCAACCGGGACCGCACCCGGCCGGGAGCGGGCGTCCCGGATCGCCATCGTCGGGGGCGGCGCTTCCGGAACTCTGGTGGCCGCGAACCTGCTTCGAATGGCCGAGGTGCCGCTGGAGATCGAACTGATTGACGAATCCGGCGATTTCGGTCCTGGCATCCCCTACCGGACCCCCAACCCCGAGCATCGTCTCAACGTGCCCGCCTGCCGGATGAGCGCGTGGGCAGACGATCCGGACCATTACCTGAACTGGCGCCGGTCCCGCGATCCCGAGGCGGCCCCGGAGGAATACACGGCCCGATCCATATACGGCGAGTACCTGCAGGAACTGCTCGAAACTGCCGCGACGAAAGCCCCTCCGTTCGCCACACTCGGCCGGCTGACCGACCGGGTTGCCGGCATCTCCTTCGCTGACGGAAGGCCCGTCATTCGGTTCCCCGATCGGCAGCTCGAGGTGGATCAAGTGGTCATCGCAACCGGGCCGGTGCCCGGGGGCGACCCGGTTCCGGTCCCCGAAGCGCTGAAAGACAGGGGGCTCTATCTACCCAGTGCCTGGGACACCGAGGCGGTCGAAACAGCCGGCAAGGACGAAGAGGTACTGATCATCGGCACCGGGCTGACCATGGTCGACGTCGCGCTCACTCTCGGCGCCGCACCCGACGGACCTCGCATTCACGCCATCTCCCGCAGCGGCATGTTCCCCAAGACCCACCTGGATCGCCTGACCCGCCTTTCCACCCCGCAGATACCGCCCGAGGGGCCGGTGTCGAAGCGCGAATTGCTGGGGGCGTTTGCCGAGCAACTGTCGCTGGCCTCGGCCCGGGGCGACGACTGGCGCGACGCGATCGATTCAATGCGACTGGTCACCGGAGACGCCTGGCGACGGATGTCCGTTGAAGATCGAAGGTGGCTGCTGGAAAACGTGAACCGTCCGTGGGAGGTCCACCGCTACCGGATGGCTCCGAGCGTAGGGGCCGCGTTCCACCGGCTGATCGACTCGGGAAGGGTGGAGATCCAGCAGGCGAGGGTCGGTGCGATCGAAGAATCCGGGTCGCGGGTCAGGGTCGAACTGGTCGGCCCAAAGCGAAGCGAGTCCAGGGAATACGACCGGGTGATCTCGGCCTGCGGAGCCTGCACGAACATCCGCCGGGATGCCCCGGAGCCGGTCAGGGGGCTGATCGATTCGGGCCATCTGCGTCCCGACGACCTCCTGCTCGGCGTCGAAGTAGACCGCGACGGGGCGGCCCGGGATGCCCGTGGCGATCGCTCGGCGACGATCAGCGTGCTGGGCTCGCTTCGCCGTGGCGTCGACTGGGAATCGATCGGGGTGACCGAACTCAAGACCCAGTCCCGTGACATCGCCCTGCGACTGCTCGATCAGATGTGATCTGAGGGGCCGGGTGCTTCGAGGCTGCGGTAGACACCCTGGTGAAGGGGCTGCGGATCCGGGCCGCGCCAACCGCGGCTTCTCAGCAACTGAAGCGCCTGCCCGATCACTTCGGCCCGGTTGTCCCGAAATTCCTGACGCGTGAACCGGTTCACCTGGTAACCCATCAGCGTGTGTTTGCGGTCCCTCCTGGCATCTTTGGTCTGCATGGCCGGATCCCGGTGGAAGGCATGCCCATCGAGCTCGAACATCAGCATGTACTCCTCCCAGAGAAGGTCGATCAGACACCCGTCGAGCAACGGGTCAACCCGGGGTCGCGGCGCACCAGCACGAACCAGTGCCCCCACGAATTCCTTCTGGAAGATCAGCATCTCCTCCTCCGTGGAGGGATGCCAGTCACCCAGGGTCCTGCGTAGCCGAGTGATTCCCTTCTTGCCCGTCCAGCGGTCCAACTCCCGTTCGAGTTCCTTCAAACGGAGCAAGTTCTCGCGATCGGCATCAGCCAGGTAGTCGTCAAGAGCCTCGCGGGTCATTCCCCCGGCCAGGTCGATCGTGGTCCGGATGAAGCTCGTCACCGGGATTCCGTTCACCTCGGTTACTTCACACGGGTCGAGTCGCCGCGTGCTGTGCACGATCACCTTGCCGTAGCCGTCAAAGGGCTTGAGTTCCCGGTTCATTCCACCTCGCTTCACCACATGAATGACGGGCCGCGCAGAATCGAGCTTCCAAAGCCAGGCTGCCGACTGGTGAGAAAGACAGGCGTCCGGTCCAGCCGCCAGAACCGCCGCCATCGCCCTCCCCCAGACGGTCAGCTGGCGGGGACTGGTCGCGTACACCCCATCGTGGATCGCAGTCAGCCACCCGGAACGAGCCCTGGCGACGACTGCGTCCTTTGACACGCCCGCCTTAGTCAATTGGAACATGGCAACAACACCATGTTGAGAACCGCAATAGCGGGCAATGAGGAAGTTGGTCTCACGAGATGTGGCCGGCTCGGCTAACGCCATCCCCCCCAGAGTGCCGTGAATTGCCTCAACAGTGGGTTACCCAGGTAACGATTGTGCAACCGAAGGCTCACGAAGTACTGACCTCCTCCCTGTCCTCGACTTCCGACCAATTCAGTTCCACGACTCACAACCAGACCCGCCCCACCAGGTGCCTATGAGATTCGTTCATATAGACACTTCCGATACCCACCTCGCGCGGGCGAGGCTCGTGGCGTTGAGGTGTCGATGGATTTCGTTCATATAGACGAAATCCATCGACA
>JAIBCJ010000185.1 GCA_019694145.1 Solirubrobacterales bacterium | reverse complement strand
TGGCCGAGGGGCTGCGGGTGCTCACCCTGCTGCTCCATCCCTACCTGCCGGCCTCCACCGACATCCTGCTCGAAGCCCTCGCCGAGCCCGACCAGGGCCTGGCCCCGTTTGGCAGCCGGCCCGGGGGCGTGAAGGTGGAAAAGATCGATCCCCTGTTTCCGAAACTCTGAGGAACTAGGATCGGGGCATGAGAAAAGCCAGGAGTCTTACAGCAGGAGTTGCCATCGCCGCAATCGGTCTGGGATTGATTGGCGCTTCAGTCGCACCGGCCTCTGCAGCCGCGCGCCCGCTCAGCGTCAGGTTCTTCACTCCGGACGGCAAGCAGCGCCTCGAGGTGAAGCGCAAGGTCGGAATCGGCGTCGGCTGCACCAAGAACTGCGCGGTGGTGGTCGACATGAAGCTGGTCATGCCCAACACCAAGCCGATCAAGGCCAGGGTGAAGGGCGGAATCAAGGCCTTCAGCGCCAAGTCGCCCTACATCGTGCTGAACAATCCCGCGCTCAGGTACCTGAAGCTGACCTACCCCCGGTCCCGGTTCTCGATCAAGGTCACGGCGACCGACATCTCGAACGGCAGGAAGACGGTCAAGCGCAGGGTCTACGGCTTCCGCGCGTAGCCGAACTTGATCGATTCGCATTCGCATGTCTCGCGCTGCCCCGATTCACCGGAGAAGGTGATCGGGGCGGCCCGCGAGGCCGGGGTCGAGAGGATCCTCACGGTCGGTCTCGACGAGGCTTCCAACCGGGAGCAGATCGCCCTTTGCGAGCAGTTCGACGGGCTGTTCGCGGCGGTCGGAAGGCATCCGAACGACGCCGACGGCTTCGATGACGCGGCGGCCGCCGACCTCGAGCAGCTCGCCGCCCACCCGAAGGTGGTGGCAATCGGCGAGACCGGGCTCGACTTCTTCCGGGACACGGCCGAGCCCGACAGCCAGCGACTCGCTTTCATCAAGCAGGCCGACATCGCCGCCCGGCTCGACCTGCCGCTGGTCATACATTGCCGGGATCAGCAAGGCCGGGATGACGCGGTCTCCGAAATCTTCGCGACGCTCGAGGAGTTCCCGGACCTGACCGTGATCCTCCACTGTTTCTCCGCCCCGGACTGGGTCGAGCGGGCGGCCGAACGCGACTGGTACTGCTCGTTTGCCGGCAACGTCACCTACCCCGCCAACGAGGATCTGCGCACCGCCGCGGCCAGGGTCCCGGCCGACCGGATCATGGTCGAGACCGACGCGCCGTACCTGACGCCGCAGTCCCGGCGCCGGGACCGGAACCAGCCGGCCTTCGTGGTCGAGACCGCGGAACTGGTCGCCGGGCTGCGGGGAATCGACTACGCCGAACTGGACGAACTGGTCACCGCCAACGCAGCCCGCGTCTACGGATGGTGAAGCTCGGCCAGAACTTCCTGGCCGACCCGAACCTGCTCGACGCGATCGTCCGGGATGCCGGCCTCTCGCCCGAAGACGTGGTCCTGGAAGTAGGTGCGGGGGAGGGAGTGCTGACCGAGCGCCTGGCCGAAGTCGCTTCGCAGGTTCACGTGATCGAGCTCGACCGGGGCCTCGAGCCGGGGCTGTCCGGCGTGATCGGCAGGCCGAACGTGAACCTGGTCTGGGCCGACGCGGTGAAGTACGACCTGGCCGGACTCGACCCGGCCCCGACCCGGATGGTCGCCAACCTGCCCTACGCCGTGGCGACCCCGGTGATCCTCCGCAGCGCCTTCGAGCTGCCTTCGATCGAGAGCTGGAGCGTGATGGTCCAGAAGGAGATCGGCGACCGGCTGCGGGCCGGGCCGGGCAGCAAGACCTACGGAGCCCCTTCGGTCCTGATCCAGCTGACCGGCGAGGTGCGGCAGGTTCGCAAGGTGAGCCGGACCGTCTTCAAGCCCCAACCCCGGGTTGACTCGGCGATCATCCGGATCGACCGCACCTCTCCCGGCCCCGACGAGGCGACCCGGCGGCTGGTCCGGGCCGGCTTCGCCCACCGCCGCAAGGCGATGGCCCGTTCGGTCGACCTCGCCATCCCGGGCAGCCTCAGGGCGGTCCGGGACGGGCTCGAAGCGGCCGGGATCGACCCGGGCATCCGGGCAGAGGCGCTTTCGCCCGCCCAGTTCGCAAAGCTTTCCGGGATGATCGATCTCGCTGCCGATGACTGAACTTGATCTCCCCCTCGAACTGAACGCGCCGGCCAAGCTGAACCTCTGCCTTTACCTGGGGCCGAGGCGCAAGGACGGCCTGCATGAACTCACCTCGATCTTCGAGCCGCTGACCCTCAACGACACGATCCGGGTAACCGAAGGAGGCCCGGCGGCCCTGGTCGACCAGGTGATCTGCCCGGGCGTGCCGGGCGAGAACCTGGTCAGTCAGGTGATCAGGATGATGCGCTCCGAGGGCTGGGATCCCCCTCTGCTCAAGGTCGAGATCGAAAAGCGGATCCCGGTCCAGGCCGGGCTCGGCGGCGGCAGCGCCGATGCCGCGGCAATGCTCCGCCTCGGGGTTGGAGAGGTCGAGGACCTGGCCGGGCTCGCCCTGCTGCTCGGCGCCGATGTGCCTTCGCAGCTCAATCCGAAGCCCCTGCTGGTCGAGGGGGTCGGGCAGAAGCTGACCACCCTCCCGGCGCCGGCCGAACACTGGGTCGTTCTGCTGCCTTTCGAGCGAGGACTTTCGACCCGGGCGGTGTTCGATGAAGCCGACCGGATGAAGCTCGGCCGGAGCCAGGAAGAGATCGACGACATTTCCGGGCGCCTCTGGGCGGTTGCCACCAACGCGGTGTCCCCGCTCGCCTACCCGGCCCTGCTGATCAACGACCTCGAGCCGGCCGCGATTTCCCTCAAGCCGGAAATCGGGCTCGGCAAGGAGCGGCTGGAGGCGGCCGGGGCGGGATTCACCGGGATGACCGGCACCGGCCCCACCGTCTTCGGGCTTTTCCCCGACCGGGAATCGGCAGAGGCGGCGGCCGCCGCCGTTGGTCCGGAGGCGCTCGTCTGCCAGGGCGGCGTGGTCTGATTTCGCGCTCATGATCAAGGTCCCGGAGACGAAAAAGGGCAAACGGCTGACCCTCGCCGGCATCGCGGCGGCGGCCCTCGTCATCTTCATCCTCTACCGGGAGTTCTTTCCCGAGCTCGACCTCCAGCAGCTGCTGGACGACTTCGCGAACTTCCTCGGTGCCTGGACCTACCTCGTCGTCGGCCTGCTCGCCTTCCTTGAAACCGGCGCCTTCGTCGGCCTGATCGTCCCCGGAGAAACGGCGATGCTGATCGGCGGTGCGGTCGCCGGTCAGGGGGTGATCAACGTCTTCCTGCTGATCGCGATTGCCTGGCTGATGGCCTTCCTCGGTGATTCGACCAGCTTCTGGCTCGGCCACCGGCTTGGCCGCGAATTCATCCTCAAACACGGCCCGAAGTTCGGGATCTCGGCGGAACGCTACGAACAGGTCGAGGACTACTTCGAAAAGCATGGCGGCAAGACCGTCCTGATGGGCCGGTTCATCGGGCTGGTCCGGGCCCTTTCCCCGTTTGTGGCGGGCAGCTCCGGCATGCGGTACCGGGCCTTCGCGCCCTACAGCATCCTCGGCTCCGGCCTCCAGATCACCCTGCACATCCTGGCCGGCTATTTCTTCGC
>JAIBCJ010000066.1 GCA_019694145.1 Solirubrobacterales bacterium | reverse complement strand
CTGGTCGAGCCGGCTGACATCATCATCCTCGCCGGTCCGATCTGGCTGGGTGACCAGGCCTCCCCGACCCGGGCGATCATCGAACGGCTCTACGCCTATTCCGGCGAGGTAAACGATGCCGGTCAGTGGTCCTATTACGGCAAGGTCGGGGGAGCGGTCACGACCGGCAACGAGGACGGCGGCAAACATGTGAGCGCCCAGCTGCTCTACGCGCTGCAGCACATCGGGCTGACGATCCCGCCGCAGACCGACTCGTACTGGAACGGTGAAGCCGGCCCCGGTGATTCCTACGCCGATCCCGGGAGCGGTGGCCCGGAGAACGCCTGGACCACCCGCAACGCCACCTTCATGACCTGGAACATCCTCCATTTCGCGCGCATGCTGAAGGACGCCGGTGGCGTGCCCGCCTACGGCAACTCGACCAGGGACTGGGACCTCACGCAGCCCGACCATCCCAACCCGGAATACCGATGAGGGGAGTTGCCGGTGCGGCGGTGCGGACCGGGGCGGCCCTGCGCTAGGCTCTCCGTCCCCGGGCGCATAGCTCAGTTGGTAGAGCGCCACCTCGACACGGTGGAGGTCACTGGTTCGAGCCCAGTTGTGCCCACTCGGAAACCCGGCCCTCCAGCCGGGTTTCGTGTTTCAGCGGGAGCCCGGCTCAGTTCCGGCGCTTCGGCTTCTTCGGCTTGAGCGGGTTCACCTTGAGGGTGGACGAGGTCGTGACGCTGTCACCACCGCCGGTGATCGTGAACCTGACCGGGCCGGACTTGCTGCCCTTGAACCGGCCCTGGTAGATCCTGCGGGTGCTGACCTTCACGGTTGCCGTTCCCTTGCCGGGGTTGGCCTGGGTCACGAAGACCGTCTGGCATTTCGGCTTGATCGCCAGCTTGCCGGGGACGCTCGCGCAGACCCTGGTCAACGCCGATTCCGCGCTGCCCCAGTTCCTGATCTGGAGCCTGAAGCTCGCCCTGGCGCCGGACTTGACGGTGACGCCCTTTGGCTTTGCGACCTCGAAGAACGGCTTCGCGGTCACGCCGTTCAGCTGCCGGACCGCGTCGGTCAGGTCACCATCACCGAAGTCATCAACGGCAACGATGTTCGGCAGCTTGCCCCGACGCGCCTCACATGCCTGCGCCCGGGCGACGAGCACATCGGGCTGGTTGAGGACCTGTGCGACCGCGGGGTCGGGAGTGAAGGTATTGCCGGTCGTGCCGGCGTCGATCAGTCCGTTGACCCAGTGGTTCATCAGGAAGAGCTGCCCGGTGGTGCCGCCCCGGTTCGGCCGGCAACTCGAATTCAGGTTGGCCGAATCGGTCAGCTGCGCCATCGCCTGCTGAGTAGTCAGGTCGACGTTGGATTCGTCCTTGCGAAAGTTGTACGGGGTTTCCTGCATCGGTCCGTTGTAACCGCGGTGGTACCAGGGAACCTCCGCATAGTCGGAATCATTGCCCGTGTGGTTTTCCGAAAACACGACCACCCTCTGGTTGCTCGCGATCATCTCCCCCAGCGTGGGGTACGAGTCGGTTGGACCGGTGTAGATGTAGTCACTCAGGGCGCTGTCATTCACCGCGGTGGCGAAGTCCTGGGGGTAGATCCCGTCCTCGACCATGAAGATCAGTACTTCGCGGGGATGCGAAGCCAGAAAGTCGGTGACCTTGCCGAGCTCGGCAGTCAGGTCGCTCGCTCCCCAGCTGCAGTTCTGGTGGCAGAGGTAGGTGCCGGCGACGCCCTTCGGGCTACCGTCGGTCCCGTTGTTCCAATCCGCGACATTCGAGGGGCCAGATCCTGCGGAAGGCTTGCCGTAATGCGTGTCGATCAGGAACGCCCGCACGCCGTACTCGAGCTGGGTCGGAATCGCGTAATGCTGGTTGGGCAGGATCCAGCCGTATTCCTCGTTTGACATCGAGTTGTGGGTGCCCGGCAGGACCACCTGGTCGAGCGTCTTCGAGCAGAGCTCGACCGCGCCGTTGCACGGTCGCTCTCGCGTTGCGCCGTTCGCCGTGGCGGCGGTAGCGAAGGTCAGGACACTGATCGCTGCGGCGAGCCACAGCGCACACTTTCTCCCGGTCATTGAATTCATCATCTCAACTAACCGCGAAGTGAAGTCGCAGTTGCGGCCAATACGATGCGCTCCGTGAAGTCTCAAGGGGTGATGGGGGTCGTTCAGAAGCTGGTCGGACTCGCGATCGGCCTGCTCTTCGCGATGCCGGATTCACTGATGCGGAAAATCTTCGGTGACCCGCCGGCCGCGGTCGCCGCGCTGAGGCCTGACGCCTGGGCGATGGGAAGGCTGATCGGCCTGGCCGAGGACAAGCGCAGCGAATGGAATCCCGAAGAAGCGCGAGAGGAAACCGAGTTCCTGGCCGGCGCGGTCAGCCGTCCGGTCACCGGCGTGATCACCCAGGATTGGCTGCTGGAGGCCGGGGATCACTCACTGCCCGCCCGCCTCTTTACTCCCGGGGCCAATCCGCTGGCCGGGCCGATGCTGGTTCACTTTCACGGGGGCGGTTGGGTCCAGGGCTCGATCAACTCCCATCACGGAGCCTGTGCCTGGCTTGCCCGCGAAGCCGGGGTCCGGGTTCTTTCGGTTGATTACAGGCTGGCGCCGGAGCACCCTTTCCCGGCCCAGGCCGATGACGCGCTGGCCGCCTGGCGATCCGTGATGAGCGACCCGGCCCGCTTCGGGGCCGACCCGGAGAAGGTGGGGGTGATCGGCGACAGCGCCGGTGCCCAGATGTGCGCGGTGCTCTGCCTCGACCTGAAAGCGGCGGGGGAGCCGCAGCCCGCCTGCCAGGTCCTGATCTACCCGGTCACCGACTGCACCGGGTCGTTCCCCTCCCGGGAATCGTTTGCCAGGGGCTTCTACCTGACCAGGGCCCGGATGGACTGGTTCGAGGACTGCTTCGTGCCCGAAGGAGAAGCGGAAAACCCGCGCGTCTCGCCACTCTTTGCGGATGACCTTTCCGGTCTTGCCCCGGCGCTGGTTTCCGTGTCGCTGGCCGATCCGCTGCGGGATGAAGGAGTCGCCTTCGCCGGGAGGTTGATCGAGGCCGGGGTCCCGGTCACCCTCGACACGATGCCGATGCTTCACGCCTGGTTCAACCTCACCTCCAGCCGTTCCTCCCGCCAGGGCCACCGGATTCTGGCCGGGCGGATCACCGATCTGCTCGGCTGATCCCGAGGTCCCCGCCTTCAATACGATTGACCGATGCCGGAAGCCGCCGCAAACATCACCGTATCCCTGCCTGACGGCACCCCGCTCGAGCTCGACCCGGGCGCGACCGGTGCCGACGCGGCCCTGGCGATCGGCGAAGGCCTGGCCCGGGCCGCGCTGGCACTCAAGGTCGGGGACGAGGTTCGTGATCTCAGCGCCCCGGTCAGTGACGGCGAGGAGATCTCGATCATCACCAGCCGTGACCCCGAGGGTCTCGAGTTGATCCGCCACGATGCCGCGCACGTGATGGCGACCGCGGTCCAGGAGCTCTACCCGGGCACCAAGGTGACGATCGGTCCGGCGATCGAGAACGGCTTCTACTACGACTTCGAGTTCCCCGAGGGCGTGAAGATCACCGACGCCGAACTGCCGGCGATCGAAGAAGCGATGCGCCGCCACATCAAGGCCGACGAAACCTTCGAGCGTCGCGACGTGCCGGTCGCCGAGGCGATCGAGATCTTCAAGGCCCAGGATGAGAGGTTCAAGGTCGAACTGATCGAGGACCTGATCGAAAACGAAGGCGCCGAGACCGTTTCGCTTTACCGCAACGGTCCCTTCGAGGATCTCTGCCGCGGGCCCCACGGTCCCGGAACCAAGCGGATCAAGGTGATCAAGCTGAACTCGGTCGCCGGTTCCTACTGGCGCGGCGACGAGAACCGCGAGCAACTGACCAGGATCTACGGCACCGCCTTCTTCAGCAAGGACGACCTCGCCGAGTACCTTGAGCGGATCGAGCAGGCCAAGGCCCGCGACCATCGCCGGCTCGGCCCCGAACTCGACCTTTTCATGCTGCGAGACGAGGCACCGGGCATGCCCTTCTGGCTGCCGAACGGCACCGTCCTGCTCGGGCTGATCGAGCAGGAAGTCCGCCAGCAGCTGGCCCGCCGCGGCTATCAGGAAATCGCCACCCCGCAAGTGATGGACGAGTCGCTCTGGCACCGCTCCGGCCACTGGGACAACTACAAGGACGACATGTACTTCATGGAGGTCGACGAGCGTCGTTACGCGCTGCGGCCGATGAACTGCCCGGGCGCCTGCCTCGTCTTCGGTTCGACCCGGCATTCCTACCGTGACCTGCCGCTGCGGCTGGCCGAGTTCGGCCGGGTGACCCGGAACGAGCGGGAGGGAGTGCTCCACGGCCTGCTCAGGGTCCGCGCCTTCACCCAGGATGACGCGCACGTGTACTGCACGATCGACCAGGTCGAGACCGAGGTGTCGGAAATCTGCGAGGCGATCGACGAGCTCTACGCCCGCTTCGGGTTCGAGAACGTCGAGGTGGAGTTATCGACCCGTCCCGAGAAGTCGCTCGGCAGCGACGAGCTCTGGGAGAAAGCGGAATCGACCCTGAAGAGCGCGCTTGACAGCCAGAACCGCGAGTACCGGATCAACCCCGGCGACGGCGCCTTCTACGGGCCGAAGATCGACTTCCACGTGACCGATGCCCTGGGCCGCTCCTGGCAGCTCGGCACCTGCCAGCTCGACTTCCAGATGCCGGAGCGCTTCGAGCTTCACTACACCGACTCCGAAGACGGGCAGGAGCGGCCGGTGATGATCCACCGCGCGCTGCTCGGTTCGATGGAGCGTTTCGCCGGGATCCTGATCGAGCACTACGCGGGCCGGTTCCCGGCCTGGCTGGCCCCGGTCCAGGCCCGGATCGTCCCGGTCTCCGACAAGCACCTCGACTACGCCCGCCAGGTCGCCGAGGACCTCAAAGCGGAGGGAGCCAGGGTCTCGGTCGAGGAGCGCTCCGAATCGGTCGGCAAGAAGATTCGCGCGGCCGAGCTGGGCAGGTTCCCGTACATGCTGGTGGTCGGTGACCGGGAGATGGAGGCCGGCGAGGTCTCGGTTCGCTCGCATGAGGACGGGGAGCTCGGCTCGATGGCTGTCGAAAAGTTCTGTATGCTGCTTGACAGTTGATTCGCCGCACGAAAAAGAACTCGCGCCCCGCTGCGCCCGCGTGCTCGCCTACCCGTTTCTTGTCCGCTTGACCTGCCCCTTGGTTCTTAGCTAGTGCCAATTCCGCGCAGGTTTGACCGGCGTCCCCCCGATCGGGACACGACTCGTATCAACGAGCGCATCCGCGTGCCCAAGGTGCGGCTGATCGGCGCCGACGGCGAGCAGGTGGGAATCGTCGATACCGACCAGGCGAGGCAGATGGCCCGCGAGGCGGAACTCGATCTGGTCGAGGTCGCGGCAAATGCGAAGCCGCCGGTCTGCCGGCTGCTCGATTACTCGAAGTACAAGTACGAGCAGGAGCAGAAGCAGAAGGCCGCCCGCAAGCACCAGACCCAGGTCAACATCCGCGAGATCAAGCTGCGTCCGAAGATCGCCGACAACGACTACAACACGAAGAAGGGTCACGTCGAGCGTTTCCTCAAGCACGGGGACAAGGTCAAGGTCACGATCATGTTCCGCGGCCGCGAACAGGCCCATCCGGAACGGGGCCGCGACCTGCTTTACAGACTTTTCGAGGATCTCGGCGAGGAGCTCGCCGTGATCGAATCGAGGCCGCTCCAGGAAGGGCGCAACATGAGCATGCTGCTCGGCCCCTCCAAGGAAGCGACCCGCGAGGCCGAGGCGGACAAGCAGGCCAGGAAGAAGGCCAAGGGCAAGAACCGCGGCGGGGAAGCCCCCGAGGTTCCCGACCACCCGAACGCGGTGGCTCCGGACGCGGTTCCGGATCACCCCAACGCGGTCGCCCCGGACGCGATCCCGGACCACCCGAACGCGGTCGCCCCGGACGCCGAAGCTCCCGAGCCGACCGAGCCGGAAGATCCGCCGGCCGGGCCCGAAGCCGCTGACGAAGCAGCGGCCCCGGCCGAAGAACCGGCCGAAACCTCGGACTGATTCAGTTCGAAGCCAATCGAGTCTGAAGCGGCTGACGTGGCCGCGTCTCTGGCCGAGTAGCCGACAGTTCATCGCAATTCGGAATCGAGATGGCCAAAAGGAGCGCTATGTGGCCAGAATCGCCTTCTCGTTTGCCGGTTGGTCACCCTGGGGGGCTGCCGACTTGGATGAGCTGATTCAAGTGCTGGACTCGGTTCGTCAGACAGCAGTCGCTGCCTGATCTACGCGAAGTCCCGTCTAGGGGGATTGGTGACTGCCGAAGTTTCAGGTAGCCGCCAGCTGTTCCGCGATGCGGTCGGCCGCGTGGCCGTCCCATAGAGGTGGCGGTTCAGGAGGCGCAGCCGACGGATCCGCTCCGGCGATGATTGCCGGGATCTCGGTGATCCGGGCGGGGTCGAGGCCGAGCAGGACGTTGGTGCCGAGCTCGATCGTGACCGGGCGCTCGGTGTTGTCGCGCAGGGTGAAGCAGGGGATGCCGAGGTAGGTCGTCTCCTCCTGGATTCCGCCGGAATCGGTCAGTACGGCACCGGCGTCGGCTTCCAGCGAGAGGAACTCGAGGTAACCGGCGGGGTCGACCAGGTGGAGGTTCTCCGCCAGTTCGGCGTTGCCCGCCAGCCGGGCCCGGGTGCGGGGGTGGACCGGGAAGAGCACTGGCATCACCGCGGAGACCTGGTTGAGGGCGGCGATCGCATCAAAGAGGAGCGGCCCGTCCACGAGGGCGGGGCGGTGGAGGGTGACCAGCAGGTAGGAGCCTGGTTCGAGACCGAAGGACCGGCAGGTTTCCAGCGGGCGGAAGCGGTCCTCGAGTGCGACCAGGCTGTCGATCATCGTGTTGCCGACGAAACCGGCCCGCCCGGCCGGGATGCCTTCCAGCTCCAGGTTGCGCAGCGCCTCCTCCGAATGGACCCAGAGGGTGTCGGCGATCTGGTCTGTGATGATCCGGTTGATCTCCTCCGGCATGCTGCGGTCATAGCTGCGAAGGCCGGCCTCGAGGTGGGCGACCGGGATCTCCAGTTTCACCGCGGTGAGCGCTGCGGCCACGGTCGAATTGACGTCCCCGGGGACCACGACGAGGTCGGGCCGGTTCTCGATCAGCAGGGGTTCCAGCCGTTCCATCACCCGCGCGGTCTGCAGCGCGTGGCTGCCGGAGCCGACCTCGAGCATGAAGTCCGGAGCCGGGACTCCGAGCTGATCGAAGAAGATCTCGCTCATCAGGTGGTCGTAATGCTGGCCAGTGTGGACGATCAGTTGCGCGGTCTCCGGCGAGCGCCGGGAAATCGCGGCAATCAGCGGCGCCATCTTGACGAAGTTGGGCCGGGTTCCGAGCACGTGGACGATCCGCATCAGGGGGCCATAGTATCGGCGCCGGCGGCCGGGGGCGGTGCGAGTCAGAGCCGATTGGCGCTGGGATTCATCCCGTATCCGGGGGGGAAAGGCGACAGGCCGGAAATTTTGATTGAATGTTCCGGCTCATGCCGAAGATGAAGACACATTCCGGGGCCAAGAAGCGCTTCAAGCGCTCGGCCAAAGGCAAGCTGCGCGGGCGGCATGCGTACTCCAGCCACATTCTGGAGAAGAAGTCGCCGAAGCGCAAGCGGAACATGGGCAAGCCTGCCCACATCGCCGAAGTGGATGCCCCGCGTGTCAACAAGCTTCTGGGGGGCAAATAAATGGCTCGCGTGAAGCGTTCGGTAAACGCCCGCAAGAAGCGGCGCAAGGTACTTGAAGAGGCCAAGGGCTACTACGGCCGCAAGAACTCCTCGTACAAGCTGGCCAAGGAACAGGTCATGCGGTCGGGCGCCTACGCCTACCGTGACCGCCGGGTCCGCAAGCGGGAATTCCGTCGCCTCTGGATCACCCGCATCAACGCAGCTGCCCGCCTCGAGGGCATGAGCTACTCCGAGCTGATGCATGGCCTCAGCGCCGCCGGCGTCGAGGTCAACCGCAAGATGCTCGCCGACATCGCGGTCAACGACCGTGAGGACTTTCGCCGATTTGTCGAGATCGCCCGGGAGGGTGCCGCCGCCTAGTGCGCTGACGGCACCTCGAACCCACCGGGCGGCTTCGCGATCTGCGAGCCGCCCTTTTTGTTTTCGGGGGCCGGAAAGAGAACAGACCGAACCATGATCGTCAGCAAGGAAAACGAAAAACTGAAACTGGTCCGCAAGCTGGGCCAGAAGAAGCACCGCCGGAAGCTGGGAATGTTCGTCACCGAGGGTGAAGACCTGGCCCGGGCGGGTCTGGCCGCAGGCCATGAGCCGGTGGCGATGCTGGTGCATCCCGAGACCGACCTGCCGGGGGAGAAGGTCGAACCTGACCTGCTGGACGGGGTTGCCGCACTCGCCTCCGGCACCCGGGTGATCGGGATCTGGTCCGAGATCTGGGCCGAACCGGAGCTGCTGACTGCCGACAAATGCATCTTCCTCGACGGAGTCGCGGACCCGGGCAACGTCGGCACGATCATCCGGACCGCCGACGCCCTGGTCGGCGGCACGGTGGTGCTCGGGCCGGGCAGCGCCGACCCCTTCTCCGGGATCGCGGTGCGCTCCAGCATGGGTTCGATCTTCACCCAGCCGGTGGTGAAGGCGGAGATCGGGCAGACCCCGGCCCCGCGGATCGCCACGGTCCCGCAGGGAGGGGAGCGGCCGGGACCGGTCGAAGGTCCGGTGACTCTCTGCCTTGGGTCCGAGCGCGAAGGGCTTTCGCCGGAAATCCTGAAGGAGTGCGGGATCACCTGGACGATCCCGCAGCGGTCCGGCGGAGCCGAATCGCTAAACGTTGCGGCCGCGGCGGCGATCGCCTGCGAGCGGATATCTTCGCAACCAGGCGAATCCGCACAAGACTGAGGAAAAAGGAAGCTGAACCGGGGAAGAAATGGTTGAACGGATAGAGGAAATCGAAGTCGAGGCACAGGCGGCCGTCGAAGCCGCAGATTCGGCGGCCGAGCTCGAAGAGGTCCGGGTCCGTTACCTGGGCCGCAAGGCCGAGCTGACCGGCATGCTGCGGGGTATCGCCGACCTGCCACCGGAGCAGCGCGGCCCGGTCGGCAGCACCGGCAACAAGGTCCGGAAGGGCCTCGAGGGCCTGATCGAAGCGAAGGTCGAAGCTCTCAGGAACGCCGAACTGGAGCAGTCCCTGGCCGGGGACCGGATCGACGTGACCCTGCCGGGCAGTCCGGCCCGGGCGGTCGGCCACCTGCATCCGATCACCCGTACACGGCGGCTGATCGAGGATGTGATGATCGGCCTCGGCTACCAGGTGATGGAAGGCCCGGAAGTCGAGCACGACTACTACAACTTCACCGCGCTCAACCATCCCGAAGGCCATCCTGCCCGGATGCTCCAGGACACCTTCTACGTCGACACCGACGAGCACGTCGAGCAGGTTCTGCTGCGGACCCACACCTCACCCATGCAGGTCCGGGCCATGGAGTCGGCGCCGCCGCCGCTCTTCATGATCGTGCCGGGCAAGACCTACCGGCGCGACTCCGATGCCACCCACAGCCCGATGTTCCACCAGGTCGAGGGCCTGGCGGTCGGCGAGGGGATCACCCTGGCCGACCTCAAGGGAACCCTGCTGGCGATGCTCCGCGAAATCTTCGGTCCCGACCGGGAAATCCGCATGCGCCCGCACTTCTTCCCCTTCACCGAACCCTCGGTGGAATTCGACGTCTCCTGCTTCCGCTGTGGCGGCTCGGGGTCGCTCGAAGACGGTTCCCGCTGCGGTCTCTGCAAGGGGATCGGCTGGATTGAACTGGGCGGGGCCGGGATGGTTGATCCGAACGTGTTCGGATTCGTGGCCGACTCCGGCTACGACCCCGACTCGGTGACCGGATTCGCCTTCGGTTTCGGAATTGAGCGAATCGCGATGCTGCAGCACAACGTCGGTGACCTGCGGCTCTTCTTTGACAACGACCTGCGAATGCTGGAGCAGTTCTCATGAGAGTCCCTTACGGATGGATGGCCGACTACTGCGACCCCGGGCTCGAACCGCGGGACCTCGCCGAAAAGATGGCGATGACCGGAACCGAGGTCGAAAGGGTGGTCACCCTGGGGCCGCCTTCAGCCGAAGGCTTCGTGATCGGCAAGGTGCTCGCGGTCGAAAAGCACCCGGATGCCGACCGGCTGAACGTCTGTCAGGTGGACACCGGCGGCGAGACCAGGACGATCGTCTGCGGCGCCCCGAACGTGGCCGCCGGCCAGACCGTGGTGGTCGCCCTGCCCGGGGCGGTGATGCCCGGCGGCATGGAGATCAAGCAGGCGAAACTCCGGGGGGTCGAATCGAACGGAATGATCTGCTCGGAACGGGAGCTGGAACTCGGCGAGGGCCATGAAGGCATCCTGGTGCTCGGTGACGGGCCGGCCCCGGGCACCCCGGCCGGCCAGCTCCTGCCGCTGGCCGAGCCGGTGCTGGAACTTGAAGTCACCCCGAACCGGACCGACTGCTTCGGCATCTACGGGGTCGCCCGTGAAGCCCACGCGATCAGCTCGGCGCCGCTGGCGCCAGCGCCCTGGGATGGCGGCCCGATCGGCCCGGGACTGAATTCCGAGCCCGGCGACCTGGACCGTCTGGATGATCCCGTCAGCGATCAGAAGACCGCCGACCGGGTCCGGATCCTGGTTCAGGACGAGGACCTCTGCCCGCGCTTCACCGCTCGCGGATACAGCGAGGTGAAGGTTGGCCCCTCACCGACCTGGCTCAAGGCGAGGCTGATCGCTGCGGGCATGCGGCCGATCTCGAATGTGGTCGACATCACCAACTACGTGATGTGGCTGACCGGCCAGCCGATGCATGCCTACGACCTCGACCTGGTCCCGGAGGGCGAGCTGATCGTCCGGCGGGCCGAGAACGGCGAGAAGCTGGCCGCGCTGGACGGCAGCGAGTACGAACTGACCTCGGAGATGGTCGCCGTCGCCGACCGGGGCGGCCTGGCCGGAATCGGCGGCATGATGGGCGGCTCGGTTTCCGAGGTGTCGGAATCCACGACCACGGTGCTGATGGAGTCGGCCAACTGGAACGGCCCGAACATCCTCAAGACCTCGCGCGACCTCGGGCTCCGTTCGGAGGCTTCCTCGCGCTTCGAAAAGCAGCTTCATCCCGACCTGACCCTGCGGGCCCAGGCCGTGGCCGCCCGGCTGATGGTCGAGATCTGCGGTGCGGTGCCGATGACCGGCGTGGTTGACGTCGCTTCCGGGAGCCCCGCTTCCGCGCCGATCCGGCTCCGGGCCGGCCGGGTGGAGAGAATTCTCGGACTGCCAATCGAAGCCGACCGCCAGGCCGAGGCGCTTGAAATGCTGGGCTTCGGGGTCGAGCGGGAAGGCGAAGACCTGCTGGTCACGGTACCGCCCGACCGGTATTTCGACGTGACCCGGGAAATCGACCTGGTCGAAGAGGTCGGCCGGATCAGCGACCTCGACCGCAACCTGCCTGCCACCCTGCCATCCGGTGCCGGCAGGCCCGGCGGGCTCAGCCGCCAGCAGGCGCTGCAGCGGCGGGCCGAGGATTCCCTGCGCGAGTCGGGCTTCGACGAGATCGTCGGCTGGAGCTTCACCGACCCCGGCGAGAAGGATCGGCTCAGGCTGGCCCCGGAGGATCCGCGGGCCCAGGCCGTGAAGCTGGCCAATCCGCTCTCCGAGGACCAGTCGGTGATGCGGACCACGCTGCTCGGCTCGGTGCTCGGCGCTGCCCGGCGGAACCTTTCGCGGGGAGCCGACCGGGTCGCGCTCTTTGAATCCGGGCGGGTCTATCTGCCCTCCGGAGCGTTCGGACCGGGCCCGCTCGGGGGCGATTTCCCCGGCAACACCAGGCCCCCTTCGAACGAGCCACAGCATTTGTG
>JAIBCJ010000065.1 GCA_019694145.1 Solirubrobacterales bacterium | reverse complement strand
GGTCAGGATCTCGGTCTTGTCGGGGTCGCTCTCTTTCATGCCGCAACCCGCCGGGTACCCCCGTCAAGCGAGGAGAAAACGGTCCGGTGCGCCGCCTTCCCGGGCGGACTTTGCCGCAGCCCGAATCGCTAGAATCGGCGGCGAATTGATGGATCGGGTTGGGGGCTCGAGTTAATTGATCACCGGCCGGCTTTGGCGGACCAGTCGCGGGGAAAGCCCTGCGTGGAACTCTGCCCGGGTTCGGTCTGGAGAAGGGAAAACAGAAGGATGAAGTCAGGAATCACCGTAGGTCTGGCGGCGCTGGTCGCGTGCGCCGGGCTCGTCTCGTCAGCGCATGCTGCCTTTCCGGGCAAGAACGGCAGGATCATCTTCGAACGCAAGGCCAGCCAGTTCGCGGGCAACTCGGATCCCTGGGTGTTCTCGGGTGGCAAGGCGAGGCGGCTCGTCAGGATCAGCAACAACGCTTACAACTTCTCCTACTCGCCGAACGGCAAGAAGATCGTCTTCGAGGCAAC
Source organism: Solirubrobacterales bacterium (assembly GCA_019694145.1). Lineage (GTDB taxonomy): Bacteria > Actinomycetota > Thermoleophilia > Solirubrobacterales > 70-9 > 67-14. The sequence goes on along the minus strand of JAIBCJ010000065.1, from coordinate 11,389 downwards.
CGTGCCCTCGGAGGAGCTTGTCGTCATGAACGCCAACGGCACGCGGCCGAGGGTGATCACCGCGAGGGTTCACAAATGCATCGGCAAGCGGCACCCGACCTGGTCTCCGAACGGCAAGAAGATTGCCTTCGTCTGCCTCAACCGGAACAGCCTCTCCGATCACGACGTGTGGTCGGTCAACGCCAACGGAACCGGCATCCGCCGGATTTCCAGGACCCACGATGCCTATTCCCCGGCCTGGTCGCCGCGCGGAAACAAGATCGCCTACACGACCTACGGCGGGTCGATTTACACGGTCCCGGCCCGGGGCGGCAAGAGCAAGCTGCTCATTGCGGAGGCTCCCGGCGGCGTGTTCGGCGGCACCTTCCAGGGCGTCGACTGGTCGCCGAACGGGCGCCTTCTGGTCTCGGACTCGAGTGGCGACGGCGTCTACACGATCAACGCCCGGACCGGGGCCACCTCCGGCGATCTCGCAGAAATCGGGGCCGAGCCGGTCTTCTCGCCCGACGGGAAGAAGATCCTCTACGTGGGCATAGCGGAGTCCAGGGGAAGCACCAGGATCGGCCTCTGGAAGATGAACCTCGACGGCTCAAACAAGCAGCAGGTCACCCGGGGCGGCTACGACCGGGCACCCAGCTGGGCACCCGCCCGCTAACGGAATCGGGGTCGGTTCAGCCTGGAACCGGCCCCGTTCGCACTGCCTGAGGGGTGAGCGACGGGGATCGAACCCGCGACCGCCTGGACCACAACCAGGAGCTCTACCAACTGAGCTACGCCCACCGCGAGGGGAAGAAATCTACCGGTCGGCTCTCGGATACGCTGCGCCGGTGCCGCAGCCAGCAAGCCCGGGAGATGCGCGATGAGTGTGCGCCGCGAAATGCGGGGCTTCCTTGTCGGTTCGCTCCTCTTTGCCCTCGGCGCGACTCCCGGCTATCTCGGACTGGTCGGCGTCACCGCGGACAACCTGACCTACTTCCTCGGCTCGATCTTCTTCACGATTGCCGGCTTCACCCAGCTGCGGCTGACCGGCCGCTGGCAACGCGGCGGCTGGTCGGACCGCGACGCCTGGGCCGACTGGTGGGCAGCGGCAATCCAGTTTCTCGGCACCCTTGCCTTCAACGTTTCCACCTTGGCAGCCCTGCTCGGCACGATCGATCCCGGCACCTTCGAGCGCCTGGGCTGGCGCCCCGACTTCATCGGTTCGATCTGCTTCCTCGTTGCCTCGGTGCTCGCGGTCGAGGCGACCACCAACCGCGAATCGCTGTGGGATCCGGAAGCCCGCAACTGGTGGAACACCTGGCTGAACATGGCCGGCTCGGTCGCCTTCATGATCTCGGCGATCTTTGCCTGGATCAATCCCTCCACCGGCGAGCCGCTGAATACGGACTGGGCCAACCTTGGCACCTTCTTCGGAGCGATCGGCTTCTTCGCCGCGGCCGCCCTGCTCAAGCCCCAGGCCGACGCCGACTCCAACCCTTCAATGAACGGCACCGGCCCCGCCGAAAACGGGGATTAGGGCTCGATCGGGGCCGGGGCGCGGGCCGAGGAAAGCGCGCCGGCCGAGGCCGAGACGACCAGCGCGATCGCCGCGATCTGGGCCGCGGACATGTCCTGGCCGAGGAGCAGGAAGCCGATCGTCGCGGCCATTGCCGGCTCGAGGCTCATCATCACCCCGAAGACGTTCGAGGGCAGGCGGCGGAGCGCCTCCATCTCGAGTGAGAGCGGCAGGGTCGTGCTGAGGATCGCCACCGCGAAGCCCACCGCCAGGACCGAAGGCAGCAGCAGGTCCGCGCCGCCGTCGGCAACCCCGAAGGGCGTGCAGATGACGGTCGAGAAGACCATCGCGATGGCCAGTCCCTGCCCGCCGTAGAACTCCTCCCCCACCCTCTTGCCGAGCAGGATGTAACAGCCCCAGAACACACCGGCCACCACGGCGAGGACGACCCCGAAGAGCTCAATGCCTTCTTCGCCGATGCCACCGGAAAGCAGCAGGATCCCGGCCGCCGCCATCGCGACCCAGATCAGGTCCCGGCGCCGGTGGGAGGTGATCAGGGCAACCCCGAGTGGCCCGATGAACTCGAAGGTCACGGCGATGCCGAGCGGGATCCGGTCGATCGCCTCGTAGAAGGAGAGGTTCATCGCAGCCAGCACGAAACCGAAGAGCAGGGCGATCCTGGTCCGGCCCCGGTCCAGACGGAAGCTTGGTCGCCAGATCAGGACCAGCAGCACCGCCGAGATCAGCGTCCTGAGGAGGGTTACGCCCATCGCCCCGACCTCGTCGAAGAGACCGGTGGCGAGCGCCGCTCCGACCTGGATCGAGCTGATCGACCCGAGCACCATCGCCACCGCCGGCAGGGACGGCGAGGGATGAGGTGATCGGCTTTCGTTGGAAGCGGCCATCAGGGCAGTGAATCACCGGAGAAATAACCGTGCCACGAGCCCTCAGGAATAATCCCCCCATGACCGACACGCCGCCGACCCGGGACGGGTATCCGCACTTCCTGACGATCCCCACCCGCTGGAAGGACAACGACATCTACGGCCACGTCAACAACGTCGAGTACTACTCGTACTTCGACACGGTCATCAACGAGTATCTGATTCGCGAGGGCGGGCTGGACATCCACGGCGGCGGGACGATCGGGGTCTGCGCCGAATCCCACTGTCGCTTCCTGGCCGCGGTCGCCTTTCCCGATCCGGTCGAAGCAGGCCTGAGGGTCGGCCATCTCGGCAGCTCTTCGGTCCGCTACGAGATCGGCCTCTTCGCCGGGAACGGCGAACCGCTTGCCGAGGGCTGGTTCGTCCACGTTTTCGTTCAGCGCGAAAGTCGCCGCCCCGACGGCATCCCGGATTCGATCCGCTGCGCACTCGAGAAACTGGAGGTCCATTCGTGAAAACCACGGCCACCGTTCTGAGGGAGATGGGACTGCCCTCCCCCTTCGCCGAGACCGAACCGCTTGAACGAGTCGAGCTGGATCTCGATTCGCCCGGCGAAGGCGAGCTGCTGATCCGGATCCGGGCAGCCGGACTCTGCCATTCCGACCTCTCGGTGATCACCGGCCAGCGGCCGCGGGTGATGCCGATGGCGCTCGGCCACGAGGCGGCCGGTGAAGTTGTCGCGACCGGCCCGGGCGACCACGGCTTCGTCGAGGGCGACCACGTGGTGCTCGCCTTCGTCCCGGCCTGCGGCGAGTGCCGCTTCTGCGCGCAGGAGCGGCCCGCGCTCTGCGTTCCCGGCGGTGAAGCCAACGTCGAGGGAACCCTGCTGGGTGGTCACATCCGCCTGTTCGAGGAGAGCGGCACCGAGGTCCACCATCACCTCGGCGTTTCCGCCCTTTCCGACCACGCCGTGGTCTCGGCCCGCTCGGCGGTCAAGGTTCCGGATGACCTTCCCTTTGACATCGCGGCCCTTTTCGGCTGCGCGGTCCTGACCGGTGCCGGCGCGGTGCTCAACACGGGTGCCGCCGCTTTGCCGGCCCGATCGGTCGCCGTCTTCGGACTGGGCGGGGTCGGCCTGGCGGCGCTGCTTGCCGCGAAGTCACAAAACCCGGAAACCCTGGTCGCGGTTGACACCGTGCCGGCCAAGCTCGAGCTGGCCCGCGAGCTGGGAGCGGACCTGACCATCCAGGCCGGGCCCGATCTGGTCGATTCGATCCGCGATGCGACCGGCGGCGGCGTCGACCTCGCGATCGAAACGGTCGGCAACGAGAACGTGCTGGCCGATGCCTACGCGGCAACCGGCCGCGGCGGCACCACGGTCACCGCCGGCCTGCCCCACCCCAGCCGCAAGCTGGAGATCCCGGCGATCTCACTGGTCGCCGAGGAGCGGACCCTGAAAGGCTCGTACCTGGGCTCCTGCGTGCCCCGCCGGGACATCCCCGCGTTCATTCGCATGTACCGGGACGGTGAGTTGCCGGTCGAGAAGCTGCTCAGCCACCGGCTCACGCCGGATCAAGTCAACGAAGGCTTCGACCGCCTCGCCCGGGGCGAGGCGGTTCGCCAGATCGTCATCTTCGACTGAGGCTGCAACTGGATTGAAGTTATTCGCTCCATGTGCGGATAACTTCAATCCAGATGGCGGCCCCTACTTGACCTGCTTCTTCAGGAACGGGACCAGCGTCTTGATGAAGTCGTTCTTCGACGGGGTGGCGCTGAGCGGGTCGATGTGGGCGTAGGTCTCTTTCCGGACCACCGTCCGCACCCAGCTCTTCGGCACCTTTGACTGGGCCGCAAGCGCATCGGTCGCCCGCTTGACCCGGCCGTCGCCGAGCGAGGTGTCAAACGAGTACATCGGCAGGTGAACCCGCTTGCCCATGGTCGTCTTGATTCCGTAGACCTGCTGGGCCGGGGTGGCGATCCCGTTGTTGATCGCACCGGCGTCGATGCTCAGCCGCAGCGGGTGATACCAGGAGGTGCCGTCCATGCCGTCGATCTCGGTGAAGACCTGGGCGGCCCGCTGGGCGGTGCCGAGCTGGCCGTTGACCCAGCCCCGGGGGTCACCGGAATCCGCGAGGTCACCGACGTGGCTCTGGACCAGCTGCAGATTCTCCGGGCCGGTGTCGGCGTCGATCGCGTATGCGTACTGGGCCAGGTTGGTCGCCGAAACGGGCGGCTTCAGCGAATCCGGGAGCAGCGGGAAATCCTCCATCAGCGAGCGCGAATCCGGATCCTGAAGCGCCGCGGTCGAACCCATCGCGTTGAAGACCCCTGCCGCCCAGGGCAGCGGCGGCACCAGCGTGATGAAGGGCGAGGCGCTTTCGGCGTTCAAGCTGTCGAGGTTGGCCTGCGCTTCCCCGGCCGTGGGCAGGTCCGCGGCCTCGCGGGCCCCGGCACCGTCGATGAAGACCAGGCCGGAAAGTCCCTTGGCGCCCGGCGTTCCGTTGAAATTCCAGGTCGCGTAGGCGGTGACGATCGAACCGCCCAGCGAGTGGCCGCCAAGCACGACCTTGCGGCCGCCTTTGCGGGCCATGTTCACGACCTTGCGAAGATCGTGAACGACTATGCTCAGACCCCACTTCTTCGCGTACTGGGTTTCCGCGGTGGTCTTGCCCTCGAAATGAGGCTGAACCGAGCCGTCCAGGATCCAGCCGAGGTAGTAGTCGAGCATCTCCTCGTTGGTCGCATCACCCTTGAGGTACTTCTCCAGCATCGAGTGGTCTTCGAGCAGGTTCTCGCGACGCTCGATCGACCAGACCTGCCAGCCCTTGAGTTGACCGACCAGGGCGTTACCGAGGGGGCGGAAGTTGGTGGCACCGGCCGAAGTGCCGGGCTCGAGGAGGAGGATCTTCTTTGCCTTGGCCGGCCCCTGCTTTACGACCTTGAACTTGTTGTACTTCGCCGGTGTGCCCGGCGCGGGCGTGCCCTGAACGGTCATTACGTTCAGCTTGGCCGAAGCGCTTCCCGACATGAAAATGCCTAGCGCCGCCACTGTTGCCAGAAAGGCCAGCGATCCCCTGCGAACAACGTTCATTTATCTCTCCTCTTGCTCGTCACGGCCCTCCCGGGAGCCGCATTACCGGTCGATTCTAAGGGCTGAAACACGAAAAAGGGCCCGCCGGAGCGGGCCCTTCAAAACATCTCTGAAAGTGATCAGGCGGCCTTGTAGGTCTTCTGGGCGCTCTTCTTCACCTTGCCGGCGGCGACTGCCTTCTTGGCCAGCCCGTTGGCGGCGCTGTTCTGCACACCGATTCCCCGCGCGATGTCGGCGAGCTTCGAATCGGGGTTCTCCTTCACGTATGCGACGAACTGGGCTTCCCGCTCGCCGCGCTTGGCGCGCTTGCCGCCGGTCGACCCGCCCTTTTCCGAACCAAGAGCTTTCTGGATCCTGGACTGGGCGTCCTTGATTGACTTCTCGGCGTCCCTGGCTTCCTTGCGGGCCTTGTCCTTCTTGTCCTTGTACTCGGCCTTTACCTTCGCGGTTGCTTCCCTGGTTGCAACCCTGACCGCTTCGCGAATCGCACGGCTTTCTTCAACCGAAAGCTGCTTGAGCTTCGAAGCTGAAGTTTCAAGTTGTTGAATTGCGTCTTCAATGCTGGACATAGTCTCTCCTGTTGGCGATTGTCATGTGCCTGCCAGACATCGTCATGAGACCGGCATTCATGACTATAACCAAACGACGGGTTTCAAATGTCAATTCCGGTCCGTAACGAAATGTCGTCTTCCGGATGTCAGGCAAGTGCGCGGTTGCTCAAGAGGTGCCGTTGGTACCTTGCCTGTCTCCCCCTGACTCGCCCTGATGCCTCCTTCACGCTTCCGTTCATCCCGCAATCCGATCCCCCACGAACGCGCCTTCTGGGCGATGGCGGCGATCGCCGTGACCTTCCCCGCGATCTCGGCGGTGCCTTCCCCGCTCTACTCCCTCTACCAGGACATGTGGGGCTTCTCCGACGCGGTCCTGACCGAGGTCTTCGCCGTATACGTGGTCGCGCTGCTCTGCTCCCTGCTCGTCTTCGGGTCACTCTCCGATCACCTCGGGAGGCGCCCGGTGCTGCTCGGAGCGATTGCCTTCGAGGCCCTTTCCCTCCTGCTGTTCCTGCTTTCCGGCGGAGTCGCGATGCTGGCCCTGGCCAGGGTAATCCAGGGTCTCGCCACCGGGGTGGCGCTCGCCACGCTCAGCGCGGTGATCGTCGACCTGCAGCCCGAGGATGACCCGAAGCGAAGCGGCGTGGTGAACGGAGTGGCGCCGCTCGCCGGCCTGGCGATCGGTGCGCTCGGCTGCGGCGTGCTGATCCAGTTCGCCCCCTGGCCGACCACCCTGATCTTCCTGATCCTGCTGGCGGCGCTGGGGTTTGCCGCGGTCGCTGTCTGGCGCTCGCCCGAAACCTCGACCATGAAACCGGGCGCCCGCGAGTCACTGTTACCGAAGGTCGGCCTGCCGGCCCACCTCAGGCCCCGGTTCTTCTCGCTGCTCCCGATCATGATCGCCGGCTGGGCACTGGCCGGGCTCTATCTGTCACTGGGTCCTTCGATCGCATCGAGCTTCATCGAGGATGACCCCTACCTGACCGGCGCGATCGTGGTCACGGCACTCTGCGGGACCGGAGCCGTGGTTGTCTATCGGCTCCGTCACCGCGAGCCGGTGACCGTGATCCGCTTCGCGGCAGGCTGGCTGGCCGCCGGAATCACGATCAATTTGATCGGCCTGCTGCTCGACCTGGCCCCGCTCGCCCTTGCCGGGACCCTGATTTCCGGAATCGGCTTCGGAGCCTCGGCGCTCGGTTCCTTCGGCGTACTTGCCACCCTCCCCCATCCCGACGAACGTGGCGAGCTCTTCGCCTTCGCCTACGTGGTCAGCTACATCGCCTTCAGCGTCCCCGCCCTGATCGGCGGCTTCGCCTCGGACCGGTACGGCCTCCACGCCACCGCCCTCGTCTACGGCAGCCTGATCCTGGTGGTCACGATCATCGCCTTCTTCACAGCGGGACGAAGGCACCCCCGGCAGGATTCGAACCTGCGACATCCGGCTTAGAAGGCCGGCGCTCTATCCAGCTGAGCTACGGGGGCGCGAAAAGGTAACGCTAGCCATTCCCGCCGCTGGCCGGGCGGAAGCGGCTACTGCGAATCGGATGACTCTGCGGCGGCTTCCGCGGCCGCGGCTTCTGCCTCACGATCCTTGATCGCCTGGAGCGCGTCGGTCCGCACCTGGCGGATCGCTGCCTGGTCGAGCTTGGCGCAGCGGTCTGGATCGAGCTTGCCGTTGATCTTGTAGACGTAATCCGGCTGCGGAGTGATGTCGTCTTCCGAGACGACGAGCTCCGCGTTGGGGTCACCGTCAACCCAGGCCCGGACCGGGAACCAGTAATCGGCTTCCGGCGCGTCCTGGGTGTACTCGCTGGTGATCAGGTAGTCGTAGTCACCTTCGTTGATCGTGTTGATGAATTCACGACAGTTGGTGATCAAACGGTAGGTGCCGTTGTCACCCTCCTGACCGATGTACTGGACGTGGTTCGAGCGATCGACCCCGTAGAAGCCGTACTGGCCGAAGAAGATCTCACCCGAACCGGCGAGCGCGATCCGCTTGTCCTTGAGGTTCCGGGTGAATTCGAAGGCGTCCTGGGGGCCGCCTTCCTGCAGGAAGAGAGTGGTCCGGGTGTAGTGCTTGTCGGCGTAACCGACCTCTTCACCACGGCCCCAGATCGCGCCGATGATCGCGATCGCGGCGACGCAGCCCACGATCACGTACTTCGGCACCCTGGTGTTGTCCTTCATCCAGCTCAGGCCGACCGGGGCCCAGACGATCGCCAGGGTGAGGAAAATGGCGCCGGGCAGGAAGCTCGGGTACCACTTGGGCGAGGTCAGCACCGTGATCGCGTAGACCACGGTGAGGAAGATCAGGGTCTTCTTCGCCCTCGCCTGCGGCTCACGCAACTGGCGGATCAGCGGCAGCATCACCGCGGCCAGAAGGAGCCCCGGCAACAGGTACCTGGTGTTGGTGAAGAAACCGCGCGGCTGGAACTCCTGGCCGGCCGCGGTCAGCGGGGTGAACACATAGACGAAGGCGGTGATCAGGGCGGCCGCGGAGATCACCCGGACGATCTTGTTGCGGGACTTGAAGACCAGCCAGAGCGCGGCCGCTGCGAGCATGACCAGGATCAGCGGGAACAGCACCCCGAAGGCGTCATCGAGCCGGGGAAAGAACCACCAGCGGTAGATGCTCGGGTCGGTGATGTAGTGCGCGACCGAGAACCGCGGGCGCGGGTCGAGCGGCATCTGGTCCGGCTGCGGCAGGTGGAGCGGGCCCCAACCGACGGCCGGCACCGGGTTGCCGCCGGTGTAGAGCATCGCCCGCACGTACCAGTAGCCGCCGACGATGAACATCGAGATGCCGAGGCAGAGCGCGGTCGTGACCCGGCGTCCCTTGCCGCTGATCAGGATCATGCCGAGGAAGATCACGCCGACCGGCGCCAGCATCGAAACCTTGATCGAGATCGCGATGCCGGCCGCAATACCGGCGAGGATCAGCGGGCCCTTGTCAAGCAGAGGAGCGTTCGGGTCGGGCTTTTCGTCCACCGCTCCGGAACTGGGCGCCCGCCTTTGGTGCCCGTTGATCAGGAAGGCGACGAAGGCGATCAGGAAGGCGAAGCAGACGATGTCGTTTCGACCCTCGCCGGGCTGGGTCTCGATCATCACCCCGGCCGAAAGGAGCATCGCGCCGGCAACCAGGGTGGCGGGCCCTACCCCGTAAGGCCGGCCCACGCACCAGCAGGCGAGCAGGGCGATCCCGAGGGGGAGCATGTTGAAGACCGGGGAAAGCCAGTCGCTGCCCATCACGCCCATCAGGGCGCCATGCATCAGCTCCGAGTTCTGGGGGTAAAACCAGACCGCCAGCCGCAGCGCGTCGGTGAAGTGGAGCGGGATGATCGAGGAGTCCTGAATGAACCTCGCCGCGGCCGGCATGTGGTACCAGGTCGTGTCACCACCGAACATGCCCTGGTCGAGGCTGAGCTGGGTCGGGAAAGCCCATTCCGCCACACACCAGGACGCCACCGCGACCGCGACCAGGAAGGCCCAGGTGGGGACCGCTGGCGCGGCAATCTCCTCAACGTCTCGCGGCGCGAACTTCCAGGCCAGGCCGGCGCCGATCAGGGGGATCACGACGCAGGCGACGGTGATCCAGACCTCCTTCAGCAAGCCGACCGAACCGATCAGCTCGAGCGAGAGGATGATCAGCGCGAAGGCGATCGTCAGCTCGGCGAGGCGCGCCAGCGCACCCGAGAATTCGGGCACGATCCATCGCCGAAGCCACCAGGATCCGTACCAGACGGCGCCGACCACGACGGCGATCTGGAGCGTTCCGGCGATGTATGAGGCTAGGGACGGGGTCAAGGCCGTCCTGTGAGCAGGGTTGGCACCGCGGGAATCCTAATTTATGGCCGGGCGAAACGGCTCCCGGCGGATCCCCGGCGGCTCAGGTGGAGGAACCGCCGGCCACCGGCACCTGGCACGCGACCCCGGTGCCAGCCAGGCCGCAATAGCCGTTCGGGACCTTGTCCAGGTACTGCTGATGCGGGCCCTCCGCGTAATAGAAGGGGCCGGCCTCTTCGATTTCGGTCGTGATCTCGCCCAGACCCCGCTCGTTCAGTGCCCGCTGATAGGTGTCGCGGGCCATCTCGGCGATCTCCTTCTGCCGGTCGCCGACCGTGAAGACGGCGGAGCGGTACTGGGTTCCGACGTCATTTCCCTGACGCATCCCCTGGGTCGGGTCGTGCTCGGAGAAGAAGACCTCGAGCAGCCGCTCGTAGCTGACCTTCTCCGGATCGAAGGCGACCAGCACCGCCTCGGCGTGGCCGGTCTTCCCGGAGCAGACCTCTTCGTAGGTCGGGAAGGGCGTAAACCCGTTCTGGTAGCCGACCGCGGTCGTGTAGACACCGTCGAGGTTCCAGAAAAGCCGTTCCGCGCCCCAGAAGCAGCCGAGCGCGAAATGGGCGACCTCGATCCCTTCCGGGAAGGGTCCCTGGATCGGGGTTCCCAGAACGGTGTGATTGTCCGGAACCGGGAAGGCGTAGCCGGAGCGGCCCGGGAGTGAATCTTCCGGGGCGGGCATCGTGGTTTTGTCGCGACCGAAGAACATGGAACCGATGCTACTCGGGTGCCCTTCCCGGTTCGCGAGCTTCAGGACCCGGGCGCGGGAATCTGGCTGGACATCTGCAGGTAGCCGGCGGCACTCGGGTGGATCCCGGTGTCGCCGCTGATCACCCAGGGCTTCCCGAACGAGGGTCCGGAACAGAAGGAGAGCGGGTGGTCGATCTCCAGTTCATCCTGGGTCGGGGTCGACTGAACGCTCGGGCCATCGACCTTGTAGCCGAGCAGCGAACAGGAATAGTTCGAGGGGTAGAGCGGCTCCATGTCGATTCCGACGTTGAAGCGGGGCGGGGTCACCACGGTGATCCGGCTGCTCGAGACCGATTCGGCCTCGTCCGCGATCACCTCGTTGAGCAGCGATTCCATCATCTCGAGCTGGGCCGCGCTGTAGGCGAGTGCCGAGGATGGAATCGTGAACGGGTAACCCATCAGCACCACATGCGAACTCGAGTTCTGGACCAGGTCCGTGAAGATCTGGTTCATGTTCGAGTCGAGGTTGACCGAGGCGAAGGCGTCGAGGACGCATTGGCGGAAGTCGCCGAAGAGATCCGACTCCAGAGCGCAGCCCATGGTGTCAACGTCAAAGAGCACGTCATCGAGCAGCGGATTGGCCCCGAGCGTCATCAGGATGTAGTCCGGGTTCTGCGACTCGATGTTCTGGAGGGTCTGATGGAACTGACCGTTCGGCAGCCAGTCGGCCGGCGCGGAACCGGTCACCGCGTAATTCTCGTATTCGGTGATGCCGTATTCGTTTGCCCATTGCGCGGCCCAGGAAATGTTCCGCGAGAGCCCGAAGTCCTGCAGATAG
>JAIBCJ010000184.1 GCA_019694145.1 Solirubrobacterales bacterium | reverse complement strand
CTAGCGGCCGTAGCGGTCGTCTGAGAGGACGAGCTGGTCGGGGAGGGCGGCCCTTGGGGGCGGGGCGGGGTCGGCGCGGACGGTGACCGTTTCGGCGACGGTTCGGGTTACCTCGTGCTTGCCGTTGTGCGATTCGATCAGGACCGACTCGTCGTCCTTGGCGGTAACCGTGCCACTGAGCCCCGGGTAGAGGCCGATGTCCATCAGGTAGTGGAGCAGGCTCTCGGCTTCGTTTTCGAAACGGAGCACGACCACCTTGGCGCCCAGGTCGACATCAGCCAGCGGTGCTCCTTCCTCGCGGACCCCGTCGATCGGGTGGCCGTGCGGGCAGGTGTTGGCCTCGCCGATCGCCGCCCGCATCCGCTCCTCCAGCACCGGCGACATCGCGTGCTCGAGCCGCTCGGCCTCCTCGTGGACCTCGTCCCAGGGGATGCCGAGCACATCGGTGAGAAAGCGTTCGATCATCCGGTGGCGGCGGGTGATCTGCTCCGCCTCGGCCCGGCCGTCCTCGGTCAGGTGAAGGATCTTGTCGGCGCTGCGGGTCACGTAGCCGTCCCGCTCAAGCCGCTTGATCATCTCGTGGACGGTGGGCGGTGAGAGCTGCATCGCCTTGGCGATGTTGGCGCCGGTGATCGGCAATCCGGCCTCCATCAGCCAGAAGATCGTCTGCAGATATTCCTCTTCGGCAACCGTTGCGTCAGCCATGGCTTGATCCTAGACCTTTGGCCTTCACGCACCCATGAGGGATGACACAACGGCCTCGTAGAAGCCGGCGCCGTTGCTCGCCTCGGTGACCACCGCATTCGGATAGCGGCTCATTGCTTCCCGCACCCCGGGGTCCTTCTCCGGGCCGTTGGCGACGATGAAGAACTTCCCGACCGCCGGGGCAACTTCAAGGTCCTCGAGCGAATCGCCGACGGCGATTGTTTCCTCCGGGGAGTAACCCCGGGCACGGGCATGGGCGGCGACTGCGTTCACCTTGGAAACCGCCTTCGGAACCAGGTGATAGCAGTGGGCCTGTTCGATGCCTTCCATCCGGCGGTGGATCGCGCCGTTGTCAAGCAGCCTGAGGTCACCGTGACCGTTCTCCTCGAGCAGTGCGTTGGCCTCGGCCGTGTCGATATCCCCGCGGAAGAGATGTGACATCTCCCGGTCGAGGTGCCAGGGATCGTGGTACTCGAAGCGTCCGGCAAAGTTTTCGAGCAGCAAATCGGGGACCCCGCGCTCGCTCATCCGCTGGACCGGAGTCTGGCCCTCCTCGAGTTCGAAGTCGCCGAGCAGCAGGGTCGTCTCCTGGTCAATCGAGAAGGCCGCGCCCGCATCGAAGATGAACGAGTTCTGGCCGATGATCCGGGCGTCTTCATGGACCTGGGCCCGGCGGCGGCCGGACATGATCACGACCTCCACCCCGGCCCTCGAAGCGGCCTCGAGCGCCCGGGCCTGGGCCATCGAGAAGTTGCCCTCCTCGTCGGTGAAGAGCGAGGCACCGGCCCCGAGCAGGGTGCCGTCGAGGTCTGTGTAAACGCAGCGGAGACTCATCGCGCCTCACGCTATCCGCTGAGGCACCGAAGTGGAGTTCAGACAGGACTACGGTGCCGCAGGTTTGCGACCGCTGCGGTGCGAAACCTGCGGCACCGTCGCGAAGGCGGGTCGGGTCACCACTTCCGGGCCGCTTCCTTCGACCATCTTCATGCGCCCCGTGTCTTTCCGGCCGAGCCGGTCCAGGGTGTCGGCCATCGCGGCGATCACCTCGGAGGACATGCCGGAAAGGGCGGCCAGCGACTGGTGCGCGTTCCGCTTGGTGCCGAGCTCGACCTGGGCCATGCCACGGATGCCGACCCGGCCCCAGACTTCGATCAGCATCGCGATCTCGACTCCGTAGCCGCAGGCGAACGGGACCTGATCGAGCAGCTCGCGACGGGCCGCCACCTCGCCGGCCAGGGGCTGGTCGAAGGCGAGCAGCTCCGGTGCGAGCCGGGCCAGCAGGGGCCGGGCGGCGAGCTCGGTGACCCGGCCACCGCCGGCCGGCTCCTCGTTTTCGCCGAACCGGAACGGGCGCTGGTACCTGCCCTTGACGAAATGCTTGCCGGGATCGGTCAGCGGGCCGAGAACGCCGGTCACGTAGTGGCGGCCGAAGTCGGCAATGTCCCCGTCGATGAAGACGACGATCTCCCCGGTCACCGCGGCGAGCGACCGCCACATCGCGTCACCCTTGCCCCGGCAGGGCCCGAAACCCTCGACCAGTTCGTTTTCCGAAACCACCTCGGCTCCGGCTTCCCGGGCGACCGCGGCGGTGCCGTCGGCGGAGTCGGCATCGACCACGAGGATCTGCCCGACCAGCCCGTCCTCGGCCAGCACCTGAAGCTCGGCCACGGTTGCCGCGATCGTCCCCGCCGTGTTCCGGGCAGGGATCACCACGCTGACCGTTTCCCGCAGCTTGCGGCTGATGTCGGCGGCGGCGAAGTCCCCGTGGTGGAAGGTGTCTAGCATCGTGGCGATGGCTTCTCTCCCGGGAACACTACGCACCGCCGCAGGCGAGATCAACGTGGCCGAGCCGGTCATCGTCGGCGTGGTCAACGCCACTCCGGACTCGTTCTCCGATCGCGGTGACCGCTCGACCGCCGGGTCGATCCGCCAGGTCGAGCAGCACCTCGAAGACGGGGCCGGCATCATCGAGATCGGCGGCGAGTCGAACGTGACCAACCGGCCCGCGGTGACCCCGGAGGAGGAGATCGAACGAATCCTGCCGGTGGTGGTTGCCGCCGCCGCGGCGGGGGCGATCATCTCGGTTGACACCTACAAGCCGGCGGTCGCGGCCGCTGCCCTGGAATCGGGCGCGGCGATCATCAACGACATCAGCGGCGGCGGCAACCTGGAACTGATGGGGGTCGCGGCGGAAGCCGGGGCGGGTGTGGTCCTGATGCACACCGTGGTTGAGCCGAAAACCCAGCGCTGGGATGAAGCGGCCTACCCGGAGGGAATCACCGCCCACCAGGTCCGCTTCTTCGAGGAAAGGCTGGAAAGCCTGGCCGAAATCGGCATCCGGCGTGATCAGGTGGTGGTCGATCCGGGCCCCGATTTCGGCAAGACCCCGGCCCAGACCGTCGATTCACTGCGCGGCCTGCCCGAACTCTGCGGCCTCGGCTGTCCGGTGATGCTGGCCGTCTCCCGCAAGGACTTCATCGGCGCGATCAATCATCGTCGCCCCTCCGAGCGGGCCCCGGGCACCTTCGCCGCCCTCGCCTTCGGCCTCGATTGCGGCGGCCGCCTGCTCCGGGTTCACGACGTGGCCGGTACCCGCGACTTCCTCCAGGTCTGGCGGGCGCTGCGCGGTGAAAGCGAAGTTGATCCGGCCCTCAGGATCGCCGACGAAATCCGCCGCGAACCGCCCCGAGACGCGGCCGGCTCCCCGAATCCGGCCGCCACCTCGCCGGAAGATGTCTGAGTCCCTGCTTTCCGGGCGCTGGTCGATCGCGATCGACCCGGCCCGCCGGGATGGCCGGATCGTCGAGAGCGCCTCCGAACCGGCCGCCGAAGCCCGGCTGGAACCGCTGCCGGCTTCGCTTCATCCCGGCCTCGCCGAAGCCCTGAACCGGGGCGGCATCGAACAGCTTTACAGCCATCAGGCCGAGGCCTTCGAGG
>JAIBCJ010000064.1 GCA_019694145.1 Solirubrobacterales bacterium | reverse complement strand
GCTTCATTGGCCTGGTAGGGCACGGCACCAAGGAACGACTTCTCCTCCCCGGTCGGGGCGGCGATCATCCTCAGGGCCTGATCGGAGTGGGTCGCCACGATGACCCGGTCGAACCGCTCCGGTGAGCCGCCGCCGGCCTTCAACATCACGGAATCGCCGTAGCGGGCGATCCACTCGACCGGGGTACTGGTCCGAATCGTCGCGGCGATCGGACCGGTCAGCGCATCGACATAGGTCCGAGAGCCACCCTTGACGGTCCGCCAGTGAGGCCGGTCATTGAGCGAGAGCAGCCCGTGGTTGTCCAGAAAACGGGCCAGAAAGCCAACCGGGAATTCATCCATCCGGGCCGGGTCAGCCGACCAGACCGAGGCGACGAGGGGAACGACGATGCGCTCGTTCAACTGGTCCGAGAAACCCTCGGCGGCGACGAACGCAGCCAGCGAAGGGCCTTCCTCCCCGCTCCGGGCCAGGTCGCGCAACCGGCGCTGCAGCTTCGGAACTTCCATCAGCATCCGCATGAAACCGGGGTCGGCAAGGTGGCGTCGCCGGGCAAACAGACCCCGCAGGTTGCGACCGGTGAACTCGAAGTCACCGTCGCTCACCGAGAAACTCATTGAGGAAGGGGTGCTTTCGACCCCGAGTTCGCCCAGCATCCGGCTGAACTCCGGGTAGTTGCGATCGTTGAAGACGATGAAGCCGGTGTCAATCCGTTCGGTTCCGCGTTCCGACTGGACCTCGACCGTGTTGGCGTGGCCTCCGGTTCGCCTGTCGGCTTCGAAGAGGGATAGTTCAAGCCGCCCGTCGAGGTGAAGGGGAGCGAGGCGATGGGCGGCGGAGAGTCCGGCTACACCGGTCCCGACGATTGCGATCTTCATGCTTCGGATTACGGGAAGAAAGCCCGGTCGGATCAGTTTCCGGCGGCCGGCCCGGGCGGGTCGGTGGCACCCGTTGCCGGAGTCGGCGGCTTGACCCTGGGGCCGACCACGAAGAGGATGATCAGGAAGCCGACCGCAGCGGCAATCGCGTTGAAGCGAAAGGCGATGTGAAGGCCGCTGATCAGCCCGCTGGCCGACGCGAAGAGCGTGGTCGTCAGGGCCAGCCCGACGGATCCTCCGGCCACCTGGAACATGTAGATGATCCCGCCGGCCAGACTGGATCGGGAGGGATCGACGGCGGTGACTCCGATCGTGGTCGCGGAAGAGTAAAAGAGCCCGACCCCGACCCCGAGAACCACGAGTCCGGGAATGATCCCCCCGATCGCTCCGCTTTCCTTTACGCCGAAGGAGAGCAGGAGCGGGCCGAGCGCGATGCCGGCGGCACCGAGAGTCACGATGATCCGGCCGCCGACCCGGTTGTAGAGCGGCCCGGCGACGAACGAGGTCAGGGCGAAGACCGCCATGAACGGCAGCAGGCCGAGCCCCGACTCGAAGGCCGAAAGCTCCCCTGCCTTCTGCAGGTACTGCGGCACGTAGAAGAGAACCGAGAAGAAGGTCGCCGACACGAAGAGGATCGCGACGCAGGCGGCCGAGAAGGCGGTGTTGCTCATCACGTCCCGCGGCACCAGGGCATGGGCGCCCGCGCGCCGCTCGATGAACCCGAAGATCGCCAGCAGCACCACGGAGATGAAGACCGAGATCACGATCCGCGGGTCACCCCAGCCGAGGTCCACGACCTGGTCGAGCGCAACCATGAAGAGGACCAGCCCGAACGAGACGGTGGCGATCCCGCCGTAGTCGATCTTCCGGTCCTCTGTTTCCGGCCGGGGCTGGTGAATCAGGAAGTAGACCGCAGCGATCGCGATCAGGCAGATCGGCACGTTGAGGAAGAGGATCCAGCGCCAGCTTTCGAACTCGGTCAGGGCGCCGCCGATCAGCGGGCCGAGTGCGTTGCCGATTCCGGCCACCCCGAGGATGAGCCCGCCGGCCAGCCCGGCCTTCTCCTCTGGCAGGAGTGCGAAGGTCATGCCGAGGACGGCCGGCCAGATCAGGGCGCCGCCGACTCCCATGACCGCCCGGGCGGCGATCAGCCAGGCTTCGGTCTGCGCGGTGGCTGCGGCGAGGGAGGCGACCAGGAAGATTCCGGCCCCGACGAAGAACGCCTCCCTCCGGCCGAACAGGTCGGCGAGCCTGCCGCCGGTGACGATCAGCACCCCGAAGACGAGGGCGTACGCGTTGACGACCCACTGGACGGTGGTGACGCTGGTGTCGAAATCCTTTTCGATCGCCGGCAAAGCGACGTTCATCGCCGTGATGTCGTTGGCGATGATGAACACCCCCAGCGCCATCGCGACCATGGCGAGATAGGTCGAACGAGTCACACCACAACCTTACGGGCTGGCGGCGACGCTGAAAAGAGGCTCGCAACTGCCACTGATCCGATCCCCTGCCTCCCCCGTAAAACCGGTCAACGGCGTAAACAAACAGAGGAGACGCCATGCCGGTAAGGCAGGAACAAAGACAAGAGCAGGAAGAACAGGAAGAGCAGGGCAAGCAGCAGGGATTCGGCAGAAGCGGGGTGTCTCGCCGCCAGTTGATGTCCATGGCCGGCGGTTCGGTCGCCCTCGGAGCGTTCCTGGCGGCCTGCGGCGACGACTCGGATTCCGATTCGAACCCGGCGATGTCCGGAAGCTCCGGCCAAAGCGGCTCGACCGGTTCGTCGATGAGCGATGACAGCACCGCGCAGTTCGGCGAGGGCGACATCGGAATCATGAACTACGCCCTGACCCTCGAGTACCTGGAGACGGCCTTCTATGACGATGTCGCGAAAAGCGGACTCTTCAAGGGCGCCGACCTCGAGACGATCAGGAAATTCGGTAGCCAGGAAGCCGAGCACGTGGCCGCGTTGACCGCCGCCGTGAAGAAGGCGGGCGGCAAGCCGGCACCGAAGCCGAAGACCGAGTTCCCGCTGAACAACGCACAGCAGGTTCTGCGACTGGCTTCCACGGTCGAGAATCTCGGCGCCGCGGCCTACCTCGGCCAGGCCGCCCGGATCCAGAGCCCGGAAGTGCTGGCCGCAGCCCTCTCGATCCACAGCGTCGAAGGCCGCCACGCGGCGGCTCTCAACACGCTGCTCGGAAAGACGCCGGTACCCGACGGGCCCTTCGCCCAGCCGGCCCCGGCGGCGATGGTCCTGAATGCCGTCCAGCCCTTCATCGTCAGCTGAACGCTGGCAGGAAAGGAAACGATCAGATGACTGAAATCAAGACAGATACCGAAATGGTCCATCCCGAACTCGCCGCAATCGAGGTCGATGGAACCGAACGCAGCGACATCCTGATGAAAGGCGCCCTGGCCGCCGGGGCGATCTTCGGACTCGGAGCGGTCAGTCCCTTCGTGAAGGGTGCGATGGGAGCCGGTGGCAGCAAGGGTGACGTCGAGATCCTCAACTACGCGCTGACCCTGGAGTACCTCGAGTCCGCGTTTTACGCGGAGGCCCTGAAGAAGGCCGGGCTCTCCGGGGAGCTGAAGGAGCTGGTGAAAACCATCTCGACCGACGAAGATGCCCATGTGAAGGCGCTCACCCAGACGATCAGGGATCTCGGAGGCAAGCCGGTCAAGGCGCCCAAGGTCGAGTTCCCGTACTCGGACACCGCCGGCTTCACGGCGCTGGCCGAAACGATCGAGAACGTCGGCGTCAGCGCCTATAACGGCGCCGCCCCGATGATCAGCTCGAAGGAAGTGCTCGAGGCAGCGGGGAGCATCGTCCAGGTCGAGGCCCGGCACGCCGCCGCGATTGCCCTTCAGAACGGCAATCAGCCGGCCCCGGACGCTTTCGACAAGACCATGACCCAGGCTCAGGTGCTGAAGGCCGTGCAGCCGTTCCTGGTCAGCTGAGATTCCCGGGTAGGGAATGGGGAACCTGACATGGAGATGAATATCAGGGTTCCCGCGCAGCCGACCGACCCGGACGAGGACCTCCTCGTCCGGGTCGGGGGCCGCGACAAGAAAGCCTTCGAGCTTTTCTACGACCGGTTCGAGCGACGGGCCTTTTCACTGGCCTACCGGATCGTCGGCGAGCGGTCACTGGCCGAGGACATCGTCCAGGAAGGGTTCCTCTCGATCTGGAAGAACGCGGGCCGGTACGACCCGGCCCGGGGCAGCGCGGGAGCGTGGGCGCTGGGGATCGTGCGAAACCGTTCGATCGACGTGCTCCGGAGCCGTGCCAGTCGCACCCCGGACCTCGACCACGATGACGATTCCACCCTCGAGAACAGGGCTTCGGCATTGAAGACCGAGGAACAGGCGCTTCAGCGCGAGCAGGACCGCGAGGTGCGCTCGAGACTTTCGACGCTCCCGGAAAACCAGTCGAAGGTGATCGGACTCGCCTTTTACGGGGGTTTCAGCCAGACCGAGATATCCGACATGCTCGAGTTGCCGCTCGGCACGGTCAAGGGAAGAATGCGGCTGGGCATGGAGAAGCTGCGGGTTGAGTTGGGCTCTTACGAAGGAGAGGCGAAATGACCAGCGGGCACGAGAATTTCAAAGGGCAATTGCCGGCCTACCTGTTGGGGGCGCTTGAACCCGGTGAACGGGCCGACCTCGAGCATCACCTCGAAGGTTGTGCCGAATGCAAGGCGGAACTCGCCTGGCTTGAGCCGGCTACCTCCACCCTGGCGGCCGACGTCGAACAGTTTGCGCCTTCCCCCGAGCTGAAGCAGAGGGTGATGGCGGCGGTCGACGCCGACCTCGAGCAGCACCCGCTGCCAGTGCCGGACCCGATCGAGGTTCAAGCGCCCTCCCGGAAGGAAAGGGAGCGCCGGAGCCGAGGCTGGTTGAGCGGGGTCTTCCGGCCCGCGGTGATCGGCGCCGTGGCTGCGGCACTCTTCGTCGGCGTCGTGGCCGGCGTCGCGCTGAACGGTGGCGGGGAATCGTCGCCGGAAGGCCCGACCCGCCAGGTCGTGACCGGTTCCTCGACGATCGGAGCCGATGCCGTCATGGTCGCTTCGGATGGAACCGGGACCCTGAAGATGTCCAATCTCAAGCCACCCGACGAAGACCAGGTCTACCAGGCGTGGATCCAGCGGGGTCAGGAAATCGTGCCGACCGAATCACTCTTCGTACCGAACCGGAAGGGTTCGGCGGTGGCGAGCATCCCTGACATGAGCGGGGTCACCGCCGTGATGATCAGCGCCGAACCGAAGGGCGGCAGCAAACAGCCGACCACCGCTCCGGTGATCACGGTCTCAATGGAGAGCTGATTTCCATCCAGTGCGAACGGCCCGGGCGATCCTCTCTCCAGAGCCCGGGCCGCCTCGCCCCCCGGGTAGGCTGCGTCCATGACTGATTCAGAGGAAACCGGCGAGTCGATCACCGCCGAAGGGCTGGCGCAGCTGAAGGCCGAACTCGAGGAGCTCGAGGGTCCGGCCCGGGAGAAGATCGCCGCCCGGCTGAAGAGCGCCCGTGAACTCGGCGACCTGAAGGAGAACGCCGAGTACCACATCGCCAAGGAGGATCAGGCCCACCTGGAAACGAAGATACAGCGGTTGCGCGAGCGGGAGAAGAACGCGGTCGTGGCCGAGGTTGACTCCTCCGGTGACTCCTTTGCCTTTGGCCGGACCGCCGAAGTGACCGACGATTCCGGCCGCAGCCACCGGTGGACCCTGGTCGGCTCGACCGAGGCAAACCTGGCCGAGGGCCGGCTGAGCGCCGAATCACC
The DNA here is from genome assembly GCA_019694145.1 of Solirubrobacterales bacterium. GTDB lineage: Bacteria > Actinomycetota > Thermoleophilia > Solirubrobacterales > 70-9 > 67-14. The sequence goes on along the minus strand of JAIBCJ010000064.1, from coordinate 6,328 downwards.
GGTCGGCCAGGCACTCCGCAACCGGAAGGTCGGCGAAGAGGTGAAGATCGCCACCCCCAAGGGCGAGCGCAGTTTCACGATCAACTCCGTTTCCTGACCGGAGATCACCGGCCGGACCAACCGGGCCTTATCCTCCAGCCATGGCAAAGAAGAAATCGAAGGCAAATCAGGCGGGGGCCGCCGTCGGCCTCGCTGCGAAGGCCTGGGAGTACGGCCGGAAGGTTGACTGGCCGGCCGTCTGGATGCGGGCCCGCTGGCTCACCCACCACACGCAGCGGCTCTACAACAACCTGACCCCGGCCGAACGCAAGGAATTTCTCGACATCGTCGTGCCGACCAAGAGTTCAAAGCTCGTCGCCAAAGAAGACCGGGCCCGGGTCACCGAACTTGTGACCAAGGCCTTCACCGGCAACCAGAAGTAGCCGGCCCGGGCCGAACCCTTAAAGCAGAACGCCGGCCGCGGACAGTCGCGGCCGGCGCTTTGCGTTGGGGCTTTCTCAGCCGCCGAGCTTGCCCAGGAGGCTGCCCAGATTGAGGCCTCCCGCACCGCCCAGCTTGCTGAGGATGGACGAGAGGTCAAAGCCACCGAGGCTCAGGCCACCGAGGTTGAGGCCACCGGTGCCGGCGCCGCCGATCAGCGACTTGAGCTTGGCGATGATGTCCGAGCTGCTGCCACCGGTCGGAACACCCGAACCGATGATGCCCTTGGCAGCGTTGCCGAGGCAGGAAAGCAGACCCTTCGAGCTGGTCTGGCCGCTGCAGCTGTTGTAGGCCGCGACACCCTGGTTGCAGGCTGACTTCAGCTTGGCGTTGCTGACCTTGTTGCAGAGCGCGCTCAGGTCACCCGCGCTCGGCAGGGCCGGGGCCGACGGAGCGGCCTGGGCCGGGGCTGCACCGATCGCACAGGCGACGGCAGCAGTTGCGACGAAAGCACCAATCTTGGCTTTAAGCTTCATCTAGTTATCTCCTCCTGGGTAAATCGTTCTCCCTACCCACCAGAAAATGTAGCGCAAAAACCGGCGCTCATGAACATTTGTTTCATGAAACTTGCCGTCCTCATGAACAAGTAGGTACGGAACGTCCGTGTCCGGCTCCAGCACTGGAAATCAGGACCTTTCCCGGCAAGCTCCCGATTTACCCCCGAAGGCGTGTTCCGGGCCGGATTTCCCGTCTTCGTAGCATTGGGGCAATGTTCCGAACGATTCTGATCGTCCTGGTCGCCGGTTCGGTGTGCGCCGCGGCCGCCCCCGCCGACGCCGTCGCGTACGGCAAACCTGGCCCCGGGACGGCCCTGGCCGGCTGCCCCGTCTTCCCCGCCGGCAACGCCTTCAACCGCGACATCTCGGGGGCGAAGGTCCACCCGCTTTCCGGCCGCTACATCGCCTCGATCGGGCGCGGTTCGATGCTCCATCCGGACTTCGGGTCGGGCCGGTACGGCAATTACGGGATCCCGTTCCGGGTGGTCAGTCGCAGGCAGCGCCGGATCCCGGTCCTGTTCACCGCCTTCGGATCGGAGAGTGACCGCGGGCCGTATCCGATCCCCCTCGACACGAGAATCGAAGGCGGTTCGGATGACCATGTGCTCGCGATCCAGCGAGGGACCTGCCGGCTGTTCGAGCTCTATCGCGCCCGCCGGGGAAAGGGCCGCTGGCTGGCTGATTCGGGGGCGAAGTTCAACCTGCGAAGCAACCGCCTGCGCCCGGCCGGCTGGACCAGCGCCGACGCGGCCGGGCTGCCGATCCTGCCCGGGCTTGCCCGGGCCGGCGAGGCTTCGAGCGGCAGGATCACTCACGCCCTCCGGGTCACCGTCTCGGAGACCCAGCGGGGCTACATCCTCCCCGCCCGCCACTTCGCCTCGAACTCGAACAACCGCTCGCTGCCCCCGATGGGCCTGCGGCTCCGGCTCAAGTCCGGCTACCGGCTGGGCCGGTTCAGCGGCCAGGCGCTCGCGATTCTCAAAGCCCTGAAGAAGTACGGCCTGATCGTCGCCGACAACGGCTCGGACATGTTCATCAGCGGCACCCCCGATCGCCGCTGGAATGACGATGTCCTCGACCAGCTGAAGACCGTCCCGGCCCGGGCCTTCGAGGCTGTCGCGACCGGCCGCATCCACCGCTGACCAGCAGATCCGCACCGCCCTGACGACCGAAGGAACCATTTGAGCCCCCGAACCCCGATCCTCGCCAAGGTCAAGACGACCGAGCCGCTCACCCCTCACATGGTCCGCATCGTCCTGCAGTCGGAAGGCCTGCGCGGATTCCCGGTCGGCGAGTTCACCGACCATTACGTGAAGCTCCAGCTGCCGCCACCCGGCGCCTCCTACTCGGCACCCTTCGACCCGGCGCAGATCCGCGAAAGCCTCGGCAGGGACCAATGGCACCGGCAGCGCACCTACACGGTGCGGGATGCCGACCCGGAGGCCGGCGAGATCACGATCGATTTCGTCACCCACGGTTCCGGTCTCGCCGGGCCCTGGGCCCGCGACGCCGCCGCGGGAGACCTGATCCAGCTGGTCGGGCCGGGTGGCGCCTACACGCCTGACCCGGAAGCCGACTGGCACCTGCTGGCCGGGGACGACGCCGCGATTCCCGCGATCGTCGCCGCCCTGCGCCGGATCCCTCCCGCAGTCCCGGCTCTGGTCGTGCTCGAGGTCGAAAACGAGCAGGAGCAGCGCGAGCTCGCAGAGAAGCAGGACATCGCCACGCCGGGAGACCTGCGGATCACCTGGCTCCACCGCTGCGGCGCCGGACACAGCGACGAGCCGCGGATCCTCAACTTGATCGAGCGGCTCGACCTGCCCGAAGGAAGGGGCCAGGCTTTCGTTCACGGCGAGGCCGGGATGGTGCGAGAGGTCAGAAGGCACCTGGTCAACGAACGCGGCATGGACCTGGGCGACCTCTCTGCGACCGGCTACTGGAAGTTCCGCCGGACCGAGGAAGGATGGCGCGAAGACAAGCCCGAGTGGAAGCGCCTGGCCGAGCAAGACGTTTCCTCCTGATCCGATGGCCGGAGCGCTAGCCCCTAGGTGACGGGAGGACCGGGTTCGGTCTGGCGGCTGACGACGTTTCGGGTCGGGGAAGCCGGTACACCGGACCCCGGCCCCGCCTGAGTCGACGGTTCAGATCCGTGCGACTTCATCAGCTTCTGTTCCTGGCGTTCGGGGGAGATGCGGACGACGTTTCTGGCGAGTCCGGTCTTTTCCATTGCCGTGATCACCCAGGCGCTGGGGTCCAGCTCCCACTTCTTCAGGCCGTGGTTGGCCGAGCGGGGAAAGGCGTGATGGTTGTGGTGCCAGGCCTCGCCCATTGATGGGAGCGCCAGCCAGAAGACGTTGGTCGAGTAGTCGTCGACCTCGAAGCGCCGCGTGCCCAGGAAGTGGCAGACCGAGTTGATCGAGAAGGTGACGTGGTGGACGAAGAAGACGCGGACCAGCCCGCCCCAGAGGAAGCCGCTCGCGGCGCCGGCCAGGGTGCCGGTCACCAGGTAACCGATCCCGGCCGGGATCAGCAGGCCAAGGACCACCCAGAGCACGAAGAAGTCACTGATGAACCTCATGCCGCGGTCCTCGTAGAGATCCTTCGCGTACTTCTCCTGCTCGGCCTTGCCGTGGTCGGTGAAGGTCCAGCCGATATGCGCGTGGAAGAGGCCCTTCAGCACGCCCTTGATGCCGCCGCCGTGGCCGACATGGGGGCTGTGCGGATCACCCTCCTCGTCGGTGTGGGCGTGATGCTTGCGATGGTCGGCGACCCAGGTGTTGACCGGGCCCTCCACCGCCATCGACCCGGCGATCGCGAGGAAGTATTCGATCGGCTTGAAGGTCTGGAACGAGCGGTGGGTGAGCAGCCGGTGGAAGCCGATCGTGATGCCGAAGGTCGTGAGCATGTACATGCCGAGGAACAGGGCGAGGTCGAGCGGGGTCACGATCTGGTTCCAGAACAGGACGATCGCCGCGATCGTCGCCAGAAACGGGATGACCACTGCGAACAGGTTCACGATCTGGTCCAGCAGGGGCATCTTGTGCTGCGTCATGCGCGGAAATCTATAGTCGAAAACCTAGTATTTCTTCTTGTTCTGCGAAGGTATCTGAAGCAGTTGTTATAAATCTTCTTATAAGAACTGCGCGCCAAGAGCCCTGGCGGGACCTCGATGCCGAGGTTGCCGACGTGATCGAACCGGAGCTTTCCGGGATCGCCGACGAGATCCTCGTTTCGATCGGGCAGCTGATCCCCGAGTACGCGATGCCGCTCGAAGGCTCGTTCGGCAAGGCCGTCTATCGCGGCGTCGGCGAGGCCCTCGACCAGTTCCTGCTCCTGATCCGCGACCCGGATGCCGACCGGCGGGCCAGCCGCAAGGTCTACGCGATCCTCGGCCGGGGCGAGCTTCGCCAGGGCCGGTCGCTGGATTCACTCCAGTCCGCCTACCGGATCGGGGCCCGCATCGCCTGGCGAAGGATCGCCGCGGCAAGCCTCGAAGCGGGCCTCGACGGCAAGACCCTGAGCCTGCTTGCCGAATCGATCTTCGTCTACATCGACGAGCTCTCGGCCGACTCGACCGAGGGCTACGCGGAAGCCCAGTTCAAGCAGCAGGGGGCCCGCCTTAGAAGGGAGCGGGGCCTGCTCACCCTGATGCTTCGCGACCCTGCACCCGACCTTTCCGAAATCGAACAGGCCGCCCGGAAGGCCGCCTGGCAGATCCCCAAAAACCTGGCGGCGGTTGCCTGCCATGAACGCGACCTGGCCGAGGTCACCCGAATCCTCCCCATCGGTGTGATCTCGGCCACGGTCGACGGTTCCGGCTGCATCGCCCTGCCCGACCCCGCCGGCCCCGGCCGGGCCAGACAGATCGGCCGGTCCCTGGCCGGCCGGACCGCGGTCCTCGGCCCGTCGGTGGCCCCGAACCGGCTTGCCGAGTCCTGGCAGCTGGCCCGCAACGGATTCGAAGCTTCGGAAGCCGGGGCGCTCCCGTCCGGCCGGCTGGTCACCGCCGAAGAGCACCTGGTCGACCTCGCCCTCTTCCGCAGCCGCGATTTGATCGACCGGCTGCGCGAGCAGACCATGGCCCCGATCGGCGGGCTCACCCCGAAGGCTCACGACCGCATGGCCGAGACGGCCCTGGCCTACGTCGAGAACTCCGGCAACGCTGCCGAGATGGCCCGCAGCCTCAACATCCACCCGCAGACGGCCCGGTACCGGATCGCCCGGCTGAGGGAGTTCTTCGGCGACGACCTCGACCGGCCCGATCGCCGCCTCGCCCTCGAACTCTCGCTGCGCACCCGCTGACCCCCGGTTCCCATCTGGGTTGAAGTTATTCGCACATGGAACGGATAACTTCAACCCAGATGGAGTCAGCCGGACCGGCCGGGCGAGATTACGGGGTTTCCCGAAGTTTTCGTCGAAATATTGCTGTTAGATTCCGTGCGCTGTTCGGTTATGCCGGTCAGCCGCCCGAGAACCTGGAGAGACGGGCGCACCAAAAGGAGGCATGTTTTGACCCGATTGGCAGCAGGACGCAGCACGCATCTGGAGCCGGAAGAGATCGCGGCAGAAACTCTTCGGCTGTTTGACCGCGGGGATGACCCCAGCATCCGGCAACTCGCCACCGCCCTCAGCGTCACCCCTTCCGCGATCTACCACCACTTCGAATCCCGGTCCGAAATCGTCGAGGCCGCGGTCGAGCTGGTCTGGATCGAGATCCTCACCAACGTGGCAGAGGACGTCGGCAACACCTTCGAGGCCGATCCGGAGGAGGTTCTGGTTGCGGTCGGCCTTCATACCCGCCGGGCCTTCATCCTTCACCACACGATCGCTCCGTACATGACGGTCACTCCCCGCGCAAAGAACCTTCAGGCCGGCGGCATCGCCCTCTTCGCCAACGCCTTCGAGAGGCTCGGGGTTACCGGCGAGGCGGCCGGAGACGCCTTCCACCATTACGGGAGCTACTGCTTCGGCACCGCGCTTTACGCGGCCAGCCGACTCAACGCCCGGGCCGCCCTGGGACCCGACAGATCCGACCACGGCGAATTGGAAACCCTGCGCGAGGAAGCCGGGGTAACCGGCACTTCGGACGAGAAGACCCGGGCCGCGCTCGACCGGGTGCTCGACCTTTCCGAGATCGATCCCGCCCGGGACGAGCATCTCTTCGTACTGGGCTTGAAGCAGATTCTCAAGGGATTCGCCAGAGTCTGAGGCATGTCACTAGTCAGAACAGAGCGCGACGGGCCGATGGCCGTGATCACGCTGAACAGTCCGCCGCTGAACCTCTTCGACCGGGCGATGACCGAAGAACTCATGGCCGCCTTCGAGGCGATCCAGAACGACCCGCCCCGCGG
>JAIBCJ010000183.1 GCA_019694145.1 Solirubrobacterales bacterium | reverse complement strand
CCGATTCGACGTCCAGCCCGGCAACCGCTTCGGCCACCCGGCCTGCTTCCGCTTCGGTCAGCTCCTCGAGCGCTCCCTCGGGCCCGTTCCGCTCGGCCACCCCGACCCGGCGCTCGGGCGGGACCAGTGGCGGCGGGTGGGCGGCCTGGAGCCGGTAGAGCGAAGCGCGGTCCTGGCGGCCGATCTCGATCAGGTCGGTGAAACCGCGGGTCGCAACGAAGGCAGTCTCGGCTCCCTTCGATTCGAGCAGGGCGTTGGTCGCCACGGTCATGCCGTGGGCAAAATGGCCGACCTGTTCCGGCTCGATGCCCGCCCTGGCGAGGACCTGCCTGGTCGCTTCGATCACCCCGACCGACTGGTCTTCGGGGGTGGAAGGTGACTTGCCGGTGAAGAGCCCTTCGGCGGTGATCAGCACGGCATCGGTGAAGGTGCCGCCGACATCGACCCCGAGGATCGCCTGTGCCGGGCTCTCAGGCATCAAGGCTGGACCCCGCGCCGCCACCGGTTCCGAAACCGCCCCCGCCCGGAGTCTCGATTCTCAGGCGGTCTCCCGGTTCGAGCCGACCGGCTGACTTCGGTTCGAGATCCTCGGCCGAGCCATCTTTCCGGACCAGCAGGTTCCGGCCCCGCTCACCGGGAGCACCACCTTCGGCTCCGGCCGGGGCATGTCGCCGGCGCTCGGTCAGCAGGGCGAAGCTGATCTGCTCTTCGGCAACGATCTCGCGAGTCAGGCCGTCGCCGCCCCGGTGCCCGCCCTCGCCGCCGCTGCCCCGCCTGACCGAGTACTCGCCGGCTCGCAGCGGGAACTCGTTTTCCAACGCTTCGATCGGAGTGTTCAGAGTGTTCGACATCGCCACATGGACGGCGGAGGGGCCATCGGCCCGATCCGAGGCGGCCTGGCCTCCGCCTAGAGTCTCGTAGTAAGTGAAGTTCTCGCCGCCGAGGGTGAGGTTGTTCATCGTGCCCTGGCCCTGGGCGAGCCCGAAGGCACTGAGGCAGAGGTCGGCCACCCGGGACGAGGTCTCGACGTTGCCGGCGACCACCGCGCTGGGCGGCTGGGCGCTGAGCAGCGAGCCGTCGGGAACCACTACCTCGACCGGTCTCCAGGCGCCGGAGGACGCCGGGATGTCGGGGTCGGTCAGGACCCGGATCGCGAAGAAGCAGGCTGACTCGGTGACCGCTCTCGGGCAGTTGAGATTGCCGCTGTCGGGACCGGAAGAACCGGTGAAGTCGAAGCGGATGCTGCTTCCTGAAACTGTCGCTTCGAGCCGCAGTTCGAGGTCGCCTTCGCGGGCTTCGAGCAGATCGGTGGCACAGTAGGTCCCGTCGGGGATTCGTTCGATCTCGGCCCGGGTGCGGTTCTCCGCGTAGCTGATCACATCGTCCATCGCTCTTGCGAGTCCGTCGATCCCCCGGTCGGACGCCATCGCTTCCAGGCGACCGACCCCGGCCCGATTGGCCGCTAGCTGGGCCCGCAGGTCGGCCCGGCGCTGCTCCGGCTGGCGCATCAGGGTGACCACTTCGAGGATCGACTCCTCGTCGAGGATCCGGGGCGGGATGATCACTCCCTCTTCATCGAGGGTGGTCGAGTCGGCCGGCATCGACCCGGGCACATCTCCCCCGACATCGGCATGGTGGGCCCGGTTGGCGGCGAAGCCGATCAGCTCGCCATCGAGGAAGGCCGGGGTGACCACGGTGATGTCGGGCAGGTGGGTGCCGCCCGCATAGGGGTCATTCAGAAACCACGAGACCCCGGGGAAGTGGGGCTTGCCGGCCACCGCCCGGACCGAAGCCGGCATCGAGCCGAGGTGGACCGGGATGTGTTCAGCCTGCATGACCATTCCACCATCCGGGGCGAAGATCGCGGCCGAGCAGTCGCGCCGCTCCTTGATGTTGGCCGAGTGGGCCGAGCGGACCAGCACCGCGCCCATCTCCTCGCAGGCCGAGGCGAGCGCACCGGCAGTGATCTGGACCTCGATCGGGTCCGGGGAGCTGCCGGAGGCCGGTTCAGGTCCGGAGCCGGCTCCCGCCATGCTCAGTCCCAGCGACGGAGTTCGATCTCTCCGTCGGGCCGGTAGATCAGATGGGTGAAATCGAGCCGGGAGTCGGTGTCCGGGAAGTCGGTGCGACGATGGCCACCACGGGATTCCTCGCGGGCCAGGGCGGTGGTGCCGATCGCCCGGGCCAGCGGGTAGGGGTCCCCGGCCAGCTGTGAAAGCCCGGTCGCATCCCTGAGCGGTCCGGCGAACTCCCAGACCGCTTCGCGGGTCGGCGGCTGCGGCGGGTCAAAACGCCAATCGCGCGGCGGCGGCATCACCCTGGCCACTTCCTGAAGTCCGGCAACCGCGGCGCGGCGGCCGAAGACGAAACATTCGGTCAGCGAGTTGGAGGCGAGGCGGTTGGCTCCGTGGAGCCCGGTGCAGGCGCATTCACCGGCCGCGTAAAGGCCAGGGATCGAGGTCCTGCCGTCAAGGTCCACAGCGATCCCGCCCATCATGTAATGGGCGCCGGGAGAAACGGGCACCGGCTCGGTGGTGGCGTCGAAGCCGGCGGTTTCAAGCAACTGGAAGACGCTCGGGAAACGGGCCGGATCGACGCAGGTCAGATCGAGCCGGACCGGTTCGCCTTCCTGCTTTGTGGTCTGGGCGAGGATCGCGGCCGTCACATCGTCCCGGGGTGCGAGCTCGTCGGTGAAGCGCTCGCCGTCGAGGTCGAGCAGGGTGGCCCCTTCACCGCGGATCGCCTCGGTGATCAGGGCGCCGTCAAAGACGGTGCCGGGGGCCGAAAGGCAGGTCGGGTGGAACTGGCAGAACTCGAGGTCGGCAAGTTCGGCCCCGGCCGCACTGGCCAGCACCGGGCCGGCTCCAATCGCTCCCCAGGGGTTGGAGGTCCGGCGCCAGAGGGCGGCGGCACCACCGGTTGCCATCAGGGTTGCGGCACTCCGGATCGTGCCGTCTTCGGTGATCACTCCGTAGCAGCGGTTGCCGTCACTGATCAGGGCAACCGCCGAGGTCTCTTCCAGGACCTCGATCCGGTCGCTGTCGGCGACCATCTGGGCCAGGGCGGAGGTGATTTCGCGACCGGTCTGGCTGCCGCCGGAGTGGATGATCCGGCGGTGGCTGTGGCCGCCCTCCAGGGCGAGCGAGAGGGTTCCTTCAGGCTCGCGGTCAAAGTTCATGCCGCGCCGGACCAGATCATCGACGATGCCCGGACCCTCATCGACCAGCGCCCGCACGGCCGATGACCGGCAGAGACTCCGTCCGGCCTTCATCGTGTCCTCGAAATGCTGATCCGGCGAGTCGGCCGGGTCGAGTGCTGCGGCGAGCCCGCCTTGGGCGTGGAAGCTGGCGCTCTCGGCCAGCGGCTTGCGGGAGACCAGGCAGACCGAACCGCCCGCCTCGGCGGCGCAGAGTGCCGCCCAGAGCCCGGCCGCGCCACCGCCGACGACGGTCAGGTCGAAGGTCCCGAGATCCCGCTCTTCGGAGCTATCCGGCAACCGTCAGTTCCGTCGGGTTCGCATCTAGCGGGAAGTGGACGCGTCGCCGCGAGCCAGGTCTTCCAGCTCCTGGAGGGTCAGGCCCTCCTCGAGACCGCGGGCGATCAGATCGGCCTCGCGATCGATCTTCGCCACTTCCGCTGCCTGCTCGGAAAGCCGGCGCCGGTC
>JAIBCJ010000182.1 GCA_019694145.1 Solirubrobacterales bacterium | reverse complement strand
ATCTGTTTGGTCGCGCCGTGGAAGACGTCGTCCATCGAGGTCAGCACGAAGGCGCCGAGCAAGAGGATCGCGAGGATGTTCAGCATCGTCTGCGAGACGATCGTCCCGATCACCACGGGCAGGGTGTCCTTGGCCCGGCCGGTGTGGCGGGCCAGGCTGATCGCCCTCGCGGGTTCGCCCAGACGGGCGGGCAAGGTCGCGGACATCAGCACCCCGATCATCGTGGCGGAAGCGAAGTCACGGCGCTTGAGGCCGGAATGCGGCATCGCCGAACGCGCGATGAAGAACCACGACCAGGCGCGGAAGAAGAGCGAGGATGCCATCAGGGCAAGCGCGATGAGAACCCAGGAGATGTCGGAATCGACCAGCTTGTCGGCGACCTGATCGACACCGATCTTCTGTGCGGCGATCGCGGTGAGGCCAAGTCCGAACAGTGCCATCGCCGCAAGACCGGCCTTGCGCAGCCAGGACTTGCCGCCGCCGGAAGGCCCGGATGCGGGGACGGGATCGAGCGAGGGCAGTTTGACGGCCGGAGCCCAGGGCAGCCCGTCGGAAGGTGCGATGCCGATCCGGCGCCGGACCCGGTCGACCGTGTCCTCTGGTTCGGGAACCTCGATCGCCCGTTCGTACACATCCATCACCTGGTCGGCGACGTTGGACCAGGCGTAGCGCTGGGCGCTTTCGCGGGCGGCCTCGCCCATCTCGGCCAGACGCTCCGGCTCGTGGTGGGCCCACTGGAGTTCCTCGGCCAGGGCCTGCGGATCGGCGGGCGGGACGAGGATGCCGTCATGGTTGTGAGTGACCACGTCGCTGTAGCCGGCGATGCCGGAAGCGATCACCGGCGTGCCGACGGCAAAGGCCTCGGTCAGGATCATGCCGAAGGACTCGCCGGAAAGCGAGGGAGCGACCAGCACATCGGCGTCGTGCAGCTGCTGCCAGAGCTCTTCGTTGGAAACCCGGCCGTGCAGATCGAGGTGGTCGGCCAGTTCGGGGTGGGCGAGGATGCGCTGGACGTCCTCGGGACCGGCTCCAACCACTGAAAGCCGGGCCGGAACATGGTCGACCAGGGCCGAAAAGGCGCGCAGCAGGACCGGCAGGCCCTTGCGTTCATCCGGCCGGCCAACGAAGAGGGCCCGCAGGTGGTCGGTCTCCGGTTTGGGCCCGTCCGGGGCCGCGTCGACGTCCACACCGTTGGGGACGATCGTGTAGTTGCCGCCGTACCAACGCCGACCGGTCCAGGCGGCGGCCTGCGAAACGGCGATTCGGGCCGAGAGCCGGTTCAGGGTGCGGCGGGCGCCGACCGCGTTGGCCAGATAGTTCGGCACCGGCTTGGTCGAGTAGGCGTGGAAGGTGCCGACCACCGGAACGTCGCTGGACAAGCATGTGTCCCAGCCGTTGGCCGGCGTGGTCGGCTCGTGCAGATGGACCACGTCAAAGTTGCCTTCTTCGATCGCCCGGCGGGTCTGCGTCACGCCCGAGGGGAAGACCGGAATGTTCGAAACGGCCCCGTTCGCGTTGACGCCGAAGGTGCGGCCGACCGGGATCAGGTAATCGGGAATCTCGCGGTCTTCGGCCGGGGCACGATGAAGAACCTTCGAGAGGCGGTCGGGTGGATCGAAGGGCGCGATGACGCGGACGTAGTGGCCTCGGGAGATGTACTCCTCCGCCAGCGACTGGACATGCCGGTTAACGCCGCCCTGATAGGTCCACGAATACGGTGTGACGAGGGCGATTCGCACGATAGAACAGGATAGTGAAGGTGGCGGCTTTCCGAGGGACGGTTAACCCGATTCTGGGTGGTAATTCGACGTCGTCCACGCAAATCCCGCTACCAGCGCCAGATAAAGCGTTCCGACCTGGATGAAGAGGGCGCCGGAATCGTTGGTCAGCGCACCGATCAGGGAGCCCGCGGCGGCGGCCGCAAAGCCGGCTTTCATCATCGGCGAATCCTCAAACCAGGCGAGCACTATCTCCCGCTTCCAGATACCGATCGCGATCACCGCCAGCGCGGCCAGGGTCACCGGGATCCGCGAGACCTTGGTGAAGCTTTCCAGGGTGGCGTCGAGCCGGTGGCCGACCACCTCGAAAAACGACCCTCCGGACCCGCCCAGCACCGACCTCACGAAGTGGGTCTCGCTGCCGCTCACGATGTCCGCCAGTGCGACCAGCAGGAGCGCGGCGAAAGCCGCGGCGAGGCCCGCCCATGCCAGTTTCGGGCGGCCGACGGCGAAGGCGGCGCCAACCCCCGCCGCCACCGGGAAGACGATCGCCGCACCGACGTCGGCGCCGAACCGGCCGGCCGCGAAGACGACCGTGGCCACCACCCCGGCCACGAGAAAGCTGATCGCGGCGCGACGGCCCCCGGCCCGGGCCCTGGTCAGGGCCGCTCCGGTGCCGATCGAGGTGAGGATCATCAGGGTCGATTCGAGTTCGTTGCCGATCCCGTAGAAGCGTGCACCAAGTCCGGGATTGGGGCCGATCACCGCCCTGGGGGTCAGTGCCGATCCGGCCAGCATGTCGATCCCGTAGGGGATCACGGTGAGGCCGCAGGCCAGGGCGAGGGACTGCCAGCCGGGAGCGATTCGCATAAGCAGGGCCGCGATCAGGACCGGCAGCAGGGTCGCGATCGCCCTTTCGATCGCCAGCGTCGGCTCGAGCGCCGCGGTCAGGAGCAGCACGACCGGCAGCAGAACGGTGGCGAGGCAGAGCAGCTGGAGCGCCGGCCTCGAGTAAAGGCCGCGACTTCCGAACGAGACCAGGGCCGCCAGCCCGATCCAGAGCAGCAGCGGAATCGCGAGCGCCGCGCCGCGCCGTTTGCCGACCTCCTCGTAGCGGCTTTCGAGATCGGCCAGCCGGTCGATGTCCAGCTCGCCCCCCGACTCGATCGGCAATCCGGTCATCGCCTTGGGGGCCTTGATGTCGAAGTGCCGCAGGATCGTCGGGGCGATGTCGGTCGAGAGCACATATCCGTCGGTCCTCGTACTCGGTGACCTGAGTTCACCGTCCATGCCCGGGCCGGCGATGGCGATCGAAAGCTGATCGCCGGAGTCGGCCGGGGGGCGCTCGATGAATATCTGCATGTCCCGCGGATTTCGGTTTGCGGCGGCTTCGAAGGCAGAATCGAGCGGCATCGAAAGGACGGTGACCGGGTCCGGGCAGCCGCGGATCGCCGACTTCGCCCCCGGGGAATCGGCGTTGAGCATCGAAGCTGGGCCACCGCAGGCCTGCGGGGCGCGGGCGACCCCCCCGTCACGGCGGGCCACCGCCAGCGCGGCTGCTCCGGCCGAGTCGGCAGCCACGGCGTCGAGGTCGTTCTGGCTGAGGACGGTGGCCATCAGCCCCGGAATTACCTTGCTGTCCGTGCTTCTGGCCCGTTTCAGAACTTTTTCCCATCCGTGCGCGAATTCTCCACCTGGATACACGCGGTCTAACGGTGTGTCATACGAGGAGTCAAACGCCCTCGCTCCCTGGGAGACGTCAATCCATGTCTGCTGGGCGGGGACGTCGCCCAGACCCGGATTCATCAGGCCGATCGCCGCGTTGTCGAGCCCGGACAGGTCGGCGGGCGAGGTTCCGGGGGGCAGAACGATGATCGTCACCTGGCCGCGATGGCCGGTCGCGGCGTCGGCGACCTGGAGATCATCGGCCCCGGCCGCGCCGACCCGGACGAGCGAAAACACAAGGCCGAGCAGCAGACCGAAGGTGACCGCGCGGGTGCGCG
>JAIBCJ010000181.1 GCA_019694145.1 Solirubrobacterales bacterium | reverse complement strand
GGGATCTCGCTGCCGGCGTACTGATGGGCCTCGGCATGAAACCGGCCGAGGCAAGGGAGGTCGCAGCCCGGCCCCTTCCCCCCGAAAGCCTGGAGGCAGAATAGATGACAACCGGATCGATCGACGTTCATTCGCACTACATCGCTCCCGCGTACCGGTCGGCGCTCGAGTCGGTCGGCAAGGACCGGATCGGCGGCATTCCGGTGCCACCCTGGACCCCCGAACTTGCGATCGGCTTCATGGACGCCCACGGAATCGCGCGACAGGTGCTTTCGGTCTCCGATCCCGGCGTCGACTTCCTCGCCGGCGAGGCGGCGGCGAAGCTGGCCCGCGAATGCAACGACTACCTCGCCGGCGTGGTCGCCTCCCATCCCGATCGCTTCAGCGGCCTGGCAGTCGTATCCGGAAATGATCCGGAAGCGGCGCTTTCCGAAATCGCCCGGTGCCTCGAGAGACCCGGATTTGCAGGCCTCGGGCTGCTCTCGAGCTACGACGGCAGCTATCTCGGTGATCCCGCCTTTGACCCGCTCCTGACCGAACTGGACCAGCGGCATGCCTGGGTCATGGTCCACCCGACCGCTGTCCCCACCACGGACAAACCCGACCTGACCATCCCCGACTTCATGGCCGAGTACCCGTTCGACACCACCCGGGCCTTCCTCAACCTTCTGGTCCACAACGCGTTTGCCCGCTTTCCCGGCATTCGCTGGCACTTTGCCCATGGCGGAGGCACCATCCCGATGCTCGCCGCCCGCATGGACGTGGCCGCCGCCCATGGCAAGGTGCTCGGCCCGCTCCTCGGGCTACCGGAGCAGTCGGCCGATCTCGGTCCCGAAAGCGCCCGGGAGGCGCTCGCCGGATGCTGGTATGACACGGCGTTGATCGCTTCGGAAGGCGGACTTCAGGCGGTTAGCGCGATGACCGGCACCGATCACATTCTCTTCGGCTGCGACTGGCCCTTTGCCGGTCTCGCCTATCCGCCCGAGGGTGACCCCCAGCCGGCGATCGGCACCCTGTTCGGCCCGGACGATCAAGAGGCGATCTACCGGGCCAATGCGGAAAAGCTGCTGGCCGGCCTTCCGCAGCAGACCGAATCAGCCTAGGGCGCGAGGGCCAGGGCGACGACGATGCACGAACGCCGCCCCCGTTCCCGGGGGCGGCGCGTGTAGCTCTATGGCTTCCAGCCGAAGGTTCGTTACTGGACCGGGGTGACGATCATCGAACCGCCGACCGAGCCGTTGGTGTCATCGATGCCGCAGCCAAGGGTGATCGAGGTGACCGTGTCGGTGTCGGTGACGTAAACGACCGGCAGGGCGTTGCGGACGTTCGCGGCAGTCGAGTTCCAGCTCGAGGTTTCGCTGCTGCCGCCGCCGTTGTTGGTCGTGACGAAGCATTCGGTCCGGCCGCTGCCGAGGGCGAAGGTATTCGCCGTTGCCGTGACCATGTACTTGCCGGCCGGGACGTTGACGGTCCCGATCGCGAGCTCGTTTCCGTCGATGATGTTGGTGCTGCCGAACTCCTGGTAGGTCGGGCTGACGACGCCGTCCTTGCCGGGCTGGCCGGTATCGCCCTTCGGGCCCTGCTGCCCCTTGAGGGCCTTGACCGTGGCCGGAGCGAGCTTGTTCTTGGTGATCGTCCTGTTCTTCAGTTTCTTGCCGGTGACCGTGTTGTTCTTGATCTTCTTGCCGTTGATCAGGCCGGAAGCCGCGGTTGCGGTGCCGCCGATGGCGACGAAGAGGGCCAGCATGGCGATCAGGGTGGCCGGGCGAAACTGCTTGATGCGGGTGACGAGGTTGCTCATTGTTGCCTTTCGTTGTGCTTCGGTTGATTGGCGCTTCTGATTGGTCAACTGGCGAGCAGCCAATTACTTACGCGGATTTCGAAAATCTTTTCCGGAACCCCGATATTTCGCTTAGCAGAGCGGTTCAGTCCGAGGAAGAAACTGCGTCAACCTCGATCTCCACGAGCAGGTCGGGGCTGATCAGGGCCGAGACCTCGACCATGGTCGCCGCCGGTGCCTGCCTGCCGAAGATCTCTCCGTGGACCAGCCCGACCGCTTCGCTCAGGCCGATGTCAGTCACAAACATGCGGGTTCGAACGACTTCGCCGAGGCCCGAGCCGAGCTCCCCGAGCGCGACTTCGATCCGGCGAAAGCACTCCCGGGCCTGGGCGGCGATGTCATCGCCTCCGATCGGGGGTCCTCCCGTCGGATCCGCCGCGGTGGTTCCCGAGACGAAGATCAGGGGCCCGGCCTTGACGGCCCGCGAATAGCCGAATCTTTCTTCCCAGACGGCGCCGGAGCCGATTCTCCATCTCTCCCCCATGTCCGGTTCAGCGTATCCGCGCGGTGGCCGGATTACCATTGCGTCATGCCCACCTCCGAAGAGAACGACAAGGCCCGGACAAACTTCGCCGCCGCACGCACGACGCTGGCCGGTGAGCGAACCCAGCTGGCATGGGTGCGGACGGGACTCGCCTCGATCGCGGTCGGCATCGGATTGGCGAGAGTCGTCCCGCTACTCGATTCCGGAGCGATCGCCTGGCCCTATGAAGCCCTGGGCGTTGCCTACTGCGCCTTCGGCCTGGGCCTGATCTTCTTCGGCGTCCAGCGCGGCAAGCTCTCGGCCGAACACCATGTCGAGAAGCCGACCGTGCCGGCTGGCGGAGCGTTCCTCGCCGCGGGAGGACTCATTCTCGGGATCGCAACGATCCTCGTGGTCGCGCTCGCCCGCTGAGCCGGACCCGCCCGGCTCAGTCCGGTTTCAGGCCGAAGTCCCCGAATGGTTCGTCGCGTTCGCGAACCGCCTGTTTGAAGCCGGCTTCGGCCGCCCTTTGCTGGAAGGCAAAGCCCTCCGGGGTGTGGCGGGTGATGCCGTCAAAGACCGTGCCGATCAACTGGGTCTGGTGGAGGCCCTGGGCGTAGAGCGACTGGTTGACGAGGAGCTTCATCATCTGCAGCTGGTTCAGGGGAACCATTGCGATCCGGGCGGCCAGCGCGTCGACTGCCTCGTCGAGCTTCTCACGCGGGTGGGATTCGATTGCCAGACCGGCTTCTGCCGCTTCCCGGCCGGTAAGGCTGTCACCGGTGAAGAGCAGCCGCTTGGCCCGTTGCGCCCCGAGCCTGTAAGCCCAGAGCGAAGTGGTCGGAGAACCCCAGACCCGGGCCGGCGGGTAGCCGATCTTGGCGTCGTCGGCGATCACCAGAAGGTCGCTGCACAGGGCCAGGTCGGTGCCACCGGCCACGCAGAAGCCGTGAACCTTGCAGATCACCGGTTTGGTGCAGTGAAACAGCGACATGAAGGCCCGCACGTTCCGGCTCATGCCGGCGTAGTCGACCATTGGATCCCAGGTCTTCGACGGGTCATGGTTGGCCGCCTGCACCATCGGATCGAGCGGTGAGCCGGCGGGCGCGTCCTCGGAGCCGAATTCACCTTCCAGCATCTTCTCGGCGCTTGCCACAAGGTCGTATCCCCCGCAGAACCCGCTGCCGTTGCCGGAGAGAACGATTACCCGGACCTCGGGGTCGAGGTCGAGACGCTCCACCGTTTCCGCCAGTTCGCGGATCAGCTCTGGCGTCAGTCCATTGCCGCGCTCCGGACGGTTCAGGACGATGTATCCCTGACCCTCCCCTGTCTCGCAGACCATCGTCTCCAGCTTCATGAGGCGATGCTAACCGGGCCTTGAGCCGGAGGTTAGTTTCGCGGTTAGGCTTCGCTGCCGTGGAGCTCTCCCTGGTCGCAGTCGGCGGTGTCGTCAGCGTGGTCGCGGT
>JAIBCJ010000180.1 GCA_019694145.1 Solirubrobacterales bacterium | reverse complement strand
GCCACCGGCAAAGCGCAGCTGGTTCGTGTTCCCGGTTCGACTTCCCGAAGGGTCCGACCGTGACGGGGTGATCAGGAAGCTGGGGGAGCAGGGGATTCCCGCCAAGGCGTATCTGCCCTCGATTCACCTCTTCCCGCATCTGGCCGAGCTGGGTTACCGCGAGGGCCAGTTCCCGGTCGCCGAATCGGTCGCGGCCCGTTCCCTGGCCCTGCCTTTCCACGCCGGGCTGAGCGAGGGTGACATCGACCGGGTTGCCTCCGCACTCGCCGATGCGCTCGGCTCAGGGGCATAATCAGCGCCGTGGCAAGACACACCGACAAGTCGACTTCACGCTTCCGCGAGCCGCCGGATCCCCGTTTCTGGCGGCTGAACCGGTCGATCGATTTCGACCGTCATCTGGCGCCTTACGACGTCGCCCAGTCCCGGGCCCATGCCGCGGCCCTGAACCGGATCGGCGTGATCGCCGACGACGAGATCAAGGTGATCGACGAGGGCCTGGCCCGGATCGCCGATGAACTGAACGCCGGCGAGTTCAGCTTCGACCAGGGCGACGAAGACATTCACATGGCGGTCGAGCGCCGCCTAGGCGAGCTGGTCGGCGACCTGGCCGGCAAGCTCCACACCGGCCGGTCACGCAACGACCAGGTCGCGACCGACATCTGCATGGCCGTGATGGATGCGGCCGACGGCGCGGGGCAGCGGATCGCGACTGCGATGAACGGGCTGCTTCAGCTGGCCGAAAATCACCGCGACTGGACGATGCCCGGTTATACCCACCTGCAGCGGGCCCAGCCGGTCTATCTTGGCCACCACCTCCTGTCCTGGTTCTGGATGCTTTCGCGCGATTTCGAGCGCTTCGCCGCCGCCCGCAGGGCTGCGGCGGTGATGCCGCTCGGGGCCGGCGCCCTGGCCGGGGTCAACTGGGAGATCGATCGCCGGCGGGTTGCGGCCGACCTCGGTTTCGAGTCGGTCACGGTCAACTCGCTGGATTCGACCTCGAACCGGGACATGGTGCTGGACTACCTCTCGGCTGGCTCGATCTGCCTGACCCACCTTTCGCGGATCGGTTCCGAACTGGTGATCTGGTCCAGCACCGAGTTCTCCTTCTGCCAGCTCAGCGAGCCTTTCACCTCCGGCTCCAGCATCATGCCGCAGAAGCAGAACCCGGATTCTGCCGAGCTGCTGCGAGCCAAGGCACCGCGGGTGATCGGCGACTTCACAACGCTGCTCGGCGTGCTCCACGCCCTGCCTCTCACCTACGGCAAGGACATGCAGGAGGACAAGGAGCCGTTCTTCGACGCGGTCGAGACGGTCGAGGCGACGCTGGAGATGACCGCCGGAATCTTCGAAGGGATCGAGTTCGATCGCGAGCGACTTTCCGCTGCCGCCTCGGACGAGATGCTCGCGGCGACCGAGATCGCCGACCTGCTGGTGCGGCGCGGGGTTCCCTTCCGTGAGGCGCACGGCATCGTCGGTGACCTGGTCCGGCAATGTGTCGCCGAAGGCCGGAACCTCTCCGACCTCAGCCAGGACGAGCTGGCATCCCGGTCCGCCGACCTCGACGAGGAGTACTACGAAGTTCTGCAGCAGGGCAGCTGGCTCGAATCGAAGGTGAGCGAAGGTGGCACCTCGAGTGCAAGCCTCGCCGCCCAGATCGACCTGGCCAAGGCCCGGCTCCGCGAAATCGGCTGAGGCCGTGCGCTGACCCGGCTAACCGGGTGAAGCGCCGCCGGATGAGGGTGCGACGCCACCGCCCGTGGAAGGCGTGGTCGGCGTGGTGGGCACCGTGGTAGTCGGTGCGGGAGCCGTTGTCGTCGGTGTCGGGGCCGGAGCGACGGGGGTTGTCGTCTCCGGGGCCGTGTAAGTCGGCGTGGTGTAGTCGGTGCTGGGTGCGGTGTAGCTGTAATCGCTCGAGTCGGTGGTCACGTCGGATGAGTCGCTGCTGTCGCCGTCGGCGGCATCCGCTGCCCGTTCGGCCGCACGGTTGGCTTCGATTTCCTTCCAGGCCGAAACCACCCGGGACCAGATGATCGCCGGGAAGGTGCCACCGTCAACCGGGGCGCCGCCGTACTCGGTGGTCATCTGTACATAGCCTTCGGGGTAACCCACCCAGACGCAGGCGGTGATCTCGGTGATCGCGCCACAGAACCATGCGTTCGTGTTGTCTTCGGTCGTGCCGGTCTTTCCCCACTGGCTGTCATCGCCGATGTAGGCGTTCTTGCCGGTGCCCTGGGTGACAACCTCATGCAGGATGGTCTTGGCTTCGCTGGCGACATCCGGGTCGATCACCTGCTTGCTGAGCACCTCGTTGTCACCGCCCTTGATCGTCTTGCCGTCCTCGTCGGTGATCTTGGTGAAGCTGACCGGGTCGTCTCCCGGGTCCGGCGCGAGGGTGCCGCTGACCCGGCGGCCGTCATTGGCCAGGGTCGAGAAGGCATAGGTCCAGCCGAGCGGAGTCACTTCGGACGTGCCGAGCACCATCGCCGGGTTGGTTTCGATCTTGTCGGAGTAGCCCATCTCGTGGATCGTCTTGGCGATCGCCTTGGGGCCGCCGTCGATCGCTTCGATGCCGAGCTGGGCGTAGACCGAGTTGTCGGAGTTGATGGTCGCGCTGACCAGGTCGCTTACGCCGGCATAGGAGTCGCCGTAGTTGCTGACCGAATAGGGCTCGCGATGCCACTTCCACTTGCCGGTCTTCTTGTCCTTGATCTTCCACTTGCGCCAGAAGACCTGGGGTGCCGATTCGAAAGTCGTGTAGGGCGAGATGCCCTGCCCGAGGGCGGTGGTGAGGATGAAGGGCTTGATCGTCGAGCCGGGCTGCCTGTACCCCTGGGTCGCGAGGTTGAAGGGCGTGGTGTCGTAATCGTCGCCGCCGACCATCGCGTCAACCGTGGCGTCCTTGTTGTTGATGATCACGACCGAGGCGCTCGGACCGATTCCACCGATGGTGCTGTAGATGGCGTCCTCGGTTGCGGCCTGGACGTCAAGGTCGATCGTCGTCTTGACCTTGAGGCCACCGAAGAACGCACGCCCGGCGCCGTAGCGGTCGACCAGCTGCTGGCGCATCCAGGAGGTGAAGTAGGGCGCCTTCGAATCGAGGCTCGGCGGGTCAATGTCATCGTCGGCCGGCAGGGCCTCCTTGACCGCTTCGTCGTGCTGCTCCTGGGTGATGTACCCCTGATCCAGCATGCGGTCGAGCACGGTGTTGCGCCGGTAGAGCGCCGCATCGGGGTCGTTCTTGGGGTCGTAGCCGTAAGGGTTCTGGATGATGCCGGCGAGCAGCGCCGATTCAGCCGGGGTGAGCAGCGAGGCGCAGGGCTCTTCGTCCGTGCCGCAGGAGGGGTGGGCGTAACCGAAGTAGGTCCGGGCGGCCGCCTCGATTCCGTAGGCACCGTTGCCGAAGTAGACCGTGTTCAGGTACTCGGTGAGGATCTTGTCCTTGGTCCACTGCTGTTCGATGTGGTAGGCGATTGACATCTCGCGCACCTTCTGGAGCGGCGAGCGGTCATTCTGGGCTTCGAGTGCCTGCTTTACGAGCTGCTGGGTGATGGTCGAGGCGCCCTGCTTCGCGCTGCGGGCGATGATGTCCTGTACGAGCGCCCGTCCGAGACCCTGAAAGTCGATTCCGCGGTGTTCGTAAAAGCGCGCGTCCTCGATCGAGACCACCGCGTTCTTCATGTTCGGCGAGATCTGCTCCGCGTCGAGCAGCATCTGGTTCTCATTGTTCGACAGGGTGCCGATGTACTTGCCCTGGCTGTCGACGAGAATCGAGTTCTTGGCGGTCCGGAACTG
>JAIBCJ010000179.1 GCA_019694145.1 Solirubrobacterales bacterium | reverse complement strand
CCCCGACGCGACCAAGACCGAGTCTTCCGGAGACGGCGGCATCATCTGGCCGATTGTCCCGACCGGCACCTACCGGATCGTCACCACCTCGCCCGACACCCAGTTCGCCAGCTTCCTGGCGACCTGCAAGCCGGGCCGCGTGATCAACGCCAACCCGCCGTGGGGCGCCTACGAGCTCAGCCCCGGCGAGAAGCCGCTCGGCGCCAGCAACGTGGCCGCCAAGCTCGTTTCGGCCAAGGCTGTCCGCAAGAGCAAGACCAGGCGTCAGCTCTCCCTGGTCTTGAATTCCGGTGAGAACATCGACGCCACCGTGACGCTTGCGGCCGGCGGCATGACCGCACTGCGGACGCTGCCCCTGAAGCCGGGCAACAAGACGCTGACCTTCAACCTCGGCGCAAAGGTCAAGGCGAAGCAGGCGAAGGTCACCGTCAAGCTGACCGACGCTTCCGGCGTCTCGTTCACCACCGTCAAGAAGGTGAACGTTCCGAAGATCATCAAGAAGAAGAACGGGAAGGGCAAGCGCAAGTAGCGCTCGCCCCGGTCAGGGCTCCGGCTGGATCGGACCGAGCAGCTCCTCCGGCGAGGGCAGCGAGGTCGAATCCGGCTGGGGCCTGGCCAGGTCCCTGAGGTATTCGCGCCACATCTCCTCGACCTCCCTGATCCGGAGGTCGAAGGCAACCTCGAGGTTGGCGACCGGGCCGTCGCGGCGCAGGCGGCCGATCAGAAGCTCACAGGCGCCGCCGCCGCGGTAGTCCTCGAGCAGGTCGAAGATCGTGCCCCCGAGGATGATCGCGTCACGGCGGGAGGGCGGGAAACTGGGACGGGAGCCCTCGCGCAACCGGCGGATCACCGCGGGGCGGAAGAAGTCAACCTGACGGGCGAAATGCTGGGCGCTGCCCTCGACCAGCCAGGCCCAGTTCAGGTAGCGGAGGAAGCGCATCGGGGTCCAGGGCGGCGGGATCCGCTCGTTGTTGGCGGCCAGCACGATCTGGGTGTAGAGCCGCTCGGCGGTGCCCCGCAGGGCCTCGGCCGAGGCCTCGCCGGCCGCCCGCTTTTCCATCGCCTTCTCGCCCAGCACGTGGACCTCGGTCGCCATCGGCCAGCCGGCCAGGTAGCGGCGGCCGGCCGGGGCGGCGGCATAACGGACGAAGGGCAGGAAGGGATGGGCGGCGGTCAGCCAGACCGGCGAAGGGTGGATGACGATCGAGATGTCGCCCGGCACCACCTCGAAGCGGTCTTCGAGCTTGAGGCTCAGGTCCTCCAGCCGGTCGAGCAGCTCCTCGGCGTAGGAGCGGTCCCCCTCCTCGTGCCGGGCGGTGAAGGTGAGGGATGTGGTCTCGATCCACGTCACCGGCCCAGCCTATTGCAATGAAAAAGACCCGCCGGAGCGGGCCTTCTTCATGAATCTCGAAAATCGAGAAGGCTAAAGGGAGCGCTATATGGCCACTATTGCCTTCTCGATTGCCGGGTTGCCTAGACCAAGGCGGGTTCGCGGTCGCCGGCGCAGATCGAACGGATCTCGTTGGTGGCGAACTCGAACTCCTCGTCCGACATGACCGGGGTGCCCTCGAAGGGGAGATCACGGTCGATCTCGACCCAGGAGCGGCAGCCGTGGTACTCCTCACGGACCCGGACGGTGACCGGACGCGGGATGCGGTGAACCCGCAGCAGAACCAGGTGCAGCGGATGGCGCGGCTTCCAGCTCAGGCGCTTGTGGGCGTAGTCGGTGGTCCAGATGTAGAACGGGGACAGCGCGTCGACGACCCGCGGGTCCTCGATCGTGATGTCTTCGGCTACTTCCGCCCAGGCACGGATGCGGACGCGGTCGGGCTGAGGGATCCCGCCGTCCTGGAGAAGCGCACGGGCCGGCGGCTCCTCGTCGGGCCAGACGCCCTCCTCGAGGGCACGGTCCAGCTCCGGGTGATGGGAGGCGCGTACCAGGTCGTTGTGCTGGTGATCGAATGTGGGGTAGAGGAAGAAGCGGTCGTGCTCGAGCTCGAAGTGCTTGTTCTCTTCGCGGATTCCGCCCTTGCGGAGCGTGAGAAGCTGTTCACCTTCGGCGAGGGCTCGCACGGTAACTGCCCATTCCTTGAACGCAATTGGCATAGGTATTCAGTCGGGGGTAGTGGTTGCTACGGATAAGTGGTACGGCAGACACCTGTACGGGGCGAGAGGAGGCATGACTGGCTGCCGCGGGCCCCGTAAGGAGTTGGCACTCTACAGGTCGATCCGGCGAAATTCAAGTCCTCGTGCCAAAAATTACGTACTAACCCGTATTCACGTACTCAAAGTTCACGAAACATGCGGAGCAGGCCTCCGCCTTCGCCCTCGGCATTCCAGCCGACCGGCAGGTGCAGAGTCGCTTCACCAAGGTCGATCGTTGCCGGTCCGGAGAGGACCGTTTCGGAGGGCGGGGCCGGAGCGAAACCGGGACCGGGCACGACCCAGCGCCGGCGGACCGTGACCAGCTCGATCGGCGATGCCGGGTCCCGGTACCCGTAGCGCTCCTCGTGTGCCGCCTCGAAGAGTTCGCGGAGGCGGGCCGGATCGGCCGAGTCGTCGGAGACGGTGAGTTCGAAGGACTGTCCCCGGTAGCGGAGATCCCAGCCGGTCTCGTCGGCGTCAGCGATCAGATCGAGCAGGCGCTGGCGGTCGAGCGACTCCTCGGCGGCGAGCACGGTCTGAACTTCATCCCGGCGACGATCGGCGGCGGCCAGGCCGAGGGCGCTGAAGACGCCCCCGGTTGGAGGCACCAGGACAGTTGAAATGCCCAGCTCTTCGGCGACCCCGGCCGCATGAAGCGGCCCGGCGCCACCGAAGGCCAGCAGGGTGAACCGCCGGGGATCAAGCCCGCGCTGAACGGTCACGACGCGAAGGGCGCGAACCATTTCCGCGTTGGCGACCCGGATGATCCCCTCGGCGCACCGGTCGGTAGGAATCCCGAGCTGACCGGCCAGGGTTTCGATCGCCTGCCGGGCCAGGTCAAGGTCGAGGACGATGCCGCCGGCCAGCTCTTCGCCGGCGTTCAGCCGGCCGAGAACGAGATTTGCGTCGGTCACGGTCGGCCGGGTGCCGCCGTGCCCGTAACAGGCCGGTCCCGGACGGGCTCCGGCGGATTCGGGGCCGACCCGGAGTGCTCCGCCGCTGTCGCGCCAGGCGATCGAACCGCCACCGGCGCCGACCGTGTCGATATCGACCATGGGCAGGGCGATTGGCCGGCCGGCGATCTTCTTCGAGGCTGCCTCGTGGACCCTGCCTCCCTCGACCACGCAGACGTCACAGGAGGTGCCACCCATGTCGAAACAGAGCAGGTTCTTCTCGCCGGACTGTTCGGCAATCAGTGACGCGGCGGCCGCCCCGCCGGCCGGTCCCGAAAGGATCGCCAGCGTCGCGTGGTCAGCGACCTCCTCCAGCCCGGCGACGCCGCCGCTTGACTGCATGATCTCCGGTCTCGGCAGGCCCTCTTCATCGGAGCGGCGGGCGAGGCGTTCGAGATAGCCCGCCAGCAGGGGGGAGAGGGCGGCGTCGATTTCAGTGGTCGCAGCCCGTTCGAATTCCCGGAAGGTGCCGACCACGTCATGCGAGAGCGAGACATGGAGATCCTCCCCGCAGCGTTGCCGGATCGCCTCGCCGATCCGCTGCTCGTTCTCCGGGAAGCGGTACGAGTGAAGCAGGCAGACCGCGACCGATTCGACGTCCAGCCCGGCAACCGCTTCGGCCACCCGGCCTGCTTCCGCTTCGGTCAGCTCCTCGAGCGCTCCCTCGGGCCCGTTCCGCTCGGCCACCCCGACCCGGCGCTCGGGCGGGACCAG
>JAIBCJ010000063.1 GCA_019694145.1 Solirubrobacterales bacterium | reverse complement strand
GGAGTGGTCGAGCAGTTGAGGGAGCGTTGCGAAGGCTGGGCCGAGGTAAGGCGAGTCGGCTTCAGCCCCCTCGGCGCCGACGTCCCCGAGCTCTGAGATGGACCTGCTCGTCCGGATCGGCCTGATCAACTAACCCCAGTCGGGCCGGTCTTCGCCGGCCCTCCCATCGAAACCCGCCCCTCCCACTCGCAGAGACGAATGGTTGGGAGGGACTCCGTTTGTCAGTTCTCGATCTGCTTGGACCGGTTTGTGCCGGCCACGATCAGTGCCAAGCCGATCACGAGCACGACCAACCAGATGACGAACTCAACGGGTCCCACGTTTATGCCTGCGATCGCTCCGACGATCGCCAGGCCGATCATTACGACGATGAAGGTAAGTGCGCTTCGTGCGGCAGTCGAGAGTTTCATGCGATCAGGGTAGCTCGGCCAGGGCGGACTTCGCCTCGGCCAGCGCTGCCGGGTAGTCGAGCCGCTCGAGGACTTCGACCGTGAGGGCCGCGTAGTCGAGCGACTTTCGCTTGCGGTAATCGAAGATCGGCTTGGCTGCCCGGGCTGATTCGGGATAGACGATCGAACGCCGGATTACCGTGTCAAAGACGAGGTCCCCGAATTGCTCGCGCATGGTCTCCAGGGTGCTGCGGGCGTGATTGGTCCGCATGTCGGCGATGTTGAGCAGCAGCCCGAGCAACTCGAGCTCCGGATTCAGGTTCTCCCGGGCCAGGCCGATCACTTCCATCGCCTGCTCGGCCCCCTGCTCGGAGAAATGCTCGGCCTGGGTCGAGAGGATCGCCTTGTCGGACGCGACCAGGGCGTTCACGGTGAGCAGGCCCAGGGTCGGCGGGCAGTCGATCAGGATCACGTCAAAACGCCGCTTCGGCTCCCGCAGGGCGTTACGGAGGGTGAGCTCGCGCCCGATCTTGCCGGCCAGCATCAGCTCGGCCTCGGCTAGGCCGAGGTTGGCGGGGATCACCTCGCCGCCGCCGGGGCCGGTGTGAATCGCATCGACCGCCCGTTCCCGGCCGGCCAGCACTTCACCGAGGGTGGGGAAGGCATCGGCCGGGATCCCGAAGTACTCGGAAAGGTTTCCCTGGGGGTCGGCATCGATCGCGAGAACGGAAAGTCCCGCCCGGCGCAGGCCCTCGGAGAGCGACCGCGTCAACGTGGTCTTCCCGGTTCCTCCCTTCTGGGAAAGGATCGCGATCGTCGTGGACACCGGCACACCCTATCGCCGGTCGGGCACGCATCGGCACGCAGGTCGTAGAATCCGGATCGATGGGTCCCGTATTCACTGAAGTCGACATCGACGCGCCGCGCGAAGAGATCTTCGACTACCTCCTGGACTTCGACACCCGCCCGTTTCTTTACGGCGACTCGGTCGAGAACTTTCGGCTCCTGAGGCTGGATTCGCGGGGCATCGGCGCTGGCGCCCGCTGGCAGTTCAAGCGCAAGAAGGCCTGGGCCGATTCGGCGATCACCGCGACCGAAGCCCCCCGGCGGATTTCCGAACGCGGGTCCACCGGCAGCTACAACCGCAACGTGACCGGCACCGAGTGGGAGATGGAAGAGATCTCAACCGGGGTAACCCGGGTGCGGATCACCTTCTGGATCGTGCCGGCCGGATTCTCCCGGGTTCACAACCGCCTGACCGGCGGCGCGGGCTGGCACAGGCGCCGTCTGGACAAGGTCGGCAAGCGTCTTCGGGAGGCGATTGAGTCGGCTCGCAGGGAGAAGGTCGAGGTTCCGGTCGCCGGCGGCAACCGACACGCGACCGGTGTCGCCTAGGAACCGCTCAGCACGTCCGGATAAGGCCGAATAAACTCCCGCACCGATGGAAAGACTTTCGAAGAGCAACCTGTTTCGTGGCCTCGTCCTGGCCCTCGTAGTCGCTATCTCCGGGCTCGCGCTCGCCGCTTGCGGTGCCAGCCATGAGGAGAAGGAGGGTCTCGCCGAAGGTGAAATCGTCGAGCTCGGCCCGCTGCAGTACAACGTGCTCTTCACCCGGCCGCTGAACAGGAACGACATCGAGGATTCGCAGTACCTGGTCGGCAAGCCGGCCCCGGGCCCTGACCAGATGTACATCGGGGTCTTCGTCCACGTCCACAACGACAGTGACGATCCCCAGACGATTCCGGACAGCTTCCAGATCGAGACGACCGCCGGTCGCAAGTACGAGAACATCCCGAGCAAGAGCGTCTACGCCCTTCAGCCCGGCGCAACCGTCGAGCCCCACGACAACATCCCGCAGGTCGATTCGACCGCCCAGGTCGGACCGATCGGTGCCTCGATGCTGCTCTTCCTGATTGATCGCGAGTCGGCCGAACAGCGGCCGGTCGAGCTGACGATCGACGGCGAAGACGGCCCCGCCACCTTCGACCTCGATCTCTAGGTGTCAGACGGTCCCGGCCACCTCAGGCTGGCGGACCACGGGCCGGCGCTGGCCGGTCAGATTGCGGCCGGGCTCGGAGCAGCCCTGGCCCTGCTGGGACCGTTTTCGGACGTGATCGCCGGAATCGGCGTCGCGATTCTGATCATCGGAGTCGTCCTCGCCGCTCCGGCCGGTCGCCAGCCGGGCCCGGTCATGGCCGAGTGGTGGTCGGTCCTCGCCCTCGCCGCCCTGGCCACCCTGATCGGCTACGGCCTGGCCTTCTGGCTGCCGGCCCCCGGAGGAGTACTCCTCACGATCGGCGCCGTCACTTCCCTCGCCGCAGTCTTCTTCGGAACCCCGGCCCAACCCGAATAAAACTCCCCGCAGCGCCCATCCCCCCGGGCAACGCCAAGACCCCGCAGCGCCGGGGGCCCCGCAGCGCCGGGGGCCCCGCAGCGCCAAGGGCCCCGCAGCGCCAAGAGCCCAGCGCGGCGGCAGGGCCCGGCATCCTTCGAGATCTCGTTTCTTGCCGGATAGCGCACCCAACTCCGATCTCGACCGGTTCCCCACCCGAACCCCGGGAGGTGGGTATGGATTTCGCCTATATAGACGAAATCCATACCCACCTCCCGAAAACGGGGCCTGGACCCGGCTTTGGAGGTACCACGGAACTCCGGGTCACCTGAAGTTCCCCCGTCGCCTGCCCGGTTCCACCCAGGTGGGTCGGATAACGGGCGTCTGGACCGGAAATCCGACCCACGAACCGTTGCGGACCGGTCCCGCGCCAGGTGGTGGGTCGGATTTCCGGGGCAGGTGAGGGAAAACCGACCCACCGGGGGCCGGTCTGGGGCGGAGGCGTCGAGTGCCCGGTCTGGGGCGGAGCCGTCGAGTGCCCGGTTTGTGCCGGTATGTGGCACAAAGTGGGATCTCGCGGGGTCCCTTGTCGCGAGAGGACTAAAGGCCGTCGGAGAGGATGGCGGCGGCGATCGGGGCGGCGACCGTGCCGCCGTCACCGGAGGCGTCGAGGACGTTGACGCAGATTGCGAGCTGCGGCTTGTCGGAGGGGGCAAAACCGGCGAACCAGGCGTCCTCGATCAGGATGTCATCACCGTTCGCGTCCACCTCGCCGCTCGGTCCCACTTCGGCGGTGCCGGTCTTGCCGGCCACCTGGGCTTCGGGAATGGCGGCGGCGATGCCGGTTCCCGAGGTGACCACGGCAACCATCAGGTCGGCGACCTGGGAGGCAACCTTCTGGCTGGTCACCCGGACCGGCTTCATTTCCGGCTGCAGGTCCGCTTCGGTGGTTATCGGGGTGGGCAGGGAAATTCCCTTGTTGGAGATCGCCTGGGCGACGCTTGCCATCAGCAGGGGCGTGGCCTGAACCCGGCCCTGCCCGATCCCGGAGACGCCGAGGTCGCTGTCGTAGTCATCGGCTTCCGGCAGGGTGGGAGTCGGCGGATTGACCGCGGCCAGACCCTCGTCATTCCAGACCTGCGGGGGCCGGTTGAAGCCGTAGAGCTCCGCGGTCCGGGTGAACTGTTCGGGGCCGATCTGCTCGGCCAGGGGGGCGAAGACCGAATTGCAGGACTTGGCGAAAGCCTCGGTGAAGGTGCCGCCGCAGACCTCCCCGTGGGCGTTCTGGATCATGCGCCCGTCGGCCGGGGCCTCAGTCACGTAGTCGTATGAGGAATCCATGGTCGCGGCCCCCGTTTCCAGGGCCGCGGTGGCGGTGACCATCTTCATCGTCGATCCGGGCGGCTGCAGCACCGAATAGGCGGAACCGGCCAGAGCCTTGATGAAGCCCTTCTTCGCGTCGAGCACCGTCACGCCGCCGGAGACCCCGCCGAGGTTTGCCACCGCCGACTCCTGCAGATCCGGGTCGATCGTGGTCTTCAGCGGTTTGGCCGGGGCCGGGGTGCCGCTGCCGAGCTCGCGCCCCTGGCCATCGGTTCCACCCTCGATCGGCTTGGCGAACAGGGTGCCCCCGGGGGTGCCGGTGAGCCGCGCGTTGTAAGCGAGTTCAAGCCCGCTGATGCCGGTGTCCTCGCCGGGTTCGTAACCGAGGGCGAGGCTGGTCAAATCCGGGCCCTCTTCCTGGTCGGGCGGTCCGGTGACCCCGGTCACGTCGATCATCGAGTCTCCGAGCGGATGCTCGCGGGCGTCGACCGGACCCTCGGCCATCACCTGCCCGTCTTCGGCGAGGATCTTCGCCCGGCCGGGCAGCTTGGTGACCCTGGTCAGCTCTTCGTTCAGTTCGAGCCCGGGGAAGAGCAGGCTGTTCTGCCAGGCGATTCCGTCCGAACCGAAGGTGACCTTGAGCGACTGGTCGATTGTCCCGAAAGCGAGAGTGTCCACTTCCATCGGGATTTCGGCGTTGGTTTCATCGCCTTCGGCATCGCTTTGTTCGATGCTCTCGATCGTCGCCTCGGCCGAAGCTTCCCCGTACCTGGCGATGAATCGCTCCTGGGTGATCCCTTCCCGGGACTTGGTGCTGAGCATGTCGTACATCGCGACGTAATTGCCTTCGGCCCAGTACTCGACGTACTGCTCGGCGGCATCACGGTTGGGGCTGCCGGGGCATCCCTTGACCATTCCGACGATGAAAGAGATCAGCGCGACTCCGACCAGAGGCAAAGCCCTCGTCTTGAGTCGTTTTTGCCGTTCCTGGCGTGAAGGAGGACGCCCCATCTGGGCTGAAAAATACCGGGGTCGCCGGTGGTTAGATGTTGCGGCTGACCATCGGTGCCGCCCGGGGGCTAAATTGGCCGGGTGACAGCGCTGGACTGGGGCATCGCCGCCTTCACCTTCCTGCTTGCCCTCTGGGGTTTCCGTCAAGGGTTGATCGTCGGTGCGCTGGGACTGGCCGGACTCGCGGTCGGGGCCATCCTGGGATCCCGGCTGGCCCCGGTCTTTCTCGACCATGGCTCGAACTCGCCCTACGCGCCACTGGCCGCGCTGGTCGGGGCGATCTTCGTCGGTTCCATAACCCTGGCCCTCTCGGTCACGCTCGGCGAGCGGGTACGGGATTCCACGGTCAGCCATCCATTCTGGGAAGTGATCGACGGGATTGGCGGGGCGGTTCTGATCGCTGCCGTCGGGCTGGGCATCGTCTGGGTCCTGGCTGCGGTCGCCGTCTACTACCCGAGTTCGGACGGCCTGCGTCGGGACGTCCAGAAGTCACTCCTGGTCGGTGCCGTCAACGACGTGATGCCCCCGTCGGGGCCTTTGATGCAGGCCCTCCACCGGATCGATCCCTTCCCCCGGATCGCCGCTTCGACCGGTGAGATCGCCAAACCGGACCAGGGCACCGGCAGCAAGGCAGCGGTGCAGAAGGCGGCCGAATCAGTGGTCAAGGTCTCCGGCACCTGCAACGGCTTTGGCGTCATGGGTTCCGGGTGGGCGGTCGGACCCGACACTTTCGTGACCAATGCCCACGTGGTGGCAGGCCAGGACGACACGACGATCCAGACCAATGACGGGCAGAGCGCGTCCGCCACGCCGATCGCCTTCAACACCCGCAACGACATCGCGATCCTGCATGCGGACGTCGACCTCCCGGCGCTGCCGGCTCTCGCCCGGGCTCGCCGTGGCACCGCGGCGGCGGTGATCGGATACCCGAACGATGGCCCGCTGACGATCACCCCGGCCCGGGCCGGCGAGACCCGCATCCTGATTGGCCAGGACTCCTATGGCTCCGGTTCATTCGAGCGTTCGATGCTGGCCCTCAGAGGCAACGTCCGGCACGGCAACTCGGGCGGGCCGCTGGTTGATTCCCGGGGGCAGGTGCTGGGCACGGTGTTCGCCGCAACCACGGAAGGGCCGCAGGGCGGGCTGGCAATCCCGAACCGGGTCCTTGCCGACATCAGCAAAAAAGTCAGCGGCAAGGAAGTCGACACCGGACCTTGCGCGTAGGCGGGTATCTCCTCCCGTCGGTCGAAATCCGGATTTTCCCACATTCCGGCTCCGCTAAAGTGAAAGAACGGTGACCGGTTCAACCGATACCTGGCAAACGGCCGACGGCCGTACCACCCGACCGGCCCTGACCGAAGTTTGCCCCCATTTTCACGCGGGCATCGAACTGATCGGCAAGCGCTGGAGTGGCGCGATCATCTGGGCCCTGGATGACGGGCCCCTGCGGTTCGCGGAACTGAAGCGTTCGATCCCCGGGCTTTCGGACCGGCTGCTCTCCCAGCGCCTGCGCGAGCTCGAGGACGCGGGCCTGATGACCCGCGAGGTCGAAGATGGCCCCCAGGTGAAGGTGACCTACAGCCTCACCGAGATGGGGGAAGGGCTCAGACCGGCAGTGCTGGCTCTGCGGGAATGGGCGTGTCGGTGGCAGGACTCTCTTCCCTGAGCGCTTCCTCGAGCGCGCCCGTGTCTTCCTTGGTCACCGCTTCGGCCCGTGGCCTGACGTAAGCCCTCGTCCCTGCTTCGAGGCTGAGGGTCTCCAGCTCGGAGCGGGTCAGCTGCGCCCAGACCTCCTTTTTGTCCGGAACCGTGAGCATCTCGACCCGGCCGGAGAAGCCCAGCCGCACCACCCGGTCGATTTCAACCTCGGTCGTGTCCTCTGTCGGTTCCGGCAGGATCTCGGTGTCATGGGGGCGGACCAACCGGCCGCCGAGGCTGTTGACCTCGCCGACGAAGCCCATCACGAACTCGTTCTCGGGCCGGTCGTAGAGGTCGGTGGCGGAGCCGGTCTGTTCGATCTGGCCGTTGTTCATGACCACGATCTGTTCGGCGATGTCCATCGCCTCTTCCTGGTCGTGGGTGACGAAGATCGTGGTCACGTGGACCTCGTCGTGGAGGCGGCGCAGCCACTGGCGCAGGTCCTTGCGGACCTTGGCGTCAAGCGCGCCGAAGGGCTCGTCGAGCAGCAGCACCGAAGGTTCGACCGCGAGCGCCCGGGCCAGGGCCATGCGCTGGCGCTGGCCGCCGGAGAGCTGCGAGGGGTAACGCTTCGCGAGGCCGGTCAGCTGGACCAGATCGATCAGCTCGTTGACCCGGTCGCGGGTCTTCTGCTTGTCCCACTTGCGGACCTTGAGGCCGAAAGCGATGTTGTCGAACACCGTCATGTGCTTGAACGCGGCGTAGTGCTGGAAGACGAAACCGACGTTGCGGGTCCGGACCGGTTTCCTCGCCTGATCCTCGCCGCCGATGAACACCTGGCCGCTGGTCGGCACTTCAAGCCCGGCGATGGTGCGAAGCAGGGTTGACTTGCCCGAACCGGAAGGTCCGAGGAGCGCGGTCATCGATCCGTCGGGGACGATCAGGTTGACGTCCTTGAGGGCCTGGAAGTCACCGAACTCCTTGTTGACTTCCCGGACCTCGATGCCGTGACTTTCCGGGTTGAGGTGGTCAGTGATTTCAGTCATCTTGGTCCTCTCGGCGGCGTAGCAGGTTCATTGAAAGCAGGGTGCCCAGCGCAAGGACGGCGAGGATCAACGAAGCCGAATAGGCGCCCACTGAGTTGAAGGTTTCGAACTGTTTGGATACGTAAAGCGGCAGGGTCTGGGTTTCGCCGGAGATGTTTCCGGAGACGACCGTCACCGCGCCGAACTCGCCCAGGGCGCGGGCTGTGGTCAGCACGATTCCGTAGGTCACGCCCCAGCGGATCGCGGGCAGGGTGATCTTGCGGAAGGTCTGCCAGGGGCTGGCGCCAAGCGTCTCGGCGGCGGTTTCCTGGTCGGTCCCGATTTCCTGCATCACCGGGATTACTTCGCGAGCCACGAACGGCAGCGAAACGAAGATCACCGCCATGACTATTCCCGGGGTGGAGAAGATGACCTGGATGCCCATCGCGGCCAGGTCGGCACCGAACCAGCCGCCGGTCCCGTAGACGAGGACCAGGGCGAGGCCGATGACCACCGGCGAGACGGCAAAGGGCATGTCGATCAGCGCATTTATCGCCCATTTGAACCGGAATTTCGTCCGCACGACCACATGGGCGGCGGCGATGCCGAAGACCGTGTTGAGCGGCACCGCGATGATCACCGTGAGCAGCGACATCTTCAGGGCGTGGATCGCGTCCGGCTCCGTGATCTGTTTGATCACTTCACCGATCCCGTCCTCGAAGGTCTTGACCAGGGCCACGCCGATCGGCAGCAGCAGCAGAGCGGTCAGGTAGAAGAGCGCGACGAACCGGAGCCCGTATTTGGAGAGTCGGCCACTAGCGGTCATGACGCAGACCCCATTTCTGGATCAGGTTGACGAAGGCCAGCATGCACATCGAGAAGACCAGGAGCACGACCGAGACGGCGGCCGCACCGACCACCTGGTCGGATTCGATCTGGCCACGGATGAAGACCGAGGCGACCTCGGTCTTGTAGGGCACATTGCCCGAGATCAGCACGAGGGCGCCGAATTCACCGAGCGCGCGGGCAAAGGCGAGTGCGACGCCGGCGGCGATGCCGGGCAACAGGTTGGGGAAGATGATCTGCGTGAAGATGCGGACCTTGCCGGCGCCAAGCGATTCGGCGGCGGACTCCATGTCACGGTCAAGGGACAGCAGCAGCGGCTGGACGGCCCGCACCACGAAGGGAAGGGTCACGAAGAGCAGGGCGATGATCACCGCGAACTTTGTGTAGGCGGCGTGAATCCCGAGGAAGCTGTCATTGCCGTAGAGCGTGAGCAGGGTGAGGCTGGCGACGATGGTCGGCAGGGCGAAGGGCAGGTCGATCATCGAGTTGACGATGCTCTTGCCGGGGAACTCGTCCCGGACCAGGACCCAGGCGATCAGGGTGCCCATCACCGCGTTGATCGCCACGACGATCAGGGAGCAGATCGCGGTCAGCTTCAGGGCGGCGATCGCCTGCGGCTGCCTGATCGCGTCCCAGAACTCGGCCGGACCCGCCGAGAAAGCCTTGGCCGCAATCGCCGCCAGCGGGATCAGCACGATCAGGCTCAGGTAGGTGACGACCAGGCCCTTGGTCAAGGCGGTTTCAACCCCGGGCAGGCGCAGGCCCGCCCGGGGTCGAGGTGCCGCTACGGCTGTGGATTCAGCCTTCAGTGGAAACTCCCAGTTCCTTCTCGATCTCGGCGATCGAGCCGGTCTTGTCGTCGAAGAACTCGTCGGCGACCTTGTCCCAGCCACCGAACTCGGCGATCGTGAACTCGTCCTTCGGGGTCGGGTAGACGGACTCGTCAACCAGGCTCTTGTTGACCGGGCGGTAACCCTGCTCGGCCCAGATCTTCTGGCCGGCATCGCTCCAGAGATAGTTGAGGAAGTCGGTCGCGGACTTCGGGGCATCGACCGTGACTGCGGCCGGCTGCTCGATCAGGATCGTCGAATCCGGAATCACGTAGTCCACGTCCTCGCCGGCGTTCTGCGCGGCGATCGCCTCGTTCTCGTAGGAGATCAGGACGTCACCGGCGCCGCCGACGAAGGCCTGGAGGGCGTCACGGGCGCTGGCCGGCTGGACTTCGGCCTGCGAGAGGACCTGCTTGACGGTGTCAAGGGCTTCCTGCTCGCTCTTGCCCTCATGCAGGGCGGCACCGTAGATGGCCATGATGTTCCAGCGGGCGCCACCGGAGGTGAACGGGTTCGGGGTCACGACACTTACGTCCTTGTCGATGATGTCCTGGAAGGACTCGATGCCTTCCGGGTTGCCGGGACGGGTCACGATCGAGACGACCGAGTTGGTCACGATGCCCTTGTACTTGTTGTTCTGCCAGTCCTTCGAGACGAGGCCGGCATCAACCAGACGGGTCACGTCGGTCTCGAGCGCGAAGTTGACGTACCCGGCGGGCTGGCCGGCTTCGACGGCTCGGCTCTGGTCGCCGGAAGCTCCGAACGAGTTCGAGAATTCGACACCGTCACCTTCGGGTGTCTCGTTGAAAGCCGGCTCGAGACCTTCTTCGTAGGCGGTCTGGGGGGTGGAGTAGGCGACCAGCTGGACCTTGCTGCCACTGTCGCCGTCGCTGCTGCCGCAACCGGCGATGATCGCGCCGAAGGCTACGAGAGCCAGGACGAGAAGCGCCTGAATGCTGCGCCGGGTCTTCTTGGAACTGCTGAAACTCATTCGGGATTCCCCCCTTGTTGATGTGGTTACTTTCTTTACCTACAAACTCAAATAACGACGGGCAAGGTAGCACGGGTCCGGAGAGAATGTCGAGTCAACTGGTCGTAATAGTCATATTTACCGTCGGCATCTTCGGGTTTTCCCCTGTTTCAAGCCAAAAGCACGATCCTGTGCCGATCCGTCACAGAGGCCCGTCGGCGGTCGGTGTCATGCTGGAGCGATGAGCGAAGAGCTTCCGGAACCGGGCAACCCTGCGGCGGCAGAGGATGCCGCGCCGACCCCGGTCGGCGACTATGCCCGCCAGCTGAAGCAGGACCTGAAGCGCCTCCCCGAAGCGACGATCCTCGGCGAAATCACGAACTTCAGCCAGTCACGGGTCCAGATCTATTTCGAGCTGCGCGACGAACGCGGCGGGGTGCCGGGAACGATGTGGAAGCGGGAGTTCGACGCCCTCGGCCTGCCAGCGGGAACCGTCAAGGTCGGTTCGCAGGTAGTCGTGACCGGCGCGCCCGATTATTACGAGGGAGGCAAGAACGCTTCGCCTTCCTTCAGTTTCCGGGCCATCGACATCCGTCCGTTCGGGGAGGGGGACCTGATCGCCCGTCTTGCGGCGCTTCGCAAACAGTTCCAGGCGGAAGGGCTGACCGAGCCGCAGAAGAACCTGCCGCGCAGGTTGCTGCCCCGGCGGATCGGGGTGATCACCGCGGAAGGTGGGGCAGCCCGGCAGGATCTGATGGTCGGCCTCGAGCGTCGCGGCTGGAAGGGCGAGGTGGTCTGGGGCTTTGCCCCGGTCCAGGACCGCAAGGCGGCTCCGCAGATCACGAGGATCCTCAGTGACATGGCCGCTTTCGCGGATGTGGACTCGATCGTCGTCTGCCGGGGCGGCGGCAGCCTGACTGACCTCTGGGCCTTCTGCGACGAGGATCTCTGCCGCACGGTCGCGATGCTCGCGGTGCCGGTCATTTCCGCGGTGGGTCACGAACGGGACGTGACCCTGCTCGACGACGTGGCGGCGGTTCGGGCCTCAACCCCGACCCATGCGGCCGAAGCCGTGGTCGGGATCGACATCCCGGCCGCCCGCGCAAGCCTGGCCCGGGCGGCGGGTACCACTCGCCGGGTCAGCCAGGCCGCGGTGCGCGACCGGATTGCCCCGCTCGCGGCGATGGCAACCGGTCCGGGGCGGGCGATTCGCAACGAGCGCGGAAAGCTGAACCAGAAGACGAGGGAAATCCGGGCCGCCGCCGACCGCGGGATTCAAGGCCGTCGAGGCTCGGCCCAGCGGGTGCTTGATCAGTGCCTGCTCCCGGCGGCTTCCCGGACCAACCGCCTGATCGAGGCCGCTGGTACCCGGAACGGGGCCCGGCCCGGCGCGCTCCAGGCCAGGGTCCTGGGCCGGCTCGGATTCGCCGGGAGGAAGCTCGAGACCGAGCGGGTCGCGCTCCGGGCCCACGATCCACAAAGGACCCTCGAGCGGGGTTATGCCCGGGTCGAGGACCGCAAGGGAGATCCGGTAGTCGATTCCAGCGGAGCCCGTCGGGCCGGCCAGGTCAGGATTCGTTTCGCCGACGACGCGGTCGATGCCGTGGTCGGCGACACGAGACGCCGCCGGTCGCGCCAGAATGAAGTCGAGCAGGAGTTCGAGCAGATCAGGATGGAAGGACTGGACGAAGGTGAGTGAAGAAACGCCCGAAGCGCCCGAGCACAGCTACGAGTCGGCCACCGCGCGGCTCGACGAGATCATCCAGCGCCTCGACTCGGGCGACGCCCAGCTCCGCGAAACCCTCGAACTCTGTGAGGAAGCCAAAGGCCTGATCGAGTACTGCGCCGGAGAACTCGCCGCCGTCGACCAGGGCCTCAAGGAACTCAAGCTAGAGGACCTCGCCAGCTCCCTGACCGGCCCCGGAAATGGCGGCTCGGAGCCACC
The DNA here is from genome assembly GCA_019694145.1 of Solirubrobacterales bacterium. Lineage (GTDB taxonomy): Bacteria > Actinomycetota > Thermoleophilia > Solirubrobacterales > 70-9 > 67-14. The sequence goes on along the minus strand of JAIBCJ010000063.1, from coordinate 243 downwards.
GGTCCCCGAACCGGCCGGGCCGCCCGAGCCGGAGCACGAGGCTCCGCCACCCCCGGATCAGCCCGACGTCCCCTTCTGAACTCCGAGGGTTTCGCAGGCCCAGCAATCGCCGCAGGGTTGTCTTCCCGCGTCCGGTCCGCCCAGGTACCGGCCGGCCACGATGTCGTCGATGAGACCGGCGATCGAATTCTCGGCTTCCGAGAGACGCTTTGAGTCGTAGTGGTCGCGCACCGGCTGATCCGG
>JAIBCJ010000062.1 GCA_019694145.1 Solirubrobacterales bacterium | reverse complement strand
GCCGACACCGAAGCGACGAACGCCGGCATCGAAACAGCCGACACCGAAGCGACGAACGCCGGCACCGAAGAAGCCGGCGCCGAAGCGGTCAACACCAACACCGAAGCAGCCAATGGGGAGGCGGCGTGAGTCGACTCGAGGAAATTCGCGACCGGCTCGACGAGATCACTCTGGCGCTGCGTGACGAGAGCGTTTCCGACACCGACGCGGCGGGTCTGGCCGACGAAGCCGCGAAGCTCACGGCCGAAGCTGCGAGTGAAGCCGCGGCAGCGGTCGAGCGCGCCGACCGGCAGGCCTGAGCCCGTGGAATGTCCATTGAAGGGCGGAAGCCGCTCTTGAGCTACCCCGAAGAACTGCGTGAGCTGGTCGACAGTCACCTCGAAACGATTCACTTCAGCCGTGGCGATGGCGTCGACGGGGCCGAGACGACGGGGCTCGACGAGGCCATGCGTTACTCGCTCCTGGCCGGAGGCAAGCGCATCAGGCCGGTGCTCTGCCTGGCTACCGCCAGGGCGATCGGCCAGCCGACCGACGATTTCCTCGGGGCCGCGGCCGCCCTGGAGATGATCCACACCTATTCGCTGGTCCACGACGACCTGCCGGCCATGGACGACGATGACCTGCGTCGCGGCAAGCCGACCTCACATGTGAAATACGGCGAGGCGGTCGCGATCCTGGCGGGCGATGGGCTCTTCGCCGAAGCGGTCGGCGAACTGGCCCGCTCTCCGGCAACCCCGGAACGGGTTCTTGAAGCGGTCAGCCTGCTCAGCGCCGCGACCGGGGTGGAAGGAATGGTCGGTGGCCAGTACATCGACGTCTCGGCCCAGGCCCTGGACGCGGACGGGCTCAGGCACCTCCATTCGCTGAAGACCGGCCGGCTCATCCGGGCCAGCATCGAAGTGGCGCTGGCGCTCGGCGGGGTCACGGAAGCGAGCCGTGAGCCGTTCCGGCGCTTCGCCACCCAGATCGGCCTGCTCTTCCAGATCGTCGACGACATCCTCGACGTGACCGGAAGCGACGAAGAACTCGGGAAGCCCCAGGGCAGCGACGAGCGTCACGGAAAGGTGACTTATGTCAGCCTGTATGGATTGGACCGGGCACGGTCGCTGGCCGCGGAGACCCACGAGGGGGCCCTGGCCGCGCTGGCCGGTGCCGGCGGCGAAACCGAAGACCTGAAACGCATCGCCGACTACATTTATTCGAGAGAACAATGAGCGAAGAGACCAAAGACACGAAGCCTCTGCTTCCCGGGATCGCCTCTCCGGCCGACCTCAAGGGTCTCAGCGACGAGCAGCTCCAGCGGGTCGCCGACGAGACCCGCTCCTACATCATCGATGTGATCGGTGAAATCGGCGGTCACTTCGGGGCCAACCTGGGAACCTGTGAGATTGCGGTCGCCCTGCACAGCCTGCTCGAATCGCCCAGGGACAAGATCCTCTGGGACGTCGGCCATCAGGCCTATCCGCACAAGGTGCTGACCGGCCGGCGCGACCAGCTCTCGACGATCCGCCAGTACGAAGGCCTCGCTCCGTTCTGCTCGATTCCGGAATCCGAGCACGACATCATGGGTGCCGGTCACGCTTCGACCTCGATCTCCTACGGGGTCGGCCTCAAGGAAGCGATGCGAAAGGGGATCGGCGAGGACGGCAAGGTCGTCGCGGTGATCGGTGACGGCGCCCTGACCGGCGGCGTCGCCTACGAGGCGATGCATGCTGCGGGCGGCTACCAGACCCCGATGGTGATTCTGCTCAACGACAATGGCATGTCGATCTCGCCAAACGTCGGGGCGCTTTCCAGCTACTTCCAGAGGGCCCGGCTGAAGCCCGGGCTCTTCCATGCCCGCGAAGAGGTCGAGGATCGCCTGACCAGGCTGCCGCTCGGCCTCGGCAAGCGGATCGAAAGGCTCGGGCCGGAACTCAAGTCGGCGATCAAGGCCTACTGGGCCCCCGGCCTGCTCTTCGAAGAACTCGATCTCGCCTACATGGGTGTGATCGACGGCCACGACGTGGGGGCGATGCGCCGGGCTCTGACCGAAGCCTTCGCCGCGGACCGGCCGGTGGTCGTCCACGTCCACACGGTCAAGGGCCGCGGTTTCGCCCCGGCCGAGCAGGGCGGCCAGGCCGGCCAGGAGAAATGGCATGCGGCCAAGCCCGGCTCGATCGTCGACGGGGCTCCGACCGACTCGAAACCGAAGCTGGTCCCGGTGCAGGAATCCGATGCCCCGGCCTCGATTGCTCCCGAGATCCTCGAGATGCCCGAGCCGAAGGCGGCTCCGCCGCAGTACACGCAGGTCTTCGCCGACTCCCTGGTCAGCGAGGCGGCACGGGACCCGCGGGTAATCGGAATCACCGCCGCGATGGCAGGCGGGGCCGGCCTCCAGAAGCTCGCAGACGAACGGCCCGACCAGTACTACGACGTCGGAATCGCCGAGCAGAACGCGGTTCTGATGGCCAGCGGCATCGCGCTCCAGGGCGGCAAGCCGGTCTGCGGCATCTACTCGACCTTCCTGCAGCGGGCCTACGACCAGATCGTCCACGACGTCTGCCTGCAGGAGCTCGACGTGACCTTCGCGATGGACCGGGCCGGGCTGGTCGGGGATGACGGGCCGACCCACCATGGTGCCTTCGACATCGCCTACTTCCGCTCGCTCCCGAACGTGGTGGCGATGGCCCCGCGCGACGAGGCGATGCTGGTCCACATGCTTCACACGGCGATCGAACACGACGGGCCGGCCGCGCTGCGCTATCCGCGCGGGGCCGCCGAAGGAGTGGAAATTCCGGGCGGCCCGGAGTTGATCCCAGTAGGCACCGGCGAAACCCTCCGAAACGGGGAGCGGGTCGCCCTGGTCGGCTACGGCAGCGGGGTCGGAGTGGCGCTCGGAGCGGCGGACCTTCTAGACGGAGAGGGGATCCGGCCGACCGTGGCCGACGCCCGCTTCGTCAAGCCGCTCGACACCGAACTCATGGAGCGTCTGGCGGTCAGCCACGACCTGATCGTGACGATCGAGGAAGGGGTTCTCCAGGGCGGTTTCGGCTCGGCCGTGATCGAGCATCTGGAAGACAACTTCGCCAATCCGGGCGAGCGGGCGCGGGTGCTGCGGGTCGGCTTGCCGGACCGTTTCGTGACCCACGGCAAGCCCGAACTGCTCCACCGGGAAGTCGGCTTCACCGCGGAGGCGGTGGCCGAGAAGGTGCTCGCCGCGGTCGAATCCGGAGTCGCTCCGCGTCACTGAAAACCGGTTTCCCGGGCCCGTCTCAGTCGTGGCGGGAAACGACCCTGAGCACGTCGGCGCCGTACTTCTCCATGAAGGCGGGTCCGACCCCCGCCACGCCCATCAGTGAGTACTCGTCAAGCGGCTTCACGGTGGCGATCGCGGTGAGGGTGCGGTTCGAAGCGACGTGATAGGCGGGGCGATCTCCCGCTGCCTCGAGCCGCCAGCGGCGGAGGTCCTCGTACAGGGCTTCGTCCTGGGGGGCGAGCTCGGGCGGCGGTCCGGCGGACTTGCGGGAAGTCGATCGGGACTTTCGAGCCTCGATCGAGTCCGGGTCGGGCAGCCACTCGATGGGATCACATATGTCACAACAACGGCCGGTCGGAGTTGCCGGGCTCTGATCCCCGAAATGGTCGAGCAGCTGGCGCCGGCGGCAGGTGCTGGAGAAGCTGAACGCTTCGACCGCGCGGTAGGCGACCCAGCCGCGATCTTCGGCGATCCGGCAGGCGGCCCGGATCGGACCCTGGCCTGATTCCGGCCCCGGAGTGATCAAAAGGCGGCCCCCCGGAGCGGGGTCGACCTTCAACGCCCCGGCCCGCTCGGCGACGGCGATCCGGATTCGTTCCTCGTCGGACCGGGGCGCCTCGATCGCGACCGATCCCGGGGTTCCGTCCGCGTCGTGGCCGGCGGCGCGGCGCACGTCATCGACGTAGGAAAGGACGTCGGAGGGATCGACCTTGCGTTGCTCGTTGAACCGGACCAGGCGGCCCAGATCGGCCCTCATCGCCAGCAGAACGGCCCTGGCAGGTTCGCCGTCGCGACCGGCGCGACCGGCCTCCTGGTAGTAGGCCTCGACGCTCGAAGGGATCGCCCAGTGCCAGACTGACCTGACGTTGGCCTTGTCGATTCCCATGCCGAAGGCATTGGTGGCGACCACGACCTCGGCGTCGCCTTCCATGAACCGGTGCTGGGCCGATGCGCGCTCGTCCGGAGCCATGCCGGCGTGGTATCCGACCGCGGAAAGGCCGGCCGACCGCAGGTCCTCGGCCAGCTCTTCGGTGCTCTTGCGGGTGCCGCAATAGACGATCGCCGGGCGGTTGGCCGGGTCGGCCAGACCCAGCTCCAGCAGCGCCTGTTTGCGGGCTTTGGATCCTTTGCCTTCAAGCGGGATCGTGTCGAAGCTCAGGTTTGGCCGGTCGAAGCCGGAATGGATTTCGGCCGGGTCGTTCATCCCCATCCGTTCGGCGATCTCGGCCACCACCTGCGGAGTTGCCGTCGCGGTGCAGGCCATCACCGCGGGCCGGCCGAGCCGCTCGGCCACCTTGGGCAGGCGCAGGTAGTCGGGCCGGAAGTCATGGCCCCATTCCGACAGGCAATGGGCTTCGTCGATCGCCAGCAGGTCGATCTCCCGGGATCCGATCAGATCGAGAAAGGCGGCCGACCCGAAACGCTCCGGGGAGCAGTAGGCGATTCGCGCCGAACCATCCTTGACCGCCTGCCACGATGCGGCTGCGTCCTCATCACCGAGACCGGAGGCGAACATGACCGCCGGGTGGCCTTCGCTGCGCAGCCGTTTGACCTGGTCGGCCATCAGCGCGATCAGGGGGCTGACCACGATCGTGAGCGACGGTGAGGCCAGCCCGGGCAACTGGTAGCAGAGGCTCTTGCCGCCTCCGGTCGGCATGACCACGAGGCTGTCGCGGCCTTGAAGCGCTGCTTCGACCGCTTCGCGCTGGCCGGGGCGGAAACTGTCGTAATCCATGTGGGCGAGCAGGCCCTCGGGATCGCGGGGGCCCTCGTAAAGCCGGGTCGGGACCGATTCGAGAAGCTCGATCCCTTCTAGTCCCTGCAGGGCGAGTGCGGCCTCCTCCTGCTCATCCGCGATCAGCACGGTCTGGCCGGCGGCTTCGGCCGGGGTTTGCGGCCGGCGCGGGGACGCGGGCTGGCCAGTGTCAATTCCCGGTCGGGCTGCCACCAGGGCAGCGATCCGCGAGGTCAGCGTCCTGCACCGTTCCTGATCTTCGGTTTCGAGCTGCCGCCACGACTCGCGAAGAGCTTCGAGGCGGTGGTCGATCGCGGTCTGTCGGGATCCTTTGTCCGCTTCGCCCTCGAGCTCGGCGATCAGGCCGAATGCCTCGACCTCGAAATCGGCGGATGTCAGGGTGGCTGGAGTCACCGGACCAGACTAAAGACAGCATCTGACGCCGAAAACTCGCCCCCGCACCAGCCCGTCGCCACCGTTCGACCGGTGGGTCGGATTTCCAGCACCGGCGACGGAAATCCGACCCACCCGGGAAGCCGGGCCGGTCGCCAGCACCGGGGTGGGCCGGAAAACCCGCCGGGGGAACGGAAATCCGACCCACCGACCTTTCGCGTCCTGCAAGAAAAGAGCCCCGCCGGGAAAGCGGGGCTCTTGGTGTTGCTTAGGGAGGAGAGAGATTCAATGATCTCTTATGTGTTTTTTGATCGATGGGAGGTAGGTGGGCTCTTTATGCGCCGCGGGCGCTATACCGCGTTGAAGCGGTAAGTGCCAAGTGAGCGGCCCCGAACCCGACCAGGAAGATTGTGGTCATGGCTGCCTGTCCGGTGATGCCGGCCAGGATGCCGATTGCGAAGATTGCGATACCGATCGCCGAGTCGAAACCGGACTGGGCGGAAAGCGGAAGCGGACGCTGCGGACTCGACCCCGCAAGGGAAACTCCCATAAGCGAAGCGCCGAGGAAGAAGGTCAGATAACCGATCCCGGGGCTGAAGGTCAGCAGGTACGGAACGATCATCAGAAGGGGCGCAGTGGCCAGTACGACTGCGTTGTGGACGCTGAGTTCTATGGGTCTCGCGGTCATGTTCATCGTTCTCCTGAAAGCAAAGTAGACCACCACTTACTTTTCGTGTGTGAGTCGGATCACACATTGACATGAATTCATGTCGAATTCACGGTTTTCGGGTTCAGAAAGCCGGATTTTCCGTATCAGACAGCCAGAAATTCACCTTCAGCCAGGGTCCCGAAGCCGGTGGGTCGGATTTCCGTCGCTGGTACGGGAAACCCGACCCACCGGAGAGGAAGGGGCGGGTCGGGGTTTGTTTTCGGTCCCGGTACGGTTCTGGTCAGATGGCCAAGCGATCCCGACTTGACCTGCTCCTTGCCGAGCGGGGCACCTTCACCTCCCGGACCGCGGCGTCCCGGGCGATCCGGGCCGGGCAGGTCAAGCTCGGCAAGGACGGGCCGATCGCACTCAGGCCGAGCCAGGAGGTCCCCCTGGACCAGGAGATCGAGGTCCTCGAAGGCCAGCGATACGTCTCGCGGGGCGGGGTCAAGCTCGAGAACGGGCTCGACGCGCTCGGGATCGACGTCACCGGAAAGCTCTGCCTCGACGTCGGCGCCTCGACCGGAGGCTTCACCGACTGCCTCGTCCAGCGTGGCGCCAGGCATGTGATTGCGCTCGACGTCGCCTACGGTCAGATCGACGCCAGCCTGCGCGACCGGACTGAAATCACGGTGATCGAGAGGTTGAACGCCCGGGACCTGCTCCCGGCCGACCTCGAATACCGCCCCGAGCTGACCGTGATCGACGTCTCGTTCATCTCTCTGACCAAGGTGTTGCCGGCGGTCGTAAACACGGTGGCTGAGGATTCGACGATCCTGGCCATGGTCAAACCCCAGTTCGAACTGGGCCGGGCGAGGGTTGGCCGGGGCGGAGTGGTGCGAAATCAGGCGGACCGGCGGGAGGCGGTGGAGGCCGTCGCCGACTTCGCGCTCGAGCTCGGGCTGAGCCTGGACGGGATCGCGCCGACCGGATTGCCCGGGCCCAAGGGCAATCTCGAAACGTTCGTCCAGCTCGGGCATTCGAAGGCAAGCGGGTCCGGGGGCGAATCGACGGCCGGGGAAGGATCATCCGCCGGGGCCCGAGGGGCTGACAGCGGCGCCGCTCTCTGCGAAGGTGTCGAACTGTGAGTCGCCCCACCGCCCTGCTCTTCACCCACTCGCACGCCGCCGGCATGGACCGGGCGGTCGAGGTTGCCCACGCCGCCGCCGAACGGCACGGCTGGGAACTCCTGGCGAGCAAGGACGCCGAGGGATCTGAGCCTTCCCTGTTCATCGTGCTTGGTGGCGACGGAACCATCCTTCACGCCCTGCGTTCATCTCTCGACCGTCGGGTTCCTGTCTTCGGGATCAACTTCGGCCGGGTCGGATTCCTCGCCGGGGTCGAGGCCGACCAGATCGAACTCGGACTCGACCGGGCCTTCGCCGGCGAATACGAGATCCTCGACCTGCCGGGACTGGCGATATCGGCCAACGGCGAAACGCAGATCGCGCTGAACGACGCGAGCTTCAGCCGGCGGCCGCGCGGCGGAGTGGCCGAACTCAGTTACCGGATCGCCGGGGAAGAGGTGGGGCACGTCCGCTGCGACGGCCTGGTCGCCTCGACCGCGACCGGCTCCACCGGATACAACCTCGCCAACCACGGGCCGATCCTGGCCTGGGGCGTGGCCGGTTACGTGGTGAGCTACATCGCCCCGCACACCCTGACCGCCCGGGCGCTTGTCGTGGCGCCCGGCGACGTGCTCCATGTGATGAACCACCGCAGCCGGGACGGCGTCGACATTGCGGTCGACGGGGTCCAGATCGGCGAGCTCAAACCCTCGGCTGAAGCCGAGGTCAGTTACCTGCCCGGCCTCGCCCGTCTGGCCCAGCTGCCGGGATCGAACTTCTACCACCGGATCAGGGAGAAGTTCGGCCACCTCGCTGTTTAGCGCGCGCTCTGCTTAACAGGGGTCGGGCGAGGCGGAGCGAAGCTCGCCGACTTGCCAGTTAGGCGAACGTTTGTTCGTCCGATGGTCCCGTTAGAACATCAGACATGCTGCGCGAACTACGGATCGAGAATCTGCTGCTGATCGAGCGGGCCGAACTCAGGCTCGGTCCCGGGCTGAACGTGCTGACCGGCGAGACCGGCGCCGGCAAGACCGTTTTGGCCCATTCCCTGGACTTGCTCATGGGCGGCAAGGCGAAGAAGGGGATCGTCCGCAGCGGCGCCCCGGAGGCCTGGGTCGAGGGCGTCTTCGACCTGCCGCCGGAATGGCACGGGGATGAGGAACTGGCCGACCTGCTTGACCGCATCCCGGCCGGCAGCGAAGAAGTGGTGCTGGGCCGGCGGGTTTCGGAGTCCGGCCGGACCTCGGCCTTCGTCGGCGGCCGCAGCGCTTCCGCGGCCGACCTGCAGTTGCTGGCGACCAGGTTGATCGCCTTCTACGGGCAGCACGAACACCGGCGCCTGACCATCGGGTCCGCGCAGCTCGCGATGGTTGACCGGGCGGCCGGCCTGAAACAGCAGGAGCGCCTGAACGAATACGGGTCGCTCTGGCGAAGGCGTCGTGAACTTGCCCGCGAGCTCGACGAACTGCTCGGCCGGGACATGGCCCGGGAACGGGACCTCGACCTGCTCCGTTTCGAACTGGATGAAATCGAGGCCGCCAGCCTGATCGAAGGCGAGAAGGAAGTGCTGACCGAGGAACGGGACCGGCTGCGCCACGCGGAAGGGCTGCGGGAAGCCGCGGCGGGCGCCGGTGGCCGAATTCGAGGCGGCGAGGACGGTGAGGGGGCGGTCGGTCTGCTGGCCGGAGCGACCGACGCCCTGGCGGCACTGAAAGGTGTCGATGCCGACCTTGACTCCCTGGCCGGAAGGGTCGAGAGCCTCGCTCTGGAGATGGAGGACGTCGGCCTCGAACTGGGCCGGTACCTCGAGCGGGTGGAGGCCGATCCCGAACGGCTGGCCGAGCTTGAGGAGCGACTCGACCTGATCGACCGGCTGGGGCGAAAGCACGGCGGCACGATCGAATCCGTCCTCGCCCATGGCGCCTGGTGCCGCGAGGAAATCGAACGCCTCGAAGGAGGCGAAACGAAGGAGGCCGCACTGCGGTTAGAGCTGGAAGCGGCAAAAGCAAGCCTCGATCAGGCAGCGAAGGGTCTCGGCCGGGCCCGCAGGAAGGCCGCCGGCGAACTGGCGGCCGAGGTTACGGCAGATCTCGAGGACCTGGCCATGCCCGGGGCGGTGCTTTCGATCGAACTGCCGCCGGTGGCCGACGGGCCCGGTCCTTCGGGCGGGGAATCGGCCGAGTTCATGCTGGCTCCGAATCCCGGGCTTCCGGCGCAGCCGCTCCGCGACACCGCTTCCGGAGGCGAACTTTCCAGGGTCATGCTGGCCCTGGCGGCGAGCGGGGCGGGTGACCGGAGGACGCTCGTATTCGACGAGATCGATGCCGGAATCGGCGGCAACACGGCGGCGGCGGTCGGGGAACGGCTGCGACAGGTGGCGGATGGCCGTCAGGTGATCGCGATTACCCACCTGCCGCAGGTGGCAAGCCGGGCCGCGGCTCATTTCACGGTCGAAAAGTCGACCGGCGCGGGTTCGGTCTGTGCGACCGTGACGGCGCTCGACGAGGATGCCGTCGTCACCGAGATCACGCGGATGCTCGGAGCGGGCGAAGGCGACGAAGCCGCGGCCCGACACGCACGCGAACTGGTGATGGCGAACCGGTAACCAGCACTTCCCTTACCCTTGGGGGGTGAACGCGATCACGAAAAGGCTGCGGGGGCGGCCCGCTTCCGCCATGTCTGAAGCGGACGCGGGCGGGGTTCCGACCAGTCGCGGCCGGATCCGGCTTGGGCGCAAGACCAAGGACCTGGTCAAAACGCTCGGACCGGCTGACGTCGCCGTGATCGGTCACCGCAATCTCGACCGGATCGCGGCCGAAGACCTGGTTGCTTCCGGAGTAAAGGTCGTGCTCAACAACGACTTCTCCTCCGACGGTCGCTACCCGAATCGCGGACCGCTGATCCTGGTCGGCGCCGGTGTCCGCCTGATCGACTTTCCCGGAATCGACCTCTTCGAGACCCTGGTCGAGAACGAGCAGGTGGTGGTCGAAGGTGACGAGGTCAAGCGGGACGGCCTGACCGTCGCCAGGGGCGTCGAGCAACTCGGACCGGATCTCGAACAGCAGTTCGAGCGTCAGCAATCGGAGATCCACCACGCTCTGGCCGACTTCGCCGAGAACACGGTCAACCACATCCAGGAGGAAAGCGAACTGCTTTCCGGGGCGATCGAACTGCCCGACACGCGCACCGACTTCCGCGACCGGCACGTGCTGATCGTGGTCCGCGGGCCCAATTACAAACGCGACCTGCGGGCGCTTCGCGCCTACATCCGGGACGTGCGACCGATCCTGATCGGTGTCGACGGTGGCGCCGACGCGATCAGGGAAGCCGGCTACCGCCCCGACATGATTCTCGGGGACATGGACTCGGTGACCGATGACACGCTGAAGTCGGGGCCCGAGGTGGTCGTGCACGCCTACGCCGACGGTCGGGCTCCCGGGGCGGAACGGATGAAGCTACTGGGGGTCGACCACATCGCCCTGCCCTTCGTCGGGACCAGCCAGGACGTGGCGATGCTGATGGCTTATGAAAAGGGCGCTTCGCTGATCGTCACGGTCGGGGCTCACTTCAACCTGATCGAGTTCCTCGACAAGGACCGGGCCGGCATGTCCTCGACCTTCCTGACCCGGCTCAGGATCGGCGAGGTACTGGTCGATGCGAAGGGTGTGAGCCGCCTTTACAACCCCGGTCTCACGGTCGGCCCGCTGATGCTGTTCCTCGGGGCCTTCCTGGTGCTGGTCGCGATAGTCGTGCTGAGCTCGCCGGCCCTGGCTGATCTGTTCGATCTGATCTGGCTGAAGATCAAGATCTGGCTGGGCATCTAGGCTTCCCGGAATGGGTTACAGCGCTCGCTACCACGCGGCCTCGCTTGCGGCGGTCTTTCTCGCCCTCGCGATCGGCATTCTGATCGGCTCCCAATGGGGGTCCGACGTGCTGAACAACACCCGCGAGGACCTCGAATCGAGCCTGACCAGCGATCTCAACGACGCCCGCGACCAGATCGACGAGCTGAACCAGGAACAGGACTGGTCAAATGAATTCGGCAGCACCGTCTATCCGCTGCTGACCGCAAACCGCCTGCGGGAACGGCAGGTCGGCCTGATCGGGCTCGGTCCGCTGCCTTCGAACGTGACCGATTCGGTCGAATCCGCACTTGAGCCGGCAGGGGCCGAGCTGGTCGCGGTCGGGGCGATCCGTCAACCGCCTTCACTCGATGACCTGGCTGCGGAACTGCAGGGCACCCCGTACCGCCAGATCGCTTCCAGCGACGAGGTCCTCGTCTCCTATGGCCGCCGGGTGGGAAGGCAGCTGATCAGGGGAGGACGACTTCTGAACCTGACCCGCAGCGACCTCATGTCCCAGTCGAGCGGACAGTTCGACCAGCTCGACGGCCTGATCTTCTACCGGGCCGAACCCGATGAGATCGACCCTGAAGAAGTGGACACGGCCGAGATGCTTGACCGGTCGATCATCGACGGTGCCGCCACGACCCGGGCCCGGCTGGTCGGGATCGAAACGACGGGCACCGACCCTTCGACCGTTGGCTTCCTTCGCGACCTCAACCTGACCACGGTCGACAACCTCGATCAGCCGGCCGGCAAGGTCAGCCTCGTTTACGCGCTGAACGGAGCCGAGGGGGCCTTCGGGGTGGGGGACGGCGCGACCCGGATCATGCCCGAGCTGCTGAACCCGGTCGCTCCCGGTGACGGCGGCCAGGGCCAGAACGGTCAGGGCAGGGCCGAGCCGTAACCTGGCTCGGTTTCCCCGTCGCCATCCTCGTCGGCCTGCTGGTCGTCCCCGCCGGCGTCCGCGGGCTCCTCGGGGCTGGCCTGACCAGGGTCAACTACCGGGGCGAGAAGCTTGCCTTTCCGCTCGGCGCGGTACTGGTTACCGCTTCCCTCGTCGCGCTGGCTCCCCTGGCGGTTCTGAACGAGCGGGCCGGCCTCGACCTGCTCGAACCGGAGCTGAGACGCTGGATCATCTACCTGATCGGCGTCGCCTTTCTCGGTCTGCTTGACGACTCGCTCGGCCTCGGACACGCCGAAGGCACCCCTCGGGGCTGGCGCGGCCACGCGTCGGCCGTCCTCAGGGGGGAGCTTTCAACCGGCGCGGTCAAGGCGATCGGCGCACTCGCGCTGGCCGCCTATGTGGTGACCGGAACCGGAAACGAGTGGCCTTCCTACATCGCCGACGTGGCGCTCCTCATCCTGACCACCAACCTCTTCAACCTGCTCGACCTGCGTGGCGGAAGGGTCGAAAAGGTGCTTTTTCTCATGGTGATCGGGCTTTGTCTTGGCGGTTGGGAGCTGTTCCCGATCGAACTGACCGGGGTCTTCCTCGGACCATTCGCGGTCGGAATCTTCTGGACGCTTCGTGACCGGGCGATGCTCGGGGACACCGGCTCGAACCTTGCCGGGGCGATCGCCGGGGTCTGCCTGCTGACCGGACTCGATGAAACCGGCCGGCTGATCGCGCTCGCGGCAGTGATTCTTCTCACGATTTACGGAGA
>JAIBCJ010000178.1 GCA_019694145.1 Solirubrobacterales bacterium | reverse complement strand
TTCAGCCACTTGGTCCGCAGCCCGCTGATCACTGAACCGACATTGGTGCCGGCCTGGAGCAGCTCGTTGTGGATCGAAACGAAGACCTTCCCCTTCTCGACCGCGGTCGTGGACTGCCAGGCATCGTTGTTCATTATGTAGTCGTAGACCTGATCGATGTCATCGCTGTTGCCGTGAGGCACCACGATGATGATGTCCGGGTTCTGGGCCACGACCACCTCGTCGGAGAGCCGGGCAAAGCCTCCGTCAGCCTTCGCCCCGCCGGTGACCAGGTTGGCCTGGGCCTTGTCAACCAGCTGCCCGCCCCACGAGTTGTGGAGGAAGGCCATCGCGGTGTTGCCGATGCCGAGCACGACCAGCACCTTCGGGTGTTTGGTCGAGGGCCGGGTTGACTTGCTGAAGCTCTTGCTGATCCGCCGGTTCAGGGCGGCCGCCTGCCTGCCCTTGCCGAGAACCCGGCCGATCTTGCTCACGGACGGCTTGACCTGGCCGAGCTTTTCCGGGTCCGCATAGACCACCCGGATGCCCAGCCGGTTCAGAGCCTTGGTGCCGGCAGCCCAGCGGTCCGAACTGAAGACGACGTCGGGCTTCAGCTTCGCCATCACCTCGAGGTTCGGCCCGTTGGGGTGGCTCAGCTTGAGCTTCGGGATGCCGCGGATCAGTTTGTTGTGGTGATTGGAGGCGCCGATCGTCTGGCCGACCGCGACCAGGTTCTTCTTCGCGCCCATCTGAACGATTGCCTCGGCGGCGAAGGGGCTGATCGCCACGACCCGTTTCTGTTTGGCGGCGTCAGCCTGCGGAGTGACGAAGGCGAATCCGGCGAGGACGGCAGCGAGCAGCAGGAGCGCCCCGAAAATCCGGCTGAATCGAAACTGGGGGCGTGCGGCGGCGGTCGTCATCTGCGGGCTGGACTCCTTCGAGGGGTAGGCAAGTAACCTTGGAACACAGCGCGGAGGCGAAGGTATTGGACCAGCCGTGAATCCCGCCGCTGCGGTAGGAATAGGGTACCCTAACTTCTTCCCGTCCGTCCTCCCCAACCCCTCAACCTGAACCGAAAGCGAGCAGCGGTGTCGACCGAAACCAAGAACGAGCGTGACCTGAAGGCCGTCATCGGAGTTCACGACGCTGACCCGGACACCGCGGTTCCGGACGTCGCCCCGATCGCCTTCGGAGGCAACCGCCGCAGCGCCGCCGAGGAGTCGCGAACGATCCTCGCCAACGCAACTCACGGCACGCTCGGATCGCTCAGCGAGGACGGCACCCCCTGGGCTTCGCTGGTCACCTTCGGGGTCATGGATGACGGCAGCCCGGTCTTCTGCCTCTCGACCCTGGCCGAGCACGCCCGCAACCTCGAGAACAGCCGGCAGGCTTCGCTGATGGTCAGCGACCCGTTTCACACGGGCGAGATCCTGGCCGGTGGCCGGGTAACCCTGGCTGGCAAGGTCAAGCGTTCGGACGAGCACCCCGACGAAACTTCGGCCCGGGCCGCACACCTCGAAGCCGTCCCTTCCGCCGCCATGTACGCGGACTTCAATGACTTCGCCTTCTGGATCCTCGAGGTCGACCGGGTGCGCTGGGTCGGTGGCTACGGCCGCATGGATTCAGCGTCGGCCGAGGAGTACAGCCAGGCCGAGCCGGATCCGGTCCAGCCCCAGGTGCCCGATGCGATCGCCCATCTGAACGCCGATCACCCCGATGCGCTCCTGCTGATGGCCAGGGCCTTCACCAAATACCAGGACGCGACCGAGGCGAAGTGCGAACGGGCCGACCGCTACGGACTGGACCTTCAGCTCACCACTCCCGAGGGCGACAAGGCGGCCCGGGTCAGTTTCACCGACCGGATCGACAAGCCCGGCGGCCTGCGCGCGGCGACCGTCGACCTCGCGCGGCGCTCGCGCCAGAAGCTCGGCAGCTAGGCCGGCCCCCTATTCGGAGGCCAGCTCGGCTTCGATCGCCTCGATCACTTCCGGGTCGTCCGGGGTGGTCGGTGCCGGAAACTTCCTGACCAGCCGGCCTTCGCGGTCGATCAGGTACTTGGCGAAGTTCCATTCCGGCTGTTCGGACTGTGCGGCCAGTTCGGCAAAGAGCGGGTTCGCCTCGTCCCCGACCACGGTCGACTTCTCGAACATCGGGAACTCGACCCCGTAGTTGATCTGGCAGAACTCGGCGATCTCGTCGGCGTTGCCGGGTTCCTGCTCCATGAAGTCGTTGGCCGGGAAACCGAGCACCGTGAACCCCTCGTCCTTCTTGTCGGAATAGACCGCCTGCAGGGCCTCGAACTGCGGGGTCAGCCCGCACTTGCTGGCGGTATTGACGACCAGGGTCACCTGACCCAGGTACTCCCCCAGATCCTGTTCGGTGCCGTTCAGCCGGTTCATGGTGCCGGTCAGGACGACCGGGCTCTCGCTATCGCTCATGAGCGGGATCGTACCCGCTCCGCACCGGCAACTTTCAGCCTTTCCATCCTTCCCAGATAACCGGGAAGAACTAGGCCGGCTCGCCGGACCGGAAAAAGGAATATGGTCGGCAGAGGGGATCTTCCTTTCAGGTAACGAGCAATTGGGGGTAAGGGATGTCAAGGGGTCATCTGGCCGCAGTTCTGGTGACGTTGACCTGCCTGCTCGCCATCCCGGCATCCGCTTCGGCGGTAGAGGCCACGGCCGACGGCAACTCCGTTCAGCTCTCCGACACCCCCCTGGAGGCGGCCTACACATTCGACCCCGGCCAGGTCGCCTTCGGCGACGTTCCGGTCGGCTCCACCGCGTCACAGTTGATCACTCTGACCAATACCGGCGGGAGCCCGGCCCTGATCAGGGGGGCCTTTGCCGGAAAAGTGGGCACTGACTGGCTTTCATTCGGCATTTCCCAGGACACATGCAGCCCCGTCCCGCCCGGAATCACCCGCGAGCTTCCCGCCGGCCAGTCCTGTTCCTACCTGCTCGAATTCACTCCCTCACAGCGGGGCGGATATGCCGAGATCACCGGGGTCGTGACCGAAGGCGAAGTTCACTTCATTCCGGTCGGGGGCAACGGCACCGAGCCGGCCGGCGAGTTCGACACCGGAAGCTTCGACTTCGGCAGCTCTCCGGTCGGCCCCTCGTCGAACCGGCCCAAACACACCTTCAACCTTTCCTCGACCGGCCTCGACCCGGTCACCGTCCAGTCGCTTTCCATCGGGGGGCCGGACCAGGACGCCTTCGAGCTGGCCGATCCCGCCGTCTGCTCGGCCCCGATCCCGGTCAACGAGAAATGCCAGATCACGGTCACCTTCGATCCGGAGTCCGGCAGTCCCGGTCCCCGCGCAGCCACCCTGACCGCCCTGACCACGGGTGGCGTGGTCGAGGTCGCCCTGACCGGCAACGCCACCGCGCCCCTCACCTACAGGGCGAAGATGCAGATCAAGTTCCCGAAGAAGGCTGTGGTCGGCCGGTCGGCCAGATTCAAGGTGACTCTGACCAACACCGGCACCGGGCCGATCGCCGGCGCCGCACTCGAGTACAAGGCCAGGCAGGGCAAGAGCGGCAAGGCCGTGGTCAGCAAATCCGTGAAGGTCCCTGCCTTGCAGAGCGGCCGCAAGACCGCGACGGTCACAGTCAAGCTGCCGAAAAACCGGCTCTCCCGCGGCAAGGGGAAGGGACTGCTGGTCAACTTCGAGCTGGTTCACCAGGGTCTGACCCTGGCCGCCCGAAGAGGCACGACCCGTCTCGATTTCGGTCAGGCCAAGAGCCGCCGGCCGCGGGACGTCTCCGACACCTAGAAGCCCGCGACCGCAAGGTCCGTCACAATCACTCCTGCTTGGGAAAGCCAACCAGAAGGTTGAGGGAGAACACCATGAAGTTTCGTCTGATGTTCGGGCT
>JAIBCJ010000061.1 GCA_019694145.1 Solirubrobacterales bacterium | reverse complement strand
AAGGATCTGCTCCAGGGTGAAGAGGCCCTCTCGAAGATGATCTGGGAAGGCATGGACCAGGACCGGATCCTCGGGCCCTGCATCGTCTGCAAGGAAGCCGGACGGACCAAGGAGGATGGCTCGCCGAACGTGCTGCGGATCATCCGGGCCAAGAAGTCCGGCAAGTCGTTCGTCGGCTGCACCGGCTGGGAAGCCGACAACCCGGAATCCTGCGACCAGACCTTCCCGATGCCGCAGCCGAACTTCTACGAAGTGACGCCGCTGGAAGAGAACTGCTCGGTCTGCCACCGCACCCCGCGGGTCAACGTCAAGACCCGGGGCCGGGCCGGCCGGCCGTGGAAGCTCTGCTTCAACGACGACTGCCCGACCATGGTGGAGATGCGCGAAAAAAAGGCCGAAAGGCTCGCGGCCCAGGAAGCGGCGAAGAAGGCGAAGGAACTGGACGAAGCTGAAGCGAAGAAGTCCGGCAAGAAGAAGCCGGCCAAGAAGTCCGGTGCCAGAAAGAAATCCTCGAAGACGAAAACCGTCGCCGCCCGGATCGCCAACCCGCCCGACCTCGGCACCCGCCGGGTGAAGAAGGCGGGAGCTCGCAAGCCCAAGAAGGGCTGACGCGTGTTCATCACGCTCGAAGGGGTGGACGGCTCGGGCAAGACCACCCAGGCCGCGATGCTGGCTGACGCTCTCGGAGCGAGCGCGATGAC
Organism: Solirubrobacterales bacterium; assembly: GCA_019694145.1. Classification (GTDB taxonomy): domain Bacteria; phylum Actinomycetota; class Thermoleophilia; order Solirubrobacterales; family 70-9; genus 67-14. Next base: position 11,988 of record JAIBCJ010000061.1, on the reverse strand, counting down.
CCTGCGCGAGCCCGGCGGAACCGACGCCGCGGAGCGGATCCGGCAGCTCCTGGCCGACCCGGAGACCCCGCTCGACCCGATCGCCGAACTGATGCTCTTCTGCGCCGCCCGGGCCGACCTGGTCAGCCGGGTGATCCGGCCCGCCCTGGAGATTGGCCGGACCGTGATCTGCGATCGCTTCACCGACTCGACCATCGCCTACCAGGGGGTGGCCCGCGGCCTCGGGATAGTCCGGGTTCGCGAGCTCTCCGAGGTGGCGACCGACGGCCTGGTGCCTGACCTCACCCTCTGGCTGAAGGTCGACCCCGCCTTCGGGCTGGACCGGGCCGGGTCCGACGACCGCTTCGAGGCGGAAGGGGTCCGTTTCCAGGAACGGGTCGCCGAGGCCTACGAAGACATCGCCCGTCGCGAGCCGAACCGGGTCGTACCGATCGACGCGACCGGATCCCCCGAGCAGGTCCACCGGCTGATCCTGGCCGAGGTCGAAGCCAGGCTCCCGGCGTGAAAGGGCGGGGAGGCGGCGTGGCCTCCTCGCGGCTTGCGAGGATGCTGGCGTGATCACGCTGGAGGAATCCACCTCCCATCAGCCCCGGGTCCGGGCCGAGCTCGAAGCCGCTCTCAGGCAGGGGCCATCACATGCCTATCTCTTCAGGGGTCCCTCCGGGTCCGGCAAGGCCAGGGCCGCCCGGGCTTTCGCGGCCGGGATACTGAGCGCCGGCAGCGCCGACCCCGAGGACTCCCGCCGGCGCGCCCTGCTTGACCCCTCGCCCCATCCGGACCTGGTCTGGCTGCGGCCGAAAGGCATGAGCCACGCGGTCCAGGAGATCCGCGACCGGATCATCCACCAGGCGCCGCTCAGCCCCTTCGAGGGCTCGGCCCGGGTCTTCGTGATCGAGGCGGCCGACGCCCTGAACGAGGAAAGCCAGAACGCGATGCTGAAGACCCTCGAAGAGCCGGCGCCGCATGCCCACCTGATCCTGCTTTCAGCCGAAAGCGAAGGCCTGCTGCCGACCATCGCCTCCCGCTGCCAGCTGATCGAGTTCGGGTCGCTCCCGTTCGAGGTGATTGAAGCGGAACTGGACGGGCTGGCAAGTCCCGAGGCGCTCCACTCGGCCGCCAAACTGGCCGGCGGGGACCTCGACAAGGCAAGGTTTCTGGCCGGCAAACGGGGCAGCGACCTCAGGGTCGCGGCCGAACGGCTGATGACCTGCGCCCTCGAAGACGAGTTCCCCGGCTCGCCCTGGCTTGACCTGCTGGCCCAGGCCAGGTCGGCGGGCGAGCATTCCGGCGAGCTCGTCCAGGCCGACTTCGACGAGGAAAAGGAAGAGGGCATCAAGCACACCAAGACCGAGATCGAGGAGGCGGTGCGAAGGGCCCAGCGGAAGACCCGCACCGGCATGCTCGACCTCGGCCTTCACCTCGCCGCCGCCTGGGCCCGTGACTGGGCGACGGTCATCGCCGGCGCCCCCGACCTCGCCTTCAACCAGGACCGGCTCGAAGTCCTCGAGGCCCAGGCGGAAGGGATCGAACTCGGCCAGGCCCGTGACGCGGTCAGCCAGATCCAGGAAACCCGCCGCAGCTTCCAGCTGAACGTCAGCGAGGAGCTTGCTCTCGAGGCGCTGGCGTTTCGCCTCGAGAAGACGCTGCGGGACTAGCCGCTTCTTCCTCGACCCCGTCGATCGCCTGTTGCTGGGCGAGCCGTGTGATCTGCTTCGACTGGCGGGAAGCGATCACCGAAAAATTGAGCGAGAGAGCGAGCAGGATCAGCAGGGTGACCGAGAAGAGGGCGATCGTCACATCGCGAACGCCCATCGCCTTGGCCAGCCATTCGAGGGCGACGGGGAAGATCGCGCCGAGCAGCATGCCGATTCCGAGCAGAAACCAGACGATCGAGTAGCGCTCGAGCAGCTTGTCGCGGCGGATCAGGTCGAGGATCAGGGCCATGAAGGCGATCGCCAGGACCGCACCGATGATGCGCGCCTGGGGGGTCAGCCGAACGACCGGCTCGGTATCGGCCGCGAGGGCCCAGATCACTGCTCCACCTGCTTCGGTCGGAGCTGGCCGATCAACAGCACGATCAGGGTCTTGAAGATGTAATAGGCGGAGGTGAGCGGACCGATGAAGGAGCGCCCGTGCTCGCGGGCCAGCATGTGGACCGGGACTTCGCGCACCACCAGGCCGGCGCGCACCGCCTGCTGAAGCGACTCGACCTCGGCGAACTCGGAGGAGTACCGGTCGGCGAAGAGCTGCATCGCCCGTTCGTTCAGGGCCCGCATGCCGCTGGTCGTGTCGGTGAAGGTCTGCCGGGTCGAGGTCGAGACCAGCAGGCTGAACAGCCGCTGGCCGATCCGCCGGGCGAAGGTCGACTTGTATTCGGGAATGTTCAGGTTGATGTCATCGGCGAAGCGGGAACCCACCGCGAGGTCGGCTCCGGCCTCGACCGCGGCGATCAGCCGGGTGACCTCCGAGGCGGGATGCTGGCCGTCGCCGTCGAGCTGGCCGCAGATTTCGTAGCCGTGCCGCAGGGCGAAAATGTAGGCCGTCTGATGGGCGGCGCCAACCCCCTGATTGAAGGGAAGCGAGGCGACCAGGGCACCGGCCCGACGGGCCAGGGCAGCGGTCCGGTCGGTCGAACCGTCGTCGACGACCATCACGTCGGCGTCCGGAACATGCTCCCGGGCGTCGGCTATCACGGCCTCGATCGAGTTTTCCTCGTTCCAGGCCGGAATGAAGACGAGTTTCCTCACGCGGCGATTCTGGCATGAAATAGAGGTTGCGGCCGAGAGTCTCCACACCGGGAACAGAGTTTGGCCACAACCTCTAGGGTCCGCTCATGAGCGGCAGCCCCGCCAGCAGCCCACGATCCAGCCGAGGCAGGCGATCACGCTTCCCGCGCCGCCGCCACATCGGCATGCGGGTCTGGCTGGCGGCCGGATTCACGCTGGTCTGTTTCCTGACCGCCGGGATTCTCTACACCTTCATCACCGACAAGAGCCAGGACGTGCTGAACGAACGCTCGACCGAACTCGCGGTCGGCCGCACGGTCCGTCTGGCCGACCGGCTCAGCGAGCCCGACGTCGACCCCAAGGCCGAACTCGAAGCCGCCAACGGCGAGGGTTACACCGCCTGGTATTTCGATTCCGACGGCGACCTGGTTGCCCCCGAGAACCCGGCTGCCACCTTCCCCGCGAGCAAGCCCTACCAGGAGGCTCTCGACGAGGCGCTGGTCGGTTCGCGCTCCTCCCGGGACCTGAAGGGCGGCGAAATCGCGATCGTCGGAACGACGGTCGGCAACGAAGGCGAGCAGGTCGGGGTCGTGGTCGGCCGTTACTCGCGGCCGGTTGTGATCCGCTCGGCGATCGACACCCTGCGCTCGGAAAGCCTGCGCGCGGCATTGATCGCGATCCTGATCGGCACCCTGGTCGGAGTCGGGATCGCCTCGGTGATCACCGGCCGCCTCAAGCGCATCGCGGCCAAGGCCGATGACCTCGCTTCCGGCAACTTCGACGTCCGCCTGCCGGTCCGCGGCCGTGACGAGATCGGCGACCTCGCCCGTTCGCTCGATTCGATGCGGGCCGCCCTGAAGGAAAGCTTCGGCGTGCTGACTGCCGATCGCGACAAGCTGGCCGCCATTTTCGACGGGCTCGGCGACGCGGTGATGGTGATCGACGACGACGGCTCGGTCCGGTTCCACAACTCGGCCGCGAACGCCCTGCTCGAACAGGGTGGCCGGGCCCCCGAACCGATGATGTCCTCGGTCAGACGGGCCGCGGTCGAGGGTTTCGCCGCGCACCCGGCGCTCCGCATGGGTGACCGCGCCTACGCGCTCCAGGCCCGCTCGCTTCCCGACGAAGGGGCGGTGCTGGTCGTGGTCCGCGACCGTACCGACGAGATGCGCAAGGAGTTCGCCGAACGCGACTTCGTCAGCAACGCGGCCCATGAACTCCGCAATCCGCTGGCCGGCATCTCGGGGGCGATCGAGGTGCTTCAGTCCGGGGCCAAGGATGACCCGCCGGCCCGGGATCACTTCCTGAACCGCCTCTCCGCCGACGCCGAGCGGATGTCCAGGCTGACCCAGTCGCTGCTCACCCTTGCGCGGGTCGAGGCGCTCGGCACCGGCGAGGTCGAGGTGGTTGACATCGGCTCCGCGGTAAAGGACGTCGAAGCGGCGGTCGAGGTCCCGGTCGGTCTCGAACTGCGAACCGACGTCGAGCCGGATCTGGCTGCCAAGGGTGACCCGACCCTGCTCAGGCAGGTGCTGATCGGGCTGGTCACCAACGCCTGCAAGAACACTCCGGCCCCCGGTTCTGTGACCATCCGCGGTCGCCGGGTCGGGGACGCCGAGATGCTGCTCGAGGTGATTGACACCGGTACCGGCATCCCCCAGGCGGAGATCGAAAGGGTCTTCGAACGCTTCTACCGGCGCTCCGAAACAAGGCGCCAGGAGGGCTTCGGACTGGGTCTCGCGATCGCCCGCAGGATGGCCGATGTGATGGGCGGAGAGATGGGAGCCAATTCCGTAGAGGGCGAGGGCAGTACCTTTTGGGTTCGCCTTCCTCTGATAGACCAGTCGAAGACACCAATCGCATGAACACCAATCCATCCATGAACGGCGCCGCCGGGCGCATCCTGATCGCCGACGACGAACCTTCGGTTCGCGACTCGGTCGGCTACGCGCTGGCCCAGGAGGGGTTCGAGGTGACCGCCGCCGAGGATGGCACCGATGCCGAAGAGCGCCTGGCCGGCGAGTTCGACTTCGACCTGCTGATCCTCGACATCATGATGCCGGGCAAGTCCGGCCTCGACATCTGCCGCGAGGTCCGTTCCCGTTCCACGGTGCCGATCATCATGCTCACCGCCAAGGACGCCGAGGTCGACAAGGTGGTTGGCCTCGAGGTCGGGGCCGATGACTATGTGACCAAGCCTTTCTCGCTGCGGGAGCTGCTCGGCCGGGTCCGGGCCCAGCTCCGGCGCCGCGAGCTTGATCGCGCCCCCGCCCCCGAGCAGACCCGGATCTCCGCCGGACCGGTCACGATCGACCTGGCCCGCCACGTGGTGACCGTCAACGGCAAGACGGTCAGCCTGACCCGTTCCGAGTTCCAGCTGCTCCGCCTGCTCGCCGCCCGTCCCGGTGAAGTGTTCAGCCGGGCCAAGATCATGGAAGAGCTCTGGCAGACCGAATTCGACGGAGACGAACGCGCCTGCGACGTTCACATCTCCAACCTCCGCCAGAAGGTCGAAACCGACCCCCAGCGCCCCGAACTGGTCCTCACAGTCCGCGGAATCGGCTACAAGTTCGCCGATTCCTGACCGCAGTCGAGCCTTCGGCCTTCCTGTAACCCTGGCGCCGGTTGGCGTGACCTGCTTCGAGCAGCGGCCCCGCCGACCCGGGACATCCATAAGCGGATGGGTCGGCTACAGGGGATAGCCTTCGGGAATGGCGACCCTGGTCACCGAACTGGACCTGCCCGGGATTGATCCGGCTGATCCCGAATTGAAGGGGGACCGGTGGCATGTTGCGGCGAACGGACTGCTGGACTCGGGCAAGTGGCTGGCGCAGGGGCCGCTTTCGCTGGTGGTCATTGACCGGGAGGCGGGGGAGTTCTTTCTGCGTTCCCGGTCGGCCGAATTCCCCGGCCGGCTCATCGCCGACCTGTTCGGGATCAAGGACGGGCCACTCAGGGACCAGGTTGACGCCAACATCATCAACCGGAGCGGTGACGACCACCGGCGGCTGAGGAGCCTGGTCAATCCTGCCCTGACCCCGCGGGCGGCCAACCGGTGGCGACCGGTCATGCGGGAGATCCTCGAAGGGCTCTGGGAGGAACTGGAAACCAAGGAGTTCGACTTCGTCTCGCGTTTCAGCCGGCCCTATCCCTCCCAGACCATCGCCCGGGTGATGGGCGCACCGGCGGTCGATGCCTCCCGACTTCACGACTGGTCCGAATGGATCCAGCGTCAGTTCGACCCGATCGCCCTCTCCGACCCGGAGACCGTCGAGACGGTTCAGGACAAGGTCGCCGAGTTCTACGCCTGGGTCGATCCGCTGATCGAGGAGCGTCGCGGCACCCCGGCCGATGACCTGATCACCACCCTGATCAGGACCGAGGAGGAAGGGGAGAAGCTCTCCGATCAGGAACTCCGGAACCTGGTCCTGAACATTCTGGTCGGCGGGGTCGACACCACCCAGAGCCAGCTTTCCCAGGCGATCCGGCTGCTGGCCGCAGCACCCGATCAGTGGGGGCTGCTCCGCGAGGACCCGGAAAAGATGGTCCCGCAGGCGGTCAGCGAGGTACTGCGTTTCGAACCGGTCACGGCCTTCACCGCCCGTCAGCTGGTTGAGGAAGTCGAGTACCGGGACGTGACCTTCCCGGCCGGCACCCTGCTGGTGGTCTGTTCCTTCACCGGGAACCGGGACCCGGAGGCCTTCGGGGATCCGCGGGACTTTGACATCGCCGCGGAGCGCGGCAAGACCCGGCCGCTCACCTTCGGCGCCGGCATTCACTACTGCGTCGGCTCGAACATCGCCCGGGCCGAACTCGAGGAGGGCCTGCGGTTCCTCGCGGAGAAGGTCGAAACGATCGAACTGAACGGCCTGACCGAGCTGCAGGCGGTCAGCGGGATTTATGGCATAGACCGCATGGATGTGCGGATTCAGCCTGTATCCGGGTAGGCTTCGCGAATGACCGAGCAGAAGGGAACCGACAAGCCGGTTCCGGTGAAGATCCTCGTGGTCGTCGGCACCCGGCCGGAGGCGATCAAGCTGGTTCCGATGATCCTCGCTCTCAAGGAGAACGAGATGTTCATCCCGCAGATCGTTTCCACCGGTCAGCACCAGGAAATGGTCAAGGAAGTCTTCGATCTGGCCGGAATCGAGATCGACTTCAACCTCTGGGTCGGCGGGGCGCGCAACGAACTGAATGACCGGGTCCGGGAGGTGATGGCCCGGCTGGACGATTTCGTCCGGGTCGAGTACGGGGCCGACGGCACGGTCAAACAGGACGAGGCCGCAGCCGGTGAATACCCGATGGCGATCATGGTCCACGGCGACACGACCTCGGCCTTCGCTGCCGCGCTGGCCGCCTTCCACCTGAGGATCCCGGTGATCCACGTCGAAGCGGGCCTCAGGACCCAGTCGAACCTGACCCCGTTCCCGGAGGAACTGAACCGGCAGCTGATCACCTGCATCGCTGCCTTCAACCTCGCACCGACCTCCCACAACCTCGAGAACCTGGTCCGGGAAAACGTGCCGGTCAGCCAGATCTTCATCACCGGCAACACCGGAATCGACTCGCTGCAGTGGGCGGCCGGGCTCGAGGTCGAGTTCTCCGATCCGATCGTGGCCGAAATCTGCTCCAGTGACCGGCGCGTCGTCACCATCACGGCCCACCGGCGCGAGAACTGGGGCGCCGGGCTCGACGGTATCGTCGCCGGTGTCCGGCTGCTCGCGATCGAGCATCCGAACACCTACTTCGTCGTCCCGCAGCATCCGAATCCGGCGGTTCGGCAGCAGTTGGCGAACCTTGGCGACCTGCCCAACGTCTGCCTGACCGACGCGCTTTCCTACCCCGAGTTCGCCCGGCTGATGGCCCGCTCCTATCTGATCATCACCGACTCGGGCGGGATTCAGGAGGAGGCACCATCGCTCGGCAAGCCTGTGCTGGTCTGCCGCGAATCGACCGAACGCGGGGAGGGCGTCGAGGCCGGCACACTTCGCCTGGTCGGGACCGACCCGGCAAGGATCCAGGCCGAAGCCGACCTGCTGCTGAAGAGCGAGGCTGCCTACCAGGCGATGAGCGAAGCGGAGAACCCGTACGGCGACGGACGGGCCTCGGAGCGGATCGTCGCGGCGCTTACCAATCTCTACGTCGGTGGAAAGATGCCGGAACCTTTCCGCTCCACCTACAGCCGCAACGCCGTGATCAAGGCGTCGGGCTACACCCTGCCGGGTGAGGCCAGCGGCCGGCTCGACCCCGCGCTGGTGCCGGAGTCCGAGCGTCATCACGAGGAGGCGGTCGTGGACCCGGTCGGCAATCTCTGGGCCGAGTTCGGAACGATCACAGAGAAGTGGTTCCGCACCTGATCTTTGCCGAGTGGTACCCCTTCCTGGGGCTGGACCCGTTCTTCGAGGTCCTCTTCCTGATCACCTTCCTGATCGTGGTCGCGATGTTCTTCTGGACGGTCGTCCTGTTCTTCCGGGGGATCAAGTCCGATCGCCACCTGGCCCGGCAGGAGGAAGTCAACCCGGAGCTGTTCGAGTGGATCTTCCTGGTCCCGGCCCTGAACGAGGAGGTGACGATCGCCGACAGCGTCAGCCGTCTGGAAGCGATCGAGGTGGCCCGCAAGCGGATCGTCGTGATCAACGACGGCTCCGACGACCGCACCGCGGAGATCCTCGCCGAACGCACCGACCCGGACCTCTACGTGGTCGAGCGCAAGGCCCCGCAGGCGAGGCAGGGCAAGGCCGCCGCCCTGAACTACGCCTTTGACGAGGTGATCAAACGGTTCAAGCTCGATCCGGAGACGACCATCTTCTGCATCGTCGATGCGGATGGCCGCATCGCCCCGGACAGCCTGTCCTTCGTCGCGAAGCATTTCGTCGACCCTAAGGTTGGGGGCGTTCAGACCCTGGTCCGGATCTACAACCGCCACCGGATCCTGACCTGGTTCCAGGACATCGAGTTCTCGATCTACGGCCATCTCTTCCAGGCCGGGCGCAACAAGTGGGGCACCGCCGGGATGGGCGGGAACGGACAGTACAACCGGATGGCGGCGCTTCAGTCGATCGACGACCGTGACCCCGGCCCGGCCGAGGAGGCGACCGTCGAGAACGATCCGGAGCCGGAAGTAGCGGTCGAGCCGGCCAGCCGCGGGCCCTGGCGTGACCGGCTGACCGAAGATCAGGACCTCGGACTTCGCCTGATGATCGCCGGCTGGAAATGTCACCACGACAACCATGCGACGGTCGAGCAGCAGGGCGTGCCCGGTCTGAGGAGGCTCTTTCGCCAGCGCACCCGCTGGTCACAGGGGAATCTCCAGGCGATGGGCCTGATTGACGAAATGGTCACCTCCCGGGTTCATCTGCCGGCCCGTTTCGAACAGGTGGTCTTCCTGCTGATGCCGGTCTGGCAGATGATCGTCGGCGCTTCCCTGATCGCCTCGATCTATCTCTTCTTCTTCGAAGGCGTGAGGTTCATCCACAACCTCGAGGAGTGGTGGTGGTTCTACCTCCTCTACCTGCTCGGTTTTGGCGGCACCGTGATGGGGTCGATCGCCGCAAAGATCGGCGACCGCTCGATCATCCTCGGGATCATCAAGGGAATCCTCACCGGCCAGGTCTATGCCTTCTACACCTGGCTGCTCTGGCCGGTCCTGCTGCGCTCCAGCGTCCGGCAGGTGATCGGCCGCGGATCCTGGGCCAAGACCTCCCGGGAGCAGATCACCCCCGCTGACGAACCCCCGGCCTCGAACCCGGCCTGACCCCTCACCCGAGGCTTCCTGTATCGGGGTGGGAATCGGGTTCGTCCCGATGTCCGAGGCAGTTGGTTGACAGCGCAACAACTTGCGCTACACTGTGCGAAGGACTAACTACAGAAATTGGACTTACTAATGGATCTTCTGCTGGTTCCACTTGATGACGCAATAGTTTTCCCCTCGGTCACGGCGACGCTCCAGATCGACGTCGGTGACGAGGAACAGGTCTTTCTGCTGCCGCGCCGCGAAGGCGAGTTCGCCCGGGTAGGGGTGATCGCCGACGTGGTCGAGAAGGGGCAGTCCCCCCGTGGCGACACCGTTGCCACGGTGGTTGGCCTGCGTCGCGGCCTGGCCGGTGTGGCCCATTCCGACGAGAATGATCCGGACGCGCTCCGGATCGAGGTTCAGGAGATCCACGACGGCCACCCCGAGGACGAGCACACCAGGGAACTGGTTCGCGAGTACCGGGCGATCGTCGAGGAGATCCTCGAACTCAGAAACGCCGACAGCCGCATCGTCAGCTTTCTGCGCAACGTGACCGAGCCGGGCGAGCTCGCCGACACCTCCGGCCTCAGCCCCGACCTCAGCTTCGACCAGAAGTTCGAGCTGCTCGACACGCTCAACGTGACCGCCCGCCTCGAGAAGGCGGTCGAGTTCCAGCGCGAGCGCCTGGCCGAGCTGCAGGTCCGCAGCAAGATCCGCGACCACGTCGAGTCCGGCGCCCAGCAGCAGCAGCGCGAGTACTTCCTGCGCGAGCAGATGAAGTCGATCCGCAAGGAGCTCGGCGAGGACGAAGGCGACGTAATCGAGGAGTACGAGCAGAAGATCGCCGAAGCGGGGATGCCTGAAGCCGTTGAGGAACAGGCCGTGAAGGAACTGCGCCGGCTCGAGCGTCAGGGCGAGCAATCGGGCGAGGGCTCGATGATCCGTTCCTACCTCGACTGGCTGATCGCGGTCCCGTGGAGCAAACGCTCCGACGAGAAACTCGATCCGGCCTACACCCGCGAGGTACTCGATGCCGACCACGCCGGTCTTGATGACGTGAAGCGGCGGATCACCGAATTCGTCGCGGTGCGGAAGCTCCGCAAGGAGCGCGAGGCCGAGGCCGACAGCCGGGCTGACGGCGCGATCCTGACCCTGGTCGGACCGCCCGGTACCGGCAAGACCTCGATCGGCGAGTCGGTCGCCAAGGCGCTCGGCCGCGAGTTCGTGCGGATCTCGCTGGGCGGAGTTCACGACGAAGCCGAAATCCGCGGCCACCGCCGCACCTACATCGGCGCCCTGCCGGGACGGATCGTCCGTGCCCTGCGTGACGCGGAGACGATGAACCCGGTGATCCTCCTGGACGAGGTCGACAAGGTCGGCGCCGACTGGCGCGGCGACCCCTCGGCCGCCCTGCTCGAGGTGCTCGACCCGGCCCAGAACCACAGCTTCCGGGACCACTACCTGGATGTCGAGATCGACCTCTCCGAGGTCGTCTTCCTGGCCACCGCGAACATGCTCGACACGATCCCGGCGCCACTGCTCGACCGCATGGAGATCATCGCCTTCGACGGCTACACGGTCGAGGAGAAGCGGGCGATCGCCCGCGATTACCTCCTGCCCCGGCAGGTCAAGCGAAACGGCCTGACCGACGACGAGGTCGAGGTCGAGGATGCGGTGCTGGCCGACCTGATCGCCGAGTACACCCGTGAAGCCGGCGTGCGCCAGCTCGAACGGGAGATCGGCAAGCTGATGCGGCAGGCCGCGACGCGGATCGCTTCCGGCGAGGCGACAGCCCCGGTCAAGGTCGACGAGGAGTTCCTCCGTGACGCGCTCGGCAAGCAGAAGTTCTGGCAGGAATCGGTCGAGCGGACCGCGATCCCCGGAGTCTCGACCGGCCTCGCAGTGACCGGGACCGGCGGCGACGTGCTCTTCATCGAGGCGACCGCGATGGACGGTGACAAGGGCATGGTCCTGACCGGCCAGCTCGGTGACGTGATGAAGGAGTCGGCGCGGATCGCCCTCTCGTACGTGCGCTCGCACCGCGACGAGCTTGGCGTCGAGGCCGAGGCCTTCGACCGCGAGTTCCACCTGCATGTCCCGGCCGGAGCGATTCCCAAGGACGGCCCTAGCGCCGGTACCGCGATGACCACAGCCCTCGTTTCCCTGCTTACCGGCCGACCGGTCAAGCACACTGTCGGCATGACCGGCGAGGTCACACTCCAGGGCCGGGTACTGCCGATCGGCGGGCTCAAGCAGAAGGTGCTGGCCGCCCACGCGGCGGGCCTGACCGAGGTGATCCTGCCCTTCCGCAACAAGGCCGACCTCGATGACGTGCCCGGGGAAGTTCGGGAAGCGATGAGCTTCCACCCGGTCTCCAGCGTCGAGGAAGTGATCGACCTGGCCCTCGAGCCGGCCGGGAGCATCGCGGATGTCGCACCGATGTAACAACTGCCAGCCGGTCCCCGCAGAGATGCGGGAGACCGCGGTGGTGCTCGAGCGCCGCTGGACCATGGCGACGATCTACGCCTG
>JAIBCJ010000060.1 GCA_019694145.1 Solirubrobacterales bacterium | reverse complement strand
CCGGTGACCACGACCACCGGAATGTCAACCATCGAGGCCTGTTTGGTCAGGGTCGCAATGACGTCATCGGCCTCGTAGCCGTCGACCTTGACGTTCGTGTATCCGAACGCTTCGACCATTTCCAGCAGATGAGGCCACTGCTGGCGGAGCAGGTCGGGCTTGGGCGGACGCTGGGCCTTGTACTCGGGATAGACGACCTCGCGGCCGGACATGCCGGCGTCCCAGGCGACCGCGATCTGCCTTGGCCGGTAATCCGAGATCAACTTGACCATCATTGATGCCAGACCGAAAATCGCGTTGGTCGGGCGGCCGTCGGCGGTCGCCATGGAGTCCGGCAGGGCGAAGAAGGCCCGGTAGGCCATGCTGTTGCCGTCGATCAGGAAAAGCGCTGGGTTCTCTTCGGGCACCGACCGATCATAGGTCTTTCGCCAGTCGGGACAGGGCGATCTGCTGCGCCCTCGTAAGATGAGCCAATGCCACCCGTTTCCGCTCAATACAGCGTCACCGTCCGCGTCGAACTCGATGCCCGCCAGGAGCCTCTCGGCAAGCTGACCGCAGCCGTAGCCGAGGCCGGCGGCCAACTCGTAGGCGTGGACCTGATTCCCGGCGCCGGTCCGGAAGGCAAGCGGGTCCGCGAGTTCACGATCGACGCGGTTGACCAGCCCCATTGGGAGCGGATCCTGCGTGCTCTCGGTTCGATCCGGGGCGCCCGGGTCATGGAGTACACGGACCGCACCATGCAGATGCACCGGGGCGGCAAGGTTTCGGTCGAGAACAAGTACCCGCTGAAGACCCGCGACGATCTTTCGATGGCCTACACCCCGGGAGTCGCCCGGGTCTGCACGGCGATCAACCAGGACCGCCAGCTCGCCTTCGAGTACACGATCAAGAAGAACACCGTGGCGGTCGTCTCCGACGGCACCGCGGTGCTTGGCCTCGGCGACATCGGCCCCGAGGCCGCAATGCCCGTGATGGAGGGCAAGGCGATGCTCTTCAAGGAGTTCGCCCAGGTTGACGCTTTCCCGATCTGCCTCGACACGACCGACACCGACGAGATCGTCCGTGCGGTCGAGATGATCGCCCCCACCTTCGGGGGAATCAACCTCGAGGACATCTCCGCCCCGCGCTGCTTCGAGATCGAGGACCGGCTCAAGGAATCGATCGACATCCCGGTTTTCCACGATGACCAGCACGGCACCGCGGTGGTGACCATGGCCGCGCTGTTCAACGCGCTGAAGATCATCGACAAGCCGATCGAGGAGCTGCGGGTGCTGATGGTCGGCCTCGGCGCCGCCGGCGTGGCGGTGACCAAGATGATGCTTGCCGCCGGCCTCACCCACGTGGTCGGCTGCGACCGCAAGGGCGCCCTTTCGGTCACTCGCGAGGATTACCAGGCCGGCGAGCTGAGCGGGATCAAGAAGTGGTTCGCCGACAACTCGAACCCGGACCATCTGCTCGGCACTCCGGACGAGGTGATCGAAGGCATGGACGTGTTCGTCGGCCTGTCAGGCCCGGGCATCATCCAGCCCGAGTCGCTGGGCAAGATGAATCGGGATCCGATCGTCTTCGCCATGTCGAATCCGGACCCGGAGGTTGCTCCCGAGGAGGCCGCCAAGTACGTGCGGATCATGGCCACCGGCCGCTCCGACTACCCGAACCAGATCAACAACGTGCTCTGTTTCCCGGGAATCTTCCGCGGCGCACTCGACGCCGGCGCGCCACAGATCACCGAGGAGATGAAGATGGCCGCCGCCCGGGGCATCGCCGACGTGGTCGGGGACGACCTCTCCGAGGACTACATCATCCCCTCGGTCTTCGACCGTGACGTCGCACCCCGGGTAGCCGAAGCGGTGATCCAGGAAGCCAAGCGGGCCGGCGACGCGCGCTTCAACGTCGAGACGGGCGCCTTCACCGCCCTGGGCTGAGTCTCCCTGCGGCGAGAACCCGCTTTGCGCCACATACCGGCACAAAGTGGGCATTCGATGGTCTAGCTCCCGTTTCGGCGCGCCCGATCCAGGGGAATCCGGTCGATCCGGTGGACCTTGCCGATCTCCGACCACTCGTTGCGGCCGAGACGGGCCATCGGGGCGAGCTTCCCGATGTCGGGATGATCTCCGTCCAGCACCGCTTCGCTGATTGCCAGATGAACCACCCGGCCGAAGACGACCACCGATTCGTCGAACTCGACGGTGCCCTCGGTCCGGCATTCGATCGCCACCGGTGAACCGGCCACCCGGGGCGGCCTGACCGCGACCGAGGGCTCCCGTTCGATCCCGAGCGCCGCGAACTCGTCCTCATCCGGCGGGTAGGCGGTCCCGGATGCGTTGACCGCGTCGAGGTTGCCGAGGTCGGCCAGGTTGATCACGAACTCACCCGTCCCGGTGGCGTTGCGAAGTGAGTCCTTGTGGCCGATCGAGGTGAACTGGAGAACCGGAGGAACCTCCGAGGCGAAAGTGAAGAACGAATGCGGGGCCAGGTTGTCAACGCCCTCGGCGGAAGTGGTCGAGACCCAGGCGATCGGGCGCGGCACCACAACCGCCTTCAGGAGCCGGGCGAACTGCCCTGCCGGCAATTCCCTGGAATCGAGTTCCCTTCTGGCCCGGTCGGAGGTCATGCCCGGATTCTGCCGGACTGCAGCCGGAACGGCTAGAAAGCGGCCAGGCCCCAGCCCCAGACGACCTTGTCCCGGCGGTCGCGGATCACCTTGTTGCGGTGAGCGGCGGGGCCGGTGGTCACCGTGTCGCGGCGACCATTCCTGGAATTGAGGATGTTGACGCCTTCCCGGCCCAGCAGCGAGGACCGCCCCTGCTGCTGTCTGTGGCGGTGGCCGAGGATCATCCAGTCCTTGTGCGGGCTGCCCTCCAGCCGTTCGATGTCGGGCCTGAGCGTGGTCCGGGCGCCGCAGTGACCGTGGTACCACTCGACGTAACCCCTCCCCAGGTCAACCTTGACCCCGCGGGGGGAGCCGGCAAAGACCGCGCTGTCATTGCCCGGCCCGCCGCTGTAGAGGGACCCTGAACATGGCCTGAGAATCTGGGCGTGATCGGTCCCGCCGCCCCCGTGAATGGTGACCCGGTCGTTCGCGTACATCAGGTCGTTGTTGCCACCACCGAAGATCTCGCTGCCGGTGCTGTCGAAACTGGTCTGGATAAAGTCCTTGCTGCGACCGCCGTGGATGACGTTCTTCCCGTCGCCTCCGTTCAGGGTCGTGGACATGTCCGGCGGGACCGAGTTCTCGACGTTGATCCGGTCGGCGCCGCCACCGCCGTAAACGAGCATCCCATCGAGATTGTTGCGATTGGCGGGGCAGCGGATCTTCTGCGCGATCGCCGAGTCCGGTGACTGGTTCACGCCCCGGCAGTTGCCGGAGGGAACTCCGCCGTCGGCGACGATGATCCGGAACCACTGGTTCGAGCCGTCGTAGCCGACGAATATCCGGTCCCCCTGGGTTCCACCCATGACGATCGGGATGCCGCCGTCGCTGATGTCGACCAGGGTCCTCCGGTTCCCGAAGTTGCCCGGTGATTCGCGGTTGCATCGAGTCGACTTGGCAAAGCCGGAACAGTCGTTCACACCGAGGCCGCCGTCGACGCTGTCCCCGTCACCATCGTTGCCGACGATCAAATCGTTCCCGAGACCGCCTTCGATGTTGTTGGTCACGCCGGGATCGGCGGTGATCTCGTCGTTGAAAGCAGAACCGATCACGTTCTCGAGCGAGGTGAGCCGGTAGCGGGTCGTCCCGAGCGAGGTGCCGGCCCGCAAATCGACGATCACTCCCGTGATGCGGCGACCGCCCGGCGGGGTGTGTGCGGCGTAGGAAATCGTGTCGTTGCCAGACCCGCCGTTCACCCTGGCCAGCCCGCGCGCGGTGGTCACGAAGAGGTCGTCGCCGGCGTTCCCGTTCAGTTTCTTGATGCCCGAGTGGGTGATGATCGTGTCGTTTTTGGGCGTGCCGAACACCCAGTCGTCGCCTTCCCCACCGTCGAGATAGGCGGGGCCGTTGTTGTTCGGCTGGTCGGCGCGAAGCCGGTCGTTGCCTTGCTCGCCGAAGAGCTTCTCCCTCACGCCGCTGCCAGTGACGCCGCCATTCGCGAAAAGGAAGTCGGTGCCATTGCCGCCGTGGATCTCGGAGACGGCGTTGCCGAGGCTGTAAATGCGGTCGGAGCCGGTCAGGCCGTAGAGCCGGTTGCCGGTGCCGGAGTAATCGTAGATGCGGTCATTGCCGCCCACGCCGAGCACCGTGTCCCGGTCCGGCAGCCGGCCGGGGTTGCGGGTCGGCCCGGCGAAAATCCGGTCGTGGCTCCTTGATCCGCGCAGGTAGTCGTTGCCGGAGCCACCGTGGATAACCCCCCTGGTGGTCTTCGAGTTGAGGGCGATTCGGTCATCGCCGGCCGCCCCGTCAATTTCGACGCTGTTGCCTTTGCCCGTGCGGATGTCATCGTCCCCGGAACCGCCTGAAACGCGGAGGATGTTGCCCTTCTCGGTACGGATGAAGTCGTTGCCGGGGCCGCCGTTTACGGTCGCGTTCCCCTTCGCCGCAAAGATCCGGTCGCTGCCGGCGCCGGCATCGGTGAAGGTGATGCCCTTGCCGGTGTAGATGGTCTGCGGTCCGTCCCCGGCGCAGATGTGGCTGAACGGCTTGCCGATCACGGTCACCCGGTCCCCGGCCACCCAGGCGACGTCCCGAAACCTGAGTCGGACCGTCTGGCCGCTGCCGCCGACGACCCGGTTGATCTTCTTGCCGAAGCAGGTCGAAGGCCGGGCTTCGGCGTGGCCGGGCAAGGGCATGAGAAACAGGGCAGCGGCCAGCATCAGGCCGGCGCCGATCGCTTTCAGGCGGGATTGTCGGGAGAAGCAAAACGCTGGAAACAAGGTCTATCTACTTTAGATAGCACCCCGAACCGACCGGAGTTTCGGCGTCGGGAGATTCCCGGTTTGCTCAGTAGCCGGCCAGGCCGTAACCCCAGATCACCTTGTCTATCCGGTCCGCCCTGACCTTGTTGCGGTGACCGTTGGCGCCGGTCGTGACCGTGTCCCTGCGCCCGTTTCGTGCGTCGAACAGGTCCACTCCGCCGCGGCCGAATATCACCGACCGGCCCTGCTGGGCGCGATGCCGCCGGCCGACGATCAGGTAGTCGTTGCCGTCCGTCCCCTCGAGCTTCTCGATGTCGGGCCCGATGTCGGTCCGGGCCGCACAGCCGCCGCTTCGCCACTGTGCGTAGCCCCGGCCGAGGTCGGCCTTTACGCCGCGCCGGGCGTGAGGACCGGCGAAGACGACGCTGTCGGTGCCGGGGCCGCCGTCAAGCGTGGCGCCACGGCAGGGGTTCACCACGCGGGAGATGTCGGTGTCGCCACCGCCCATCACCCGGACCCGGTCGTTGGCGTAGATGATGTCGAGGCCGCCGTCGCCCTTGAGCACGCTGCCGGCGCTGCTGGTCGAGGTTTCGATCAGGTCCTTGCTTCGACCTCCCTGGATCACGTTGCGACCGTTGCCGCCGTCGATCTTGGTCGTCATCGTGGCCGGGATCGAGCCGAGCAGCTTGACCGAGTCTCCCCCGTCACCGGTCGAGATCGTGAGCCCGTTCAGGTTGTTGCGGTTGGCCGGGCAATTGATCCGGCTGCCGGAAGAGTTTGCCCTGCGGCAGAGACCGGAGACGGCCGCGCCGCCGGCGACCTGCACCTCGAACCGGCTGGATGCGCCGTTGAAGCCGACCTTGACCTGATCGGCCCCGCGACTGCCCATCACGATCGGGAAACCGCTCTCGTTGATGTCAACGATCGCCCTCGAGCCGTTGCCGCCGCCGGGTGAATTCCCGTTGCAGTTCTGCAGCTCGCGCCCGCCGGAACAGATGTTGTGACCCAGCCCGCCGTCGATGTGGGCGGTGCCGGACTTGCCGCGGATCCAGTCGTCGAATGCGGACCCGATCACATCTTCGATCGCGGACAGGCGGTAGGTCGTGTAGCCGATCGAGCGCCCGGTCCGGAGGTCAACCCGGGCCCCGCTGATCGGGCCCATCCCCGGCACGTAGGCGTTGCTGGAAGTAAGCGCAGCGAAGGAAATCGTGTCCGTTCCGCCGCCGCCATTTATCCTGCCCAGCCCGCGGCCGGTGGTTACGAAGAGATCGTCTCCGCCGAGCCCCCTCAGCTTCTTGATTCCGGCGTTGTAAATGAAGATGTCGTCGCGTTTGCTGCCGGTCATCCAGTCGTCACCCTCGCCTCCGTCGAGATAGGCGGGGCCGTTGTTCGGTGTCCGGTCGGCCCGGATGCGGTCGTTGCCCTGCTCGCCGAACACTTTCTCGATCACTCCGCTTCGGCTCTTGCCGCCGTTGGAGAAGATGAAGTCGGTGCCGTTGCCGCCGTGCACCTGGGAGACCGCCCTGCCGAGGCTGTACAGGCGGTCGGAGCCGGTCAGGCCGCGAAGCTGGTTGCCGGTTCCCCCGTAGTCGTAAATGTGATCGTTGCCGCCCTTGCCGACCAGGTCGTCGCTGTCGCTGACCCCGGAGGGCAGGCGACGGGGAGACCCGTAGATGAAGTCGTTTCCGCTCGAGCCGTCGATCTCGTCGTCACCGGCGCCGCCGTGAACCTGGTTGTCGTTGCTCTTCGGGTGCAGGACGATCCTGTCGTTGCCCGGTCCGGCGTCGGTGAAGGAGGTGCCCTTGCCGGCATGGATGACCTGACGGCCACCGCCAGCGCAGATCCGGCTGTAGGGCTTGCCGATCACGGTGACGCCGGTCCCCTCGACCCAGGCGACATCCCGGTAGGCCAGGTGAACCGTCGTGTTGCTGGACTTGACGACGCGGTTGACCGTCTTTCCGAAGCAGCTGGAGGGCCGGGCTTCGGCCCTGGCGGTCAGGAAAAGTTGACCGGCCGCCGCGACCAGAAGGGCCAGGGCCAGAACCAGGATCCTGACCAGACGACCTGCAGATTTACCTTCGAACATTTGATCTCCCGTCGTGGGTACTCATGTCCAGGGAGCTCCTCGTGACAACCTGTAACAGTTGCGAAGTCACTGTTGTTCCCGCAGGCGAACGGAAGTAAACAATCCCGCCTGCGAACCGGCCCGATCCGGGGCGGGGCCTCAGTAATCGCCCAGTCCGTAGCCCCAGGTGATCCGGTCGTTCTTGTCGGCGATCACCGTGTTGTTACGGCCGCCGGCGCCGGTGGTGATCTGGTCCACGCTGCCGTTCTTCGCGTCCAGAATGTCGATGCCCCCGCGACCGAAGAGCACGGACCGCCCGTCCTGGGAGGAGTTCCGCTTGCCGACGATCAGCCAGTCGTTGTAGTCGGTTCCTTCGAGCTTCTCGATGTCCCTGGCGATGTCCGTGTCACTGCCACAGCCGCCGTTTCGCCACTCCGCGTAACCGCCTGCCAGGCTTGCCTTGACGCCGTTCGGGGCACCCGCGAACACCACGCTGTCGGTGCCGGCATTGCCACGCAGCTCCGCTCCGAGGCAGGGATCGACGACCCGGAAGATGTCTGTGTCATCGCCGCCGTTGACGGTGACCCGGTCCTGTGCGTAAAGGACGTCGAGGCCGTCGTTGCCGTTGATCGTGCTGCCGGCGCTGCCGACCGCGGTCGAAATGAAGTCCTTGCTGGGACCGCCGTCGATCGTGTTGTTTCCGGTGCCTCCGTTGACCGTCGTGGTCAGGGTCGCCGGAATCGAGTTCTCGAGTTTGATCTGGTCGGCGCCGTTGTCACCGTAGACGAGCAGCCCGTTGAGGTCGTTCGGGTCGGCCGGGCAATTGATCTGGCTGCCGGCCGGGTTCGCCTTTTCGCAGAGCCCCGATGGAAGGGCCCCGCCGGCGACCGCGACTTCGAACCGTCCGGCGCCGCGATTGAAGCCGACCGAAATGTCATCGGCCTGGTTGCTGCCGAGGACGATCGGGATTCCGCCTTCCATGATGTCGACCTGTGTCTGCCCCCTCTGGTTGCCGGGGGAGTTCTCGTTGCAGTTGGTGTGGCTGCCGCCGGAGCAATCGTTTTCTCCGAGCCCGCCGTCGAGGTTGTCGCCGCCCTGGCCGGAGAGGAAGTCGTCTCCGAGCCCGCCGTCGATGTCGTTGTCGACGCCCGGCGCGCCCTCGATCTGGTCATCGAAAGCGGAGCCGATCACGTTTTCAATGCCGCTCAGGTTCTGGTCCGAGGCGCCGGAAGCGTTGCCCGAGCCGAGATCGACCGTCACGCCGCCGTTCGGCCCGGTCCGGTCGGTCGGGGTGTGGGCGGCAAATGAGATCGTGTCCCGGCCTTCGCCGCCGCTGAAGTTCCCGGCCCCGCGCGCGGTCGAGATCAGCAGGTCGTCGCCACCTTCTCCCTGGATCTTCTTGATCCCCGAGTTGGCGATGATCGTGTCGGCCTTCGAGGTCCCGTACATCCAGTCGTCACCTTCGCCGCCGTCGAGGTAGGCCGGTCCGTTGCTGCCGGGACGGTCCGCGTAAAGCCGGTCGTTGCCCTGCTCGCCGAACAGCTGTTCCGTGACCCCGGCGGCGGTCCGGCCACCGTTGGAGAACAGCTTGTCGGACCCGTTGCCACCATGAAGTTCGGAAACCGCATCGCCGAGGCTGGAAAGCTCGTCGGCGCCCTCGAGGCCGATCAGCCGGTTGCCGCTGCCGCCGTAATCGAAAATCGAGTCGTTTCCACCCTCGCCAATGATCAGGTCGGTGTCAGGCAGGTTCCGCGGGTTCTTTTCGGGGCCGCCGATCAGCTTGTCGTGGCTCTGGGAGCCTTCGATCCGGTCATTGCCGAGACCACCGTCGACGACGCCTTTGGCGGTCTGGGTGAATAGGAAGATCCGGTCGTTGCCTTCGTCACCGTCGACCTTGACGTTGTTTCCCTTGCCGGGACGGATCTCGTCATCGCCGGGGCCACCCTGGACCTCGATGTTGTTGCCCTTTTCGGTCTCGATCTGATCGTCGCCCGGTCCGCCGAAAACCGTCGAATCGCCCTTGGCAGCGGAAATCCTGTCGTTGCCCGGTCCACCGTCGGTGAATGACCATCCCTGCCCCGCCTCGATCGTCTGGGATCCGTCCCCGGCGCAGATCCGGCTGAACGCCGTGGCCTTGACGGTGATCCGGTTGCCTTCGACGAACACGACTTCCCGGGCCCCGACGTTGACGGTCTTGTTGGAACCGGTGATCACGCGGTCGACCTTCTGGCCGAAGCATCTGGCCGGGGCCGCCCCGGCGGGCCCGGGACCCGAAAGGATCCCGAAAAGGGCAAGGGCAGCCGTGGCCGCTGCAACGGTCCAGGTGCGACTCCGGTTGGACGTGACCAATCTCATCCCTGTTCCCCTTGCTAACACCGCGACGAGGCATTCGATGCCCCGTTACCCGGAACTCTAGACTAGTTCAGGATGTCTGACCCGAATTCCAAGCGCCCCGAGCGCATTCTCGTCACTGGTGGGACCGGCCTGATCGGCTCAACCCTTTGCAACGCCCTGATCGACCGCGGCGATTCCGTGGTTGGCCTGAGCCGTGACCCGGACCGGGCTTCCCGCAGCCTCCCCCGGGTTGAGTGGCACGGCTGGGAAGGCGAACGCGAAAGGCCTCCCAGAGATGCTTTTGAAGGTGTCGACGCCGTGATCAACCTCGCCGGGGAGCCGATAAACCAGCGCTGGAACGACGAGGTAAAGGACCGGATCGCCCGCAGCCGCATCAAGGCGACCAAGAACCTCGTGGCCAAGATCGCCGCCCTCGACCAGCGGCCGAAGACCCTGATCTCCGCTTCTGCGATCGGCTACTACGGCGACCGTGGCGACGAGCTTCTCTATGAAGATGCCGAGCCCGGGGACGATTTCCTGGCGGACATCGTGGTTCGCTGGGAAGAAGCGGCCCGCTCGGCCGAGGATCACGGCCTGCGGGTGGCGACGATCCGCTCCGGCCACGTGCTCGACCCCCGGGGCGGGTTGCTGAAGGAACTGATGCTGCCGTTCAAGGCCGGGGTTGGCGGGCCGATCGCCGGCGGCAAGCAGTACATGTCCTGGGTCCACCGGCACGACGAGATCGGGATCCTGCTCTGGGCCCTTGAAAACGAGTCGGTCAGCGGACCGGTCAACGCGACGGCACCTAACCCGGTAACCAACAAGGAATTCTCGAAAGCACTCGGCAAGCAGCTGGGCCGGCCCTCGTTCCTGCCCGTGCCCGGCTTCGCGATTGACATCGTCAAGGGCGGCGGAGTCGGCCATGCCGCCCGTGAGGGTCAGAGGGTCTTCCCCAAGAAGGCGACCGACGGCGGTTACGAGTTCAAGCAGCCGGAACTGGCCGGCGCCCTCGCCAACCTGCTCGACTGAGCGATCCCCGTTGTGAACTTCCTTCCCTTTCCCGAGGGCAGGATGATTCGGGATTCAGTCGAAGAGAGCCTGTGCTTCGCGAAGCCGCTCCGGCGGGACGACTTTCGATTCGTCCACGGCGTCGGCCAGCGGGGCGAGTTCGATCGAGGTACCCCGAAGCGTGGTCATGGTGCCCCATTCGCCTTCGTTGGCCGCCTGGATCGCCCGGCTTCCAAGCCGCGTGGCCAGCACCCGGTCGAAGGCGGTCGGGGTTCCACCCCGCTGGAGATGGCCGAGCACGACCGACCTCGTCTCGTGCCCCGTGTTCTCCTCGATCCGTTCCGCCAGCCAGCCGCCGATGCCGCCGAGCCGCACGTGACCGAAGGCGTCGGTCCCCTCGGCCGTGGTGAGCTCGCTGCCTTCCGCCGGAATCGCGCCCTCGGAAGCGACGACGATCGGGGCAACCCCGGCCTCGAAGCTGCGGTTGACCTGACGGCAGACCTGCTCGAGGTCGAACTCCTCTTCCGGCACGAGAATCTGGTCGGCGCCACCGGCCATCCCGCCGTGAAGCGCGATCCAGCCGGCGTGACGACCCATCACCTCGACCACCAGGCAGCGGTGATGACTGGTGGCGGTCGTGTGCAGCCGGTCCAGGGACTCCATCACGATGTTGACGGCGGTGTCGAAACCGAAGGTGTAATCGGTGGCGTTCAGATCGTTGTCGATCGTCTTCGGCACGCCGACCACTCCGAGTCCGCTCTCCGTGAGGATCCGGGCGACGCCGAGGGTGTCGTCGCCGCCGATCGCGATCAGCCCGTCGAGGCCGGCCGCCCGGACATTGTCGATCACCTGGTCCACCCCGCCTTCGATCGCTTCCGGGTTGGTTCGGGACGAACCGAGGATGGTTCCGCCCTGGGCGAGGATGCCGCGGACGTCGCCAACCCCGAGTTCGATCGACTCGTTTTCAAGCGGACCCTTCCAGCCGTCGAGATAGCCGGTGAACTCGTGACCCCATTCACGGGTTCCTCTGAGCACCACCGCACGGATCACGGCATTGAGGCCGGGGCAATCACCCCCGCCGGTCAACACCCCGATCTTCATGGGGTTAGTCCTTTGAGGGCCGGAGCGCCTTGCCCTTTTCGATGAGCGGCTGGCAGACGTGAATCAACGCGCCAATGAACAGCACACCGAAGAAGACGAGGCCGGCAACCGGACCACCCTGGCCCTGCGAGTACGAGAACACCGCGAGGGCGAGAGCGACGAAGAATGTGACCGGGATCAGCATCGGCGGGAATCCTACCTGACACCGGAGCGGGCTGATGCCACGGCCGCGGCAGCTTCGGACATGAATTCACCGACCGCCTCTGCTGCCTGTCCCGGTGCCGCCTCGGCGGCCAGCCGGACCAGTTTCGAACCGATGATCACTCCGTCGGCCGTCTGGCCCACGATCGCCGCATGTTCGGGTGATCCGATGCCGAATCCGACCGCCACCGGAACCTTCGACTTCGACTCCACATCTTCGACCAGCTCCTTCAGGTGAGCGGGCACCTCGGCTCGTTCGCCGGTCGTGCCGACACTGGAGACCACATAGACGAAACCGCTGGCGATCCGGCAGATCTCGGCTCTTCTCTCGCCCAGGGTCGTCGGCGCCACGAGCGGAACCACAGCCAGCCCGGCGGCGGTCATCGTCTCGCGGATCTTCTCGTCTTCGCCGAGGGGCAGGTCGGGCACGATCACCCCGCAGGCGCCGGCTTCGGCTGCCTTCGCAGCGAAGGCTTCCGGACCCGCTCCACCGAGGATCGTGTTCGTGTAGACCATCAGCACCACCGGCACCCGGTCGGCCACCTCGCGGCAGATCGCCAGCACGTCGTCGAGCTTCGTACCCGCTTCAAGCGCCTTCACCGCGGCCTCGTGGATCACCGGCCCATCAGCCAGGGGGTCCGAGAAGGGCACGCCGAGTTCGATCAGGTCGGCCCCGTTTTCGGCATAGGAGCGCGCGATCGCGGTTGAAGTCTCCCGGTCGGGAAAGCCGCCCATCATGTACGGCATCAGCGCGGCGCGACCTTCCTCTCCGGCAGCCGCGAAGGCCGCGGCGATCCGCTCCGCGCCCGTCATCCGGCCTCCTCCAGGCCCAGCACCTCGGCCAGGTCCTTGTCGCCGCGGCCGGACAGGCAAAGCACGTCGTAATTGCCGTCGGCGTCACCGATCTTCCCTTCGCCGAGCAGCCAGGCGATCGCATGCGACGACTCGAGCGCCGGAATGATCCCTTCGAGCCGGCTCAGGCGCCGGAAGGCCGCGATCGCGTCCCGGTCGTCGACCGCCACGTACCGGGCCCGGCCGATGTCCCTGAGATGGGCGTGCTCGGGGCCGGTGCCGGGGTAGTCGAGCCCGGCCGAAACCGAATGGGCTTCGAGGATCTGCCCTTCCTCGTCGGTCAGCA
>JAIBCJ010000177.1 GCA_019694145.1 Solirubrobacterales bacterium | reverse complement strand
TCCGGGTCACCGGTCGTGGTCATGATCTTGGCCCAGGTCTGGCCACCCTCGGGGGCAGGTTCCGCATCCTCGGCCCGCTCGGTGATCCAGCTGAACGCGAAGCCGTTGTTGAAGATGCCGCCCGGGAAACCGGTGCCGTAGTAGACGTCGTCGGTCACCGAAAGGGGTGAGACGGCGGCCAGGTGAGGCGGCCGGGTGCCGGCGGTGAAGAGCTGGGAAATGCCGGAGAAGGAAATGCCGCCCATGCCGACCTTGCCCTGGACCCAGTCCTGGGCGGCGACGGTCTCGACCGCGTCATAGCCGTCGTAGGTGGTCGGCCAGCCGAAGAGGTCGAAGGCCCCGCCGGAACAGCCGGAACCGCGCATCTGGACGGAAACCGTGGCGAAGTCGAGCAGCGGACCGATCAGTGAGCCGACCGCGGTCGAGCTGGCCGGAGCGAGATCATCGCTTCCGCCGCCGCCGAGGAAGACGCTGAGCAGGTCATGCGGGGCCGCGGTCTGGTAGCCCGAGTACTCGATGTAGGTCGGGAACGGACCGTCGGTGATGGTCTTGCCGAGCGGCAGCCGCACGGTCATCGCGATCTCGGTGCCGTCGCGCATCTTCACGTAGTTGAGGCCCTGGTGAAGTTCGTGGCTGGAGTCCTGGTAGAAGGACTGGGGCGGGTTGGCGCCGGGCTTCAGAACCTTGAACGGCTTGGTGCCGAGAGCTCCCTTGCCCTTCGGGGTGCGGACCGTGAAAGTCTTGCCCGGAGCGACGTCATAGAAGACCTTGGAGCCGAACGAATCGGCCTTGCCGGTGCGAACGATCTTGTTGTTCGCATTGACCAGCAGAAGGGTCTGGCCCTCCTCGGCGTTCTTGACATAGGCGTCACCGACGCTGCCGCGAGCCGTGTAAGTCGCCTTCGAAGTTACCTTCGGCGCGGACTTGAGCTTCTTCGGCTTGGCACTGGCGGTCGTGGCCATCCCGCCAATCAGGGCAAGCCCCCCGATCAATGCGGCCAGAGCGGCCAGATACACCCGAATACTGCGCATGCTGCGTTCCTCCATCCCTAATTTCACTTTGCCTGGAGGCGCCTCATGTCCCCCGTTGGAGTCATTCTCCCATTCCCTGCCCGGGAAACTATACGGGAAATCAGGGATTCTGTGAACGGGAGGGTTTCTCAGGTGTTGAACCGGCTTCGGCCAGATCGGCCTGACCCAGCCCGCCAAAGCGGAATCGGGTCTTTTCGTCCTGGCTGGCAAGCTCGGATATCGCCGCGAAGAGGACCAGATCCAGGGCGAGGCCGAAGACCGCGGCGAACTGGGACTCGATGAAGACGAAGACCCGGGTCACCAGGATCGAAACGAGCAGGGCCCGGCCGAAGTAACGGTAGGCCCGGGCGTGGTCGCGCCGGACCATCGCCCAGGCGCCGATGAAGACGAGGACGACCGAGACCAGGGCCGAGAGAGACTCGAGCGAACCGAGGACCCCGGAGTTGACTTCCGGTCCCTGATGGTCCTGGACCCCGCCCAGGTCGAGATCGATCGCGACCACCGAGGAAAGCGAGGAGAGCGCCCAGATGATCACCACCGCGATCACGATCCCCTCGAAATGACGGCGCTGCGTGAGGCCGCGGATCCAGCCGTGGATGCGGTTCACGGTCCCGGTCAGTCGCGAAGGCGGCCGGCCCGGAACCACTTCCGCCTGGCGGAACATCTCCCTTGCCTTGCCGACCATCGGATCGGATTGGTCGGCCATGTCCAGCAGCCTGCCGGCCCGCTCGGCCTCGTCCTTCCGGTATTCCCCGATCGCGGTGCCCGGCAGCAGCGAAAGCGCGTTGGCCAGCGCCGACCGGGGGTCCAGGCTCTGCCGGCGGGAGAGCTCCCGAATGGCCAGGAACATGAAGATGAAGATCAGGTAGATGATTCCGGCGGCCGGCTTGAAGAAGTAGTTGTTGTCCTCGGTGATGAACTTGCCCAGTTCATCGATGAAGAAGCCGAAACCGATCCCGCCGAGGATCGCCTGGACGGTCCGGCCCCAGCGGTTCAGGTAAATCTGGCCGAGCCAGATCGCGATCACCATGAAGAGGCCGCCGTAGAGCAGGTGGGCGATGTGAAGACCACCGCCGCCCAGCTGCGGGTAATGGGTCAGCCAGAGCTGCGTGCGGATGATCAGGATCATCGTCACCGCTGACAGCAGGAACCATTCGAGCTTCTGGACGAAGTCGAACCGCCTGACCGGATTGTTGATCAGCCGCACGGGCTGACTGTAGCTTCGCTCAGGCGAAGACGGTCGCGGCGTCGAGCAGCGGGCGCACGTTCTCGCCGAAGTTGAGCGCTTCCTCGAGATGCGGATAGCCGGAGAGGATGAACTCGTCGATGCCGATGTCGCGGTATTCGAGCAGGCGCTCGGCAACCTGCTGGTGGCTGCCGACGATCGCGGTGCCGGCCCCCTCGCGGACCAGCCCGACCCCGGCCCAGAGGTTGGGTCCGATGACCAGGGCATCCCGGTCGAGCGCGTCTCCTTCGGAAGAGTGGCTGAGGTCGGTCATCCGGGCCTGGGCGGTCGATTCCATGCGGGCGAACTTCTCGCGCGCGGCGGCAACCTGTTCGGGATCAATCGCCTCGAGGATGCGGTCGGCCTCGAGCCAGGCCTCTTCCTCGGTGTCACGGCTGATCACGTGAATGCGCAGTCCGCAACTGATCTCGCGACCGGCAGCCTCCGCCTTCTCCCTGACCGGCGCGACCCGCCCGGCCACCGTGTCGACCGGCTCGCCCCAGGTAAGCCAGGTGTCGGCGTATTCGGCGGCGACCTCGAGGGCCGGCGGAGAGGCCCCGCCGAAATAGACCCGGGGCGGATCGACCTCACCGAACCCGAGGCGCAGGCCGCCCTTCTCGAGGTGAAAGAACTCGCCTTCGTGGTCAAAGGTTTCGCCCGACCAGGAGCGCTTGACGACTTCGAGGAACTCGCCGGTGCGGCGGTAACGGGCCTCCTTGTCGAGGTGGTCGCCGAAGGACTTCTGCTCGACCGGGTCGCCACCGGTGACCACGTTGAGCAGCAGCCGGCCGCCGGTCAGCCGCTGGAAGGAGGCCGACTGGTGCGCGGCCCAGGCCGGCGCGATCGCATCCGGCCGGAAGGCGACGATGAACTTGAGCTTCTCGGTGTGCTGGGCGACCGCGGCGCAGGTCACCCAGGCGTCCTCGCAACCGGAACCGGTCGGGGTCAGCACACCTTCGAAGCCGGCCCGCTCGGCTGCCTTGGCAACCTCGGCCAGGTATTCGACATCGGCCGGCCGCGACATCGAGGTCTGACCGAGCTGGTCGATCACGTTGGTCACGTTGCGACCATCCCCCGAAGTGGGAAGGAACCAGTGCCAGCGGGGCGCGCTGTTTTCAGAGCTCATAGTCGATAAACCTACTCGACAATCAGAGGTGGCTGCGGGCGGGGTCACTCTCGAGGTCGAGGACGGGGCCCATCGGGACGATCTGGGTCGGGTTGATCCGCGGGTGGGTGATGTAGTAGTGCCGCTTGATGTGGTCCATGTTGACCGTCTCGCGGATGCCGGGCTGCTGGTAGAGGTCACGCAGGTAGCCGGCGAGGTTGTCGTAGTCGGCGATCCGTCGCTGGTTGCACTTGAAGTGGCCGACGTAGACGGCGTCAAAGCGGATCAGGGTGACGAAGAAGCGCCAGTCCGCCTCGGTGATCTCGCCGCCGGTCAGGAAGCGACTCTCCCCCAGCCGGTCGTCCATCACATCAAGCGCCTCGAAGAGCTCGATGAAAGCCTCCTCGTATGCCTCCTGCGTTGTGGCGAAGCCGGCCCGGTAGACCCCGTTGTTGATCGAGTTGTAGATCCGGTCGTTCAGTTCGTCGATTTCCGCCCGGAGCGGTTCGGGGTAAAGGTCGAGATCGGGGTTCTTCGCCCACTGGTTGAACTCGG
>JAIBCJ010000059.1 GCA_019694145.1 Solirubrobacterales bacterium | reverse complement strand
GATGCCGACAACTACGCGGCCTACGAATCACCCGGACCTTTCGCCAGTTTCTCGGTGGCGACCGAAGGCGTAAACCGGGTCCGCTACTGGGCGGAAGATCTGGCCGGCAACGCGAACGACGGGATGCCGGGACATGACGGCGACACTCACGCGACTCCGGGCCAGGCGGTGGTCCGGATCGACACCACCCCGCCAGAGGTCAGATTCGATCCAGCCAGGGATCCGGAGGATCCGGAAGTCGTCCGGATCTCCGCAGATGACACCGACTCGGGCGTCGCCTCTGCTTCGATCGGAATCCGGAGGGCGGGGTCGGGAGAGACATTCATTCAACTCCAGACCGCGGGGGCCGACGGTCAGTACCAGGCCAGGATCCCTTCCGATGACCTGGCGCAAGGCGCGTATGAACTGAACGCGACCGTCGAGGACAGGGCCGGAAACGAATCGACCGGAAACCGGACTTCGGCCGGCGATCCGATGATCGTCAACCTGCCCGTAAAGCAGCCCGCCTCGATTGCCGCGTCGCTCACTGGCGGAAAGTCGAACATCCTCGCGCGCTATGGCAGCGCCCGTTACCTGGAAGGCAGGTTGACCAGCGGCGAAACGGCGCTGTCGAACCAGACGGTCACGGCAATCGAAACGTTCAAGGCCGGTTCGAGCCGGAACGCGGTTTCGAGGGATCTGGTTACGGACGGAGACGGCCGCTTCAGGGTCCTCCTTACCCCGGGCCCGTCGCGGACGATCGAAGTCACATACGCGGGCACCAGGATGATCTCCCGGACCGCCGGACCGAAGCTCGGCATGAGGGTGAAAGGCAAGGTGACGCTGAAGATCAAGCCGAAGAAAGTGCTCAACGGGGGCGTCGTCCGGATGTCCGGCAAGGTCGGTTTTGCCGGGGTGCTCCCGCCGTCCCGGGGCAAGCTGGTCGCAATCCAGTACTTCGACCCTTCCCGCCGCAAGTGGCGACCGGTCGAGGTGCTCCGGACCAACCGCCGAGGACTTTTCCGGTACCGGTACCGCTTCCGGACTATCACCTCGGCCCAGCGAATCCTGTTCAGGGCCAGCGCCCTGCCTGAGGCTGGCTGGCCCTATCTGCCCTCGACAACGAAGCCGAAATCGGTCATTGTTTACCCGAAGGACTGATTCGGCAGGGAAGGAGGCAGGATGAGAGGGATACGGAGACCGTCGCCGGCAATGGTGGTGGCACTGATCGCCTTGACGATCGCGATCGGTGGAACCGCCGCTGCCCTGCCCGGCAAGTTCACAGTGGGCCGGGATGATCTCAAGACCTCCAGTGTCGGAGCCAGGGCGTTGGGAAAGATCGTAATTAGCCATTCTCAGGTCTTCCCCTCAGCGGATCCGACCGCCCAAGACGGCAATTTCACCGAGACCATCGGAACGATCACTTGCCCCGACGATGCGCCAACTGCGATCGATCCTTTTGTTGGCGGGATGAGCACTACGGCCTATGTCTTTGGCAGAACCGCAATATTCAACCGGTTCCGTGCCCCCCAGGGCTACCGGTACACCGTCTTCAGCGACGACGGACCCGAAGTTGGGTACGTGTTGAAAGTCAACTGCATCCCTGCCCGTTGATCACATCACTTAAGGACCAACGGCCCCGAGGAGGGGCCGTTGGCGAGGGAGGAGAGGTACTACATCGACTGACGAGGTTATGAGGTCAGCCGATCTTCACCGGTTCGCCGTTCTCCTGCGGCGGCCGGGCTAAGCGGTTTGGTCTAGACCAGAGCCGAAAGCTGCTCCGTGACCTTGTTGACCAGATCCTGGGCCTTCTTGCCCTGCTCGTCGGCGACCTTGGTGACGTCAGCCTGAACCTGGTTGGCGCGCTTGGTGACTTCGTTCACGCGGGCTTCGATCTGCTTGTTGACGTCCTTGTTGGTCGTCTTGACGGTCTTCTCGATGCTCTTCCGCTGCTGGCGGACGGTCTTCTCGAGCGACTTGCGCTGCTTGCGGGCCTGGGTGGTCGCCTTGCGACGGGTGGTGATGCCACGACGCTCGGCGCGCTTGACGGTCTTGGTCAGGTCGGCGCGGTAGCCCTTGACCTTCTTCTCGGCGCTGGCCTGGTCGGACCAGTCCTCGATCACTTCGGAAACGCGATCGGCCAGGTTGAGGGCGGCGCCTACCGGCACGTCAACACCCTTCTTGGCGTACTCGACGGCGGTCTCCTGGACCTCTTCGAGGCGGCTCTTGGCGTTCTCGGCGTCGAGCTTGGCGGCGTGGATGGCCTTCTTCTCGGCCTCGGCGCGGAGCTGGGCGGCGGTGCGCTTCTTGGCAGCCGGCTTCTTCGCGGCGGTCTTCTTGGCGGTGCTCTTCTTGGTGGTCTTCTTGGCTTCGGCCATGGGGATCAGTTAGTCCTTTGTTTGTTGAGATCAGATTACTTACTTCTAAGGATGTTTGAAGTGTAGCAACCAAACACGAACACATGTTCTTTTTTCGTGTGACCTCGGTCACGCAGGGAGAATCCGCATGGCAGAGCGGAAAACAGCGCCGGAATCGGACGCAATCCGGGATTCAGCCGACGGTGCGAATCGAAACGAGGGTCTCCAGACCCTCGCCGGTGGCGGCCACGGTGACCGGGAAACGGTCCTCGAGGGCGAGGCCGACCTCGCTCAGACCGCCGTCCCCGAGGTCAACCAGGGCGCCGGCCTCGCGGGCGATCAACTGGGCCGCCGCCACGTCAACCGAGCGGGAGAGATGGGGGAAGGCGAGCGCGTCGAAACGGCCCGCGGCAACCGAAGCGATCGAGATCGCCAACGAGCCGACACAGCGCACCCGGTAGACCTTGCCGGCCAGTTCAGCCAGCATCGGGGCGAGTGCGGTGGGGTCGGCCCCCTCGATGCCGACCACCTCGAGCCCCTCCCGGGGTTCCAGGTTGATGCGCTCCTCGTTCAGGTAGGCGCCCTCGCCGGACTGGGCGAGGAACTCGTCCCCGGTTCCGAAGTCATAGACATAGCCGAACTCGACCGCCCCCATGTTCGGGGCGGTGGCGACCGCAATCGAAAGGCTGTGCTGGGGGATGGTCCGCTTGAAGTTGAGCGAACCGTCGATCGGGTCGATCACGACCCACACGTTGCCGCCCTCGTTGAACAGGACGGTCCCGCGCTCCTCGGATATCGCCGTGAAGGCAGCGCCGCCGCTATCGGCGAGCTTCTCCAGCTCGGCGAAGATCACGTCCTCGCACATCCGGTCGAGGACCAGGGCATGGTCGCCTCCCTCGCCGACGCCTTCGTAGTTGTCGCGTTGCTGGATCGTCTCGTACTCGGCGAAGAGCTTCTTCTGTTCCTCGACGATGTGGCGGCAGATCCCCGTCCAGTCAGCGTCGAGTGCGGGGTCCGGGGGAAGTTGGTTCACCCGCGACATGCTAGACGCTGTGAAACAGGACGAGGCTCGGGTAATTTGAGGGGGTGAGCGATTCCTCGTCCAGAACCGGTGCCGACGGAGATCCCGGCCCCGGCCGGGAACTGGTTCGCAGGCACGGCTCCGGGGCGCTCCTGATTCGGGGCGGCGCGGGTACCGGCAAGAGCACCGCCCTCCGGGAACGGGTGATCCACCTCGCGCGGCCGGAAACCGGCCGGCCGGGCCTCGATCCGTGCCGGGTCGCCCTGATCGCCTCGACCGACCGCACCGCCGCCGCCCACCGGATCCGGCTCGAAGATGATTTGCCCGGGCCCTATGAAGCGCTTTCGGTCTTCACCTGGGAGGGCCTGGCCGAAGAGATCCTCCGCCACCGGCCGGTCGAGGCAGGGCTCGGACCCTCCTTCGAGGTGGTCGGCGCGGCCGAACGCCTGGCCATGCTGCTGGCCCGGGTCGACGAGCTGCCGCTCCGCCACCAGGAGATCCGGGGCAACCCGGCCGGGCTGCTCCGGGAGCTTCTGATCGGCATCGACCGGGCCAAACGGGAGGGCACCGACGGCGGCGAGCTGGCCGAACTGATCGAGATCCACAACCGGATCCTCGCCGCGGCCGACCTGCTCGACCGCAACGACCTGCCGCGCATCGCCACCGACCTGCTGGCCGATCCGGCCCTCGCCGCCGAGGTCACGGCCCGCTTCCCCCACCTGGTGATCGACGAGCTCGAGGACCTTCACCCGGCCCGGGCCGGGCTGCTTCAGCGACTGGCCGTGGCCGGGCCCGAAAGCGTGGTCGCGGGCATAGACCCCTCCCGGGCGATCTACGGGCCGGGCGCCGAGGAACGGTTCCTGGCCGCCTTCCCGGACCTGGAGCAGTTCACCCTGGATGAGGCCTGGCGGATGAGCGAGGTGCGGATCACCGCCGCCCGGGCCGCACTTGGTCCGGGCCCCCTGCCCGAAGGAGCCTGGGAAGCTCGCGGCGATGAAGGCTCGGTCCGCTACTGGCGGCCCGCCTCGGCCCGGGCGGAGGCACAGGCCGCGGCCAGGGAGGTCGAACACCAGATCGCCCTGGGAACTCCGCCGGAGCAGCTGGCGATCGCGGTGCCGGACGTGAACTCGCAAGGAGTCGGGGTGGTCGGGGCGCTGGCCGAACGGGGCATCCCCGCCCGGCCCGGCGGTGGCGCCGCGCTTTTCCGGCAGCCGGAGGTGCGCGACACGATCGCCTGGCTGAGGGCGCTGACCGATCCGACCGACGCCCGGGCGGTCACCCGCGCCCTCATGCGGCCGCCAACCGAGCTCCGCTCCCTGGACCTGGCCCGGCTCACCCAGATCTCGAAACGACGCAAGCTCGACATGATCAGCGCCTGCGAGGCCTCGCTCGAATCACCGCAGATGGCGCCGGAGGCCCGGCAACGGATCGAAGGCTTCCTCAACCTCTACCGGGCAGCCTCGGGCGCGCTCGACACCCGCCGGCCCGACGCTTATGTGAGGCGGCTGATCGAGCGGATCGGTTTTCGCCGCCAGCGACTCTTCGCCGCGCGGCCCGAAACCGCCGAACGCCTGCTCGGCCTCTCCCGGCTGGCCCAGATCGCGACCGACTTCTCCCGCCGGGACCCGAACGCCTCGGTGCGGGAGTTCACCGTCTTCCTGGAAGCGCTGGCCGACGGCGGCCTCGAACCGGTCGGTGGGCCGGATCTGCCCGGAGTCGGAGCGGTGCCGGTGATGAACCTCGACCTGCTCAAGGGCGGCGAGTGGGCCCGGATCTGGGTGCTCGGTCTGGAGCGTCCGTTCGGGATCACCCGCAACCCCGGCCCGGGCATTGGCGATGACCAGACCCACCCCGGCGGCCCCGAAACGGCGCGTGTCGCGGTCGCCACCGCACTCACCTCGGCCCGGGAAGAAGTGGTTCTCTCGCGGGCCAGCGAGGCCGAACCGGACCCGGTCGCGGCGATCCTCGAAGCGACCGGCGGCCTCGAGGAAATCCAGGGCGAAGAGCTCTTCGGACCGGCCGAGGACGTCGCGGCGACCTACCGGGCGATGCTCGGCGAGGTGATGGAGGCCTCCTGGAAGGCCGGCTCCGAGCTGAACGAACCACGGCTCGACACGGCGATCGACGTGAACCGCGCGGTCGCCCGCTACCTCGAGCTCCTGAAGCTGGCCGCCCTGGCCCAGCGCGATGACGGATCCAGTGACGAGGAGGCGATCGAAGCGGTCAACGGCCTGATCGCCCAGGTCGCCACCCCGGAGCAGCTGGCCGAACTCGACTCCTCCACCCTCGACCCCTATCTGCTCGCCCAGGAACGCGAGCGGGGCATGCGGCAGGGCCTCGCCGACTCCCGCTCGGAACCATCGCTCGATGCTTTCCTGCCCCGGCGCGGTGACGACCTCCGGCTCTCGGCGACCGACCTCGACATGTATCTGACCTGCCCGCTGAAGTACAAGTTTGCGCGGGTCTTCGGCATCCCCACACCGCCAACCGTGAACATGCGCTTCGGGATCGTGATCCACAACGTCCTGCAGCGCTTCCATGAACTGGAACAGGACGTCGGCCGGCCGGTCCCGGATGGCGAGGCCCGGTTGATGGCCCTGCTCGAGGAAGGCTGGCGTCGCGGTGGTTTCGGCGAGACCCACGACGAGCTTCAGTTCCTCGACCGGGCCCGCGAGGCGATGCGGGCCTACTGGAGGAGCGAAGAGGCCTCCGAATCCGAGCCGGCCTTCCTCGAACGGCAGTTCGAGTTCAAGGTCGGGCCGCATTTCCTTCGTGGCCGGGTCGACCGGGTCGACCGCAAGCCCGGTGGCGAGTTCGAGGTGATCGATTACAAGACCGGCCAGCGGATCGACTCCTCCCGCCACGGCGGTGACATCCAGCTCGCCCTCTACCGGCTCGGGGCGCGCGAGGCCTGGGGGATCGAACCGGAGGCCGGCAGCTACTACTACGTGCTCGAAGGCGAGAAGGTCGAGGTCCAGGCCTCACCGGATGACCGCGAGCGGGTCGAGCGGACCGTGCTCGAGGTCGGCGAAGGGGTGCTCGGCCAGGACTTCGAACCGCGCCCCTCGCCCGGGGTCTGCGGCTGGTGTGACTTCAGGCTGGTCTGCCCGGCCGCCGAAGCCTGAGCCCGGCAAAGGTCAGTCTGAATCGCGGTTCTTGAGGAACCGCTGGAACTCCATCGCAAGGGCATCGCCGCTGGGGACGTCGAGCTCCGGCCCGCGCCGCTGGCGCTGTTCCTTCTCGATCCGCTCGACCAGTTCCTCGACCTCCGGGTCGGCGGCAACCGCCCGCCCGATCTGCTCCTCGTAATTCATAGTTTCGTCTTCGAGACCGGAGATGTCGGCGGCGACCCGGGTGATCGATTCGAGCTTCTCGCTGAGCGCGAGCGACGCCTTCGGGTTGGGGACCGCCGCAACGTAATGGGGCACCGCCGCCCAGAGCGAAACCGAGGGCAGGCCGGCGGCCCGGCAGCGGTCGTGGATCACGCCGACGATGCCGGTCGGGCCTTCGTAATCGGAGCGTTCGAGCTCGAGGCTGCGGACGGTCTGCTCGTCGGTTGAAACCCCCGTTATCGGGACCGGCAGGGTGTGGGCAACCTCGGCGATCAGTGAGCCGAGCACGACCACCAGCTGGACGTCGAGCTGCTCGGCGACCTGGACCACCATCTCGGAGTAGGTCCGCCACTTCAGGTTCGGTTCGGTCCCGTCGAGCAGGACCAGGTCCCGTTCGGCACCCTGGGCGCGGGCGGCGATGAAGGTGTTGCCCGGCCATTCGATTCTCCGGTGGGCTCCTTCTTCCAGGCGGATGGTCGGCCGGTTCGCCTGAAAGTCGTAGAAATCCTCCGGGTCCACCTCGGCCAGCACGTCCACCTCAAGAGAATCGGCCAAGGTCTCCAGGGCGGTCGAGGCGGCACTCGCCGCGTCATTCCAGCCGCGAAAGGCGCAGACCATCATCGGGTCACGGAGCTTTGGCGGGTTCATCTCCCAACGGAGTTGGTCCATTAGTTCAATTTAGCCGACCCGCTCTCCCGGCCCTGCCGCCTGCGACCGGTGGCAGCTCGGCGGCGTCCCGCCCGTCTGCGGCTTCGGTCAGGATGTGGGGGATGGAGGCCGCGGCCAAAAACGGAACCCCGGTGGTCGAATTGACCCCCGGCCAGAGCTTCACCGGCCGCTACGCCTGCGCCCGCAAGGACCGGCTCACCGCAAAGAATGGATCGGCCTACCTCGCCTTGGAACTGCGAGACCGGACCGGCTCGATTCCCGCCCGGATCTTCCGCGACTCCGACCGCATCGGGATCAACTTCGAACGTGGTGACGTGGTCGCGGTGAAGGGCCGGGTCGAGCAGTTCCGCGGGCAGCTCTCGGCCGAAATCGAGGACGCGAAAAAGATCGACCCGTCGGAGATCGACCCGGCCGACTTTCTGCCAACCGCCTACCGCGACCGGGAAGAACTCGAAGGCTTTCTCGAACACCTCGCCCGGGAAGTCCATCACCCCGGCTACCGGGCGGTGGTCGAGGACCTGTTGTTCACCGGCGAAACCGCCGAAGCCTTCCGGCTCGCCCCCTGCACCCGGGCCGGCCACCACGCCTACATCGGCGGGCTTTCAGAGCACACCGTCGCGGTCGGCACCCTGGTCACCGAAACCTGCGTGCTCCATCCGAAACTCAACTCCGACCTGCTGATGGCCGCGGCCCTCATCCACGACATCGGCAAGACCGGCGAGTTCACCTACGGGGCCGAGATCGGCCTGAGCGAGCGCGGACGCAACCTCGGCCACCTCCAGATCGGGGCGGAGCTGGTCGGTGAAGCAGCCGACCGGGCCGGTCTCGATCAGGCCGAGCGGGACGCCCTGCTTTCGACCGTGATGTGTCACCACGGCACCGATCCGCTGCGGTTGCGCCAGTTCCCCTCGGCCGAGGCGATCGCCCTCTACCGGCTGAACGCGCTCGACGCCCAGGTCAAGACCGCACTCGAACACGGCCTGACCTGAGCGAAAAGCGGGAACCTCCAGCGGCCGGTCGCGGCTAGGCCCGGGTGAAGGGCAGGACTTCGGTCAGCCAGCTGACCAGGAAGTCCGGGTTCCTGGTCTGGGTGTGGATGACGCCGGGACCGGTGAACTCCATGACGAAACCCTCGCCGCTCTTCAGGGTGTTCATCAGGCCCGAGGATGCCTTGCGCGTCTTGTACTGAACGCTCGGCTCGAAGGCGACCAGATGACCGGAGTCGACCACGATCTGCTCGCCCGCGCCGAGTTCGATCCGGTCGATCGCGCCGTAGCAGGAGACGACCACTTCGCCACCGCCGGTCGCGCGGATCAGGAAGCCGCCCTCGCCGCCGCCGATGTTCTTGAAGCCGCCCCACTTGGTGTCGATGTCAACGCTGGCGTCCGAGGCCAGATAAGTACCGCGGGTGAGGAAGAGTTCCTCCCCGGTTGACATGACCATCGCGTCGCCGGGCAGGTTCGCCGCGACGTCGACCCAGCCCCCGGACTGCGGCGCGGTCAGGGTGGTCATGAAAAGCGACTCGCCCCCGAGCACCGAACGTTTCAGCCCCTTCATCAGTCCGCCCTGCACCTTGGCTTCGATCTCGACTCCGGCCGAGGTGGCGGCCATCGCCCCCGACTCGGCTCTCATCTGCTCGCCGGGGGCGAGCGTGCATCGAGCAATTGCAAAACCGGGGTTGTGACGAATCTCAGTTTTCATGCGCCCACCCTAGCCGTCACCGCGAAGGCAAACGCCGGACAACAGTTCCGGGGGAGTTCCGGAGAACTCAGGCAGCCCGGGAGTCGGGCCCGGAATCGGACTCGGCGATTTCCAGCCGCTTGATCTCTTCGAGATCCGGCGAGCGGGCTTCCTCGAACTTGGCCTTCATCGTTTCGTTGCCCCGCGTGAGTTTCTTGATCGACAGGTCCTGGGCCTTGTCGTTGGCAAGACGCAACTGGTTGGCAGACTTGAGCAGCCAATCCTTGGTCTTGCCGAGATTTGCAATGGACTTGTCGATTTGTTCGATCGCCTTGTCGAACTGATCCGAGGCGATCCCGAAGTTTCGCTGGAAGCCGCTCTTGAAGTTCTCCATCTCCTCCTCGAAGTTGGTGATGTCGACGTTCTGGGCCCGCACCTGGGCCAGCTCTGATCTGAGCTTCAGGGTCTTGAGGGCTTCATTCCGGATCAGCGTGATGATCGGGATGAAGAACTGTGGCCGGATCACATACATACGGGGATAGAGATGCGAAACGTCGACGATGCCGGCGTTGTAGAGCTCGTTTTCCGGTTCAAGCAGCGAGACCAGGACGGCGTACTCGCAGCCCTTCTTCTTCCGGTCGTCATCCAGCTTCCTGAAGAAGTCCTCGTTCTTCTTCTTGTTTACGCCGTCGTCGAGCTCGTTCTTCATCTCGAACATGATCGAGGCGAACTCGGTTCCTTCCGGGTCGGCCTCGCGGAAGATGAAGTCGCCCTTGGTGCCGGCGCTGGCGTCGTTGTCCTTGCCGAACACGGCATTCGGGAAAGCGGCGGCGCGGATCTTGTTGAACTCGATCTCGCAGTGCTGCTCCAGGGTCTCGCCGATCATCTTGGTCGAGAGCTTCGCCTTCATGTCCTTCAGGCGTTCGATCTCGCCGTCGCGGTCCTTGATCTGGATCTCGTACTTCTCCTTGAGTGAAGTCTCGAGAAGCTTCTGCTCGGTGTCTTTGGACTCAAGCGACCGCTTGAGGTCGTCGCGTTCCTTCTCGACTTCGCCCAGGGCTTCCTTGAGGGCGAGCTTCCCGGCGACGTCCGCCTTGTCCAGCTCTGCCTTCAGGCGTTCGATCTCGGCGTCCTTCTTCGCGCTTTCGTCTTTGAGCTCTCCGGTCGCCTTGGCCCTGGCCAGTTCGGAACTCGCCTTCAGCTCTTCCCGCAGGCGCTCGATCTCCAGGTCCTTCTCGGTGGCAGCGTCCTTGTGCTCGCTGGCCGCCTTGGTCCGGGCCAGCTCGACCGCCGCCAGCTTCTCCCGTTCGGCGAGTTCCAGCCGGTCATGGATCGCCTTTTCGAAGGCTTCGTCACGAACCTGGTTGAGGATGTCCGCGTAACCGGCCTCGTCGATGGTGAAGGCTTTCCCGCAATGCGGGCATTCGATGTCATGCATTTCCAAGGCTCCTTTCGGTTTCGCCGACGGCCCTTCAGCTTAGGCGGTGGTCAGGATGCTCAGACTGAGTCGCCTTCGGATTGCGGGTTCTGACATGCTCCACGCTTGAAGACCGCCGGCACGGCCGCATTCGGCTCCAGGGCAGGCAGGGAAAGAACCAGCAAGGAGCAAGAATGAGGGAATTACGACCGGGCACGGTCATTGCCGTGATCGCGCTGTTCATCGCGATCGGGGGCACCGCGACGGCAGCGTCGGGACTGATCAACGGAAGCAAGATCAAGCCGGGAACCGTCACCGCCAGGCAGATCAAGAACCAGACGATCACCACCTCCAAGCTCGCGCCGGCGACGGTCGCTTCGCTGCGAGGCGCCCGTGGCCCGGTCGGAGCAACCGGGCCGGCGGGGGAAAACGGTCAGCCAGGCACCCCGGGCCAGCCGGGTCAGCCGGGCGCGGTCGGAGCGACCGGAGCCACCGGAGCCACGGGCGCCGACGGCGTGGTCGAGCCGTACATGGATCAGGTCCTGAACTTCAACCTGCCGACCGAGGATTTCACGATCCCGCTCTCGATCGATCTGCCTCCCGGCCAGTACCTGCTCACCGCCAAGACCAACGTTGTGAACCAGTACGCATCCGGCGACAACATGATCGAGTGCACCATCTGGACCGATGAGGTCGACGGTGTCGACCGGGCGACGAGCGACGTGCCGTACAACAGGATCTTCAACCTCTCGGCGATGGCCGTGGCAGATGTGCAGGGTCTGGTCGAACTGCGCTGCGTCGCCTGGAACGGTCCGGCCCAGCTGTTCGACACCAAGCTGATCGCCCAGCCGATCCAGGGCTGATTCAGTCGTAATCGGGTCCGGGGCGTCGCCGGTCCTGCTTCTTGCGGGACTGGTGGCGCTTCGACTCGAGGCGCTTCTGCTTCGAGGCGCGGGTGGGCCTGGTCGCACGGCGCCGGCGCGGGACCGAAAGCGCGCCGGCCAGCTTCGTTTCGAGTCTCTCGAGGGCGAGGTCGCGGTTGCGGGTCTGGGAGCGGGCGTCCTGGCTGACCGCGGTGACCGTCGGTCCGAGCTTCCGGATGATCCTCGCCTTCTCGGCATCGTTCAGGGCGAGTGAGGACTCGACCTCGAAGACGGCCTCGATCCGCGAGGCGGTGACATTGGCGTGCTGGCCACCCGGGCCGGAGGACCGGGAAGCTCGCAGGGTGATTTCGCCGACCGGGATGAAGGGCCCGCCGCGGGGTCGGATGCCGGGCTTCATCGGGCCGGGCCGGAGCCGGTCAGCGGTTCCGGGCCGGCACCCTTCGGCGGGTCGGGACCGGGGTCGGCGAGCGGCTCGGTGCCGGGTTCGGCCGGGTCATGCGGGTCGTTGCCGAAGACCCGCCTGAGCAGCCGCCAGGCCATGTAAAGGGCGAGCATCGCGAAGCCGATCCGGAGCGTCCGCTCGGGGACCGAGTTGGCGACGACCACCCCGACCAGCACGCCGACCGGCGAGAGCAGGCCGATGACCACGGCGTCCCGCATGTTGACGTTGCCGTAGCCGTACTGCCGCCAGGCCCCGACCACCGAAACGAGCGCGATCATCATCAATGAGGTCGCTTCCGCTTCAACCTGGCCCTTGGAAAGGACCAGGGTCATCGCCGGCACGAAGACGATGCCCCCGCCGACCCCGATCAGTCCGGCGACGATTCCCCCCATCAAGCAGATGGCGCAGGCGATCGCGATGTCCATCAGCCGACCACCATCTCGATCGCCACTCCGATCAGCAGCAGGGCGAAAAGAAAGGAGACCGTCTTCTCAGGGATGCGTTGCTGGATCGCCGTGCCGGCGACCACTCCGATGATCGCGGGACCGACCAGGATCAGGCCGGTCTCGAGATCGACGTTGCCGTAGATCCCGCCGTGCATCGCGGCCGCCAGGATCGCGATTACGATGATCGCGGCGAGGCTGGTTCCGGTCGCCAGACGGTCGCCGTAGTGATAGAGCGCGATCAGCATCGGCACGATCACCGTGCCGCCTCCGACCCCGAAGAGTCCGCTGAATGCTCCGGCCAGAGTGCCCACTCCCGCCAGGCCGATTATGCGCCGCTTGTCCATGGCGCGATACTAGGAGACTTTTTCGACCCGCAGGCGGACCGGGGTAGTCTCTCGCATATGACGGGCACAGACTCTCCTCTCTCGGTACTTCTGGAAGACCCCGCGAACTCGGCGTTGATGAGTGACGTCGACGGCACGCTCTGCCGGATCGTCGACAGACCCGACCAGGCCCGTGTTCCGGTCCGGGCCCGGGAAAGCCTCGAAACCCTGGCCGACCACCTCGCGCTGGTCGCCTGCATCACGGGTCGCCCCTCGCCGGTCGCCCGGAAGATGGTCGGAGC
>JAIBCJ010000176.1 GCA_019694145.1 Solirubrobacterales bacterium | reverse complement strand
ACTCAATTGTTGCGCCCTCGTCTTGTTTCGTCACAACTTCTTCCGCACGATCAGGGGCAGC
Source organism: Solirubrobacterales bacterium (assembly GCA_019694145.1). Classification (GTDB taxonomy): domain Bacteria; phylum Actinomycetota; class Thermoleophilia; order Solirubrobacterales; family 70-9; genus 67-14. The sequence goes on along the minus strand of JAIBCJ010000176.1, from coordinate 3,874 downwards.
AACAAACTCTCGATGGAGGAGGAAGAAATGATCTACAAGGCGATGGGAAGTGCACATGCCCTGGCGGTTTCGAAGGGCGAGGTGGTGCGGCGGGCGGCGGTCGAAAAGTCGGGCCAGGGGACGGTCGAGTACGTCGGCCTGATCCTGCTGGTCTCGCTGCTCATGCTCGGCATGGTCGCGGCGATGAAGGGGTTCAGCGGCCGTCAGGGCACCGAGCTGGCGGAGCTGATCGTGGACAAGATCCAGTCGGCGGTCGACAAGATCGCCTTCCGCTAGCGACGCGGGGTCCTTCAGCCCGGGAACGGGGTCCAGCGGTCGGATTCGAAGGGGATCGATTTCGACCGCAGGGCCTCGCTCACTCGGGGTCCGACTTCGCCCAGGTTCTCGCAGGCCCTCCTCACCAGGTCTTCCCCGGTCAGGCCGGGGCCGTAGGCGACTTCGGCCAGGCGGTCAAGCAGCTCGACCTGGGTCAGGGCCGGGGCGGTTCGCCGTTCGGCCTCGATCGCGGCGAGAGCCAGCGACTGGCCGTCGGGAGCGAAGGTTCCGAAGCGGTTGACGAACACGAGGCTTTGTCCGAACCCGCCGAAGCCGAGCTCGACCAACGCTTCTTCGGCCTCGAAACGGGCCTCCAGCCGCCCGATCCAGTACGGCACCTCGGCCCAGGCGAGCTGGGTGAGCTGGGCGCCGGTCAGCCAGAGGGCCGTGGCGCGGACCCTGGTGCCGGGGCTGGGAAAGATGGTGGCGGGCATCGATCCGTAGAGCGCCAGCTCGGCCGAGGCGCCGACGTCGAAATCGTGAAGGCGCCCGGACACCGCCAGCAGGGTCCGGTCGGCCTGATCGGGAAAGTGAGCGAACTTCCGCCAGAGGCCTTCCGGGGAGGCGTTCGAACCGATCGCCAGCATCGGTGTGCGGCCGGAAGCCGGCCCGGTGAAATCCTCAAGCAGCGAGATGCGCCGGTCGTGACCCAGGTCGGCGAGCAGCCGGCCCTCGCCCTCCGCCAGCACGAAGGACCCGTCCGGCCGGGGCCACGGATATCCGGTGGCAAGCTCGAGGACTTCGTCGCTGTACTGGCGGGCAGGCATCTGTCCGGCGAGTCCGACCCAGAGCTCGAAGAAGGCGTCTTCGGCCATGAGCAGGCGCTCGACCAGTTCCGGCGCACCGAAATCGGGCCATTTCCATTGATCGGGCGGTGAGCTCACAGGGCTTGATTATCCAGCGCCCTGCTCCTCCGGTTGGTGACCGGAGCCAGTCTGGGAAACTCACGCGCATGAGCGAATCCGTTACCCGCAGCGGCGGCCGGTCGGCCGCAGATCTCCGTCCGGTCACCATCGAGCCAGGGTTCGTCGGCAGCGCCGACGGGTCGGCGCTGATCTCCTGCGGTGGAACGCGGGTCATCTGCACCGCCTCGGTTCAGGACCGGGTTCCGAAATGGATGGAAGGCCGCGGTCGGGGCTGGGTCACCTCCGAATACGCGATGCTCCCGGCCTCGACGGGAGACCGCAAGCAGCGCGACATCAGCAAGGGCAAACAGGACGGCCGCGGGGTGGAAATACAGCGGCTGATCGGCCGCTCGCTCCGGGTCGGGGTTGACTTCGAGGCGCTGGGTGAACGCAGCGTGTATGTCGATTGCGACGTGCTCGAGGCCGACGGCGGTACCCGCTGTGCCTCGATCACGGGCGGCTGGATCGCCCTCCGGCTGGCCCTCGGCCGTCTGCTGGAACGCGGCGAGATCGAACGCATGCCTCTCACCACCTCGGTTGCCGCGGTCAGCGTCGGCATGGTCGGGGGCCAGCCGCTTTGCGATCTCGATTACCCGGAGGACTCGACCGCCGAGGTGGACGCCAACGTGGTGATGACCGGTGACGGCGGCCTGGTCGAGGTCCAGGCCACGGCCGAACGGACGCCGCTCTCCCGGGCTTCGCTGGATGAGATGCTGGCCCTCGCCGAGGCCGGAATCAACCGGCTCCGCGACTTCCAGATGGCCGCTGTAGGCGAGCAGGGCCGAGCTTGATCCTCGCCAGCCGCAACGAGCACAAGGTCCGGGAACTCGGGGAGATCCTGCCCGGAACGGACCTGCGGGCGCTGCCGGAAGGGGTTGAATCACCCCCCGAGACGGGCGTCACCTTCGAGGAGAACGCCCTGATCAAGGCCCGCTCGGCCCGCGAGGCCACGGGCGAGGTCGTGGTCGCCGACGATTCAGGCCTGGAAGTCGACGCGCTGGATGGGCGCCCCGGCGTGTACTCCGCCCGGTACGCGGGCGAGGGCGCAACCGACGCCGGCAACCTGGCCAGGGTACTCAGCGAACTGGCCGAAACCGGTCCCGGCGGAGCGGAAGGCCGCAGCGGTTCCGGCCCCGGTCACACGGCCCGCTACGTCTGCGTCATTGCCCTGATCGACGATTCGGGCGAACACCTCTTCCGCGGCACCTGCGAGGGGTGGATGATTCAGGAGCCCCGCGGTGACGGTGGCTTCGGCTACGACCCGGCCTTCGTCCCCGAGGCCACCGGCCCCGAAGACGGGCGGACCATGGCCGAGCTGACCCCGGACGAGAAGAACGCCATCAGCCACCGCGGAGCCGCCGCCCGCGTGCTGGCCGATTACCTGATCGGGAACTAGCCCGGGAATCAGTTTTCGGTCGAGTGGGCGCCGAGGTGGGGGAGGAGATTGACCGAGGCGGCCACTCCGACGGCGGCAATCGTCGCGGCGTAACCGGCGTAACCGGCGATTGCGGTGACCGCCGTGGCGATCGCGCAGATCACCACGACGATGATCCAGGAGGCCTGAGCAAGGGACATGGACGGTATGTTCCTACACCGTGGCGGATGTGAACGGCAAGAGCAATGAATCGGGCGCGAACCTGCCCGGTGACGACGGCCTGGCGGCAGCATCCGCCCGGGTGCTCGAAAACCTGGCCGAGCTCGAACCGCAGCTGATCGCCGGCGGAATCTTCGATTCGGAGCGAAATCCGGTTGCGACCACTTCGGATTCCCCGACCTGGGCCAGGGAAGCGGCGGCGCTGCTTGAGGCTCTCGAAGCCGGTTCCGGGGAGGAAGAGTTCGACTCCGCTCACGTCGCCTCGACCGAGGGAGAAGTCTTTGCGGTCACTGAATCCGGGCTCTCGCTGGTCGCCGTGACGGGACGCTTCGTTCTGGCCTCGCTGACCTCCTATGACATGAGGATGGCGCTGCGGGACGTGGTTCGGTCGAATCCTCGCAATCCCGCTTCTGAAGCCGGAAACGGAGGATCAGACGATGCTTAAGCCTCACCGCGTGGTGATCGACAAGGTGAGTTCCTACACCGACGAAGCGGCGGCTTTCATGCGCCGGCGCCGGCATCACCGCCGCGAATTCGTCCGAATCCGCTTCCAGAGCGGAGCCGAGTCGGATCTGCCCTCCGGGGCTCCCGAAGCCGACCGGATTGCCGCCGCGGCGCGCCGCCTTATCGAACTCGGCTGAGTTCTGCATCCCCGCCCTGAAGCCAAAGGTGGCAGAAACGGTGTCCGCATGCGGTGTTACGGTTCCGCCATTCCCTAAACCGAGGAGGATTACTGACGTGACCAAAGCAGAGTTTCTTGAGAAGGTCGCCGGTGACGAGCGCATCGGAAGCAAGAAGGCCGCGGCCGACGCCGTTGACGCCGTTCTGGACGCGATCACCGACACCCTGACCGGGGGTGGCGAGGTCAACTTCACCGGCTTCGGCAAGTTCCACGTCGCCGAGCGCAGCGCCCGCCAGGGCGTGAACCCCCGCACCGGTGAGCGCATCACCATCGCCGGTGGCAAGGTTCCGCGCTTCTCGGCCGGATCCGCTCTGAAGAAGCAGGTCAAGGGCTGAGCCTCTTCATTGATCGGGCTGCGGCGCTCGTGGAAGGCGGCGA
>JAIBCJ010000175.1 GCA_019694145.1 Solirubrobacterales bacterium | reverse complement strand
TCGTCCGATCGTCCTCGAAGGGGTTGTCGGACGCCCCTTCGGAGAAAGGATCGTTTTCGCGGTCGTCTGGGTTGTAAGGGTTCGAAAACTCCAAAAGTCCACCTGCCGAACGACTTTCGGCATGGCCAATCTATTCCCTTTACCGGAAAATCGACCCCCGCACGGCAATTTGCAGGGAGTTCACCGAAATCCCGGCCGAAACGGAGCGAAACCGCACAATGGTGCCCGAAAGGGGAGGGTCGGGGGCTTTCACGCCGAAAAGTGCTGAGTGATGAACGGAACGATCGTGCTCAACCGATTCGAGATCGGAGACCGGCTTGGCGCCGGAGGATTCGGCACGGTCTACCGCGCCTGGGACCGCAGGCTGGAGCGCGAGGTCGCGGTCAAGGTGATCGAGACCGCTGCCGAGTCCGGTCCCCGGATCCAGCGGGAGGCGAAGGCGGCGGCCCGGCTCAACCACACCGGCATCGTCACCCTCTACGAATTCGCCCACCACGAGTACGGCCGGGAAGGCGGCCGGGCCTATCTCGTTTCGGAACTGGTCGACGGGCACACGGTGCGGGAGCTGATGGACCGGGACCTGATCAGCGACCGGGAAATCGGGGAGATCGGGATCGACATCTGCGAAGCGCTTGATCACGCGCATTCCCGGGAGGTGATCCACCGGGACATCAAGCCGGCCAACCTGATCGTCCCGAACGGCCGGGGCGGCGCCAAACTGATGGATTTCGGGGTCGCCCGGCTGACCGACGGCGATGACCTGACCAATACCGGTGACATCCTCGGGACGCTCGCCTACATGTCCCCGGAAGCGGCGGAAGGCAACCCGGTGACCCCGGCCGGGGACGTCTACTCGCTCGCCCTGACCCTCTTTGAAGCCTGGACCGGGGAGAACCCCCGGCGCCGGCCGACCCCGACCCTCGCCTTGCGGGCGATCGAAAGGGACCTGCCACTGCTGGCCGACCTGCGGCCCGACCTGCCGGCGGAAATGACCGAGGTCGTCGACGCCTGCCTCGATCGCGAACCCGGATTCCGGCCCGGACTGGAGGAACTTGGCCACGCACTGGAGGATGCCCTGCCGGAACTCGACCGGTCGGTGCCGGACGGCAATTCCCGCGGGGCAGGGCTGACTTCCTTCGCCGACGGCGGCCTCGATCTCGGTCGCATTGCCGCCGCAGCCGCGGTCTGCGGCATGGTGGCGACCGGGATGATCGTCAGTGGTGCCGCCGATGCTGCCTCGGTCGCGCTTCTCACCGTGATCTCCGCCCTGCTCACCCTGCTTCGGCCCAAGGCCGGCTTCCTGGCCGGGGGTGTGCTGCTCGCTGCCTGGCTCAGCGTGATCGCCGCGATGCCGGGAGCGGCTTTGGTCGTCCTGCTCGTATCGGTCCCACCGGCCCTCCTGATCCGCGGGTCCGGGCGCCCGCTGGCCCTCGCCGTGGTCGGACCCCTGCTCGGAACCCTGGGCATGGCGCCGTTTCTGCCCTTGCTGGCCGCGGTCGCGACCGACTGGCGGGACCGGGTGGTGGTCGCTGTGACCGGTCTCGTCTTCACCGCCTTTGCCGAGTCGATCACCGGGCGCGCCCTGCTCTTCGGCAGGATCGAGAAGGCCGGGACGGGTTGGGAGGATTCGCTTTCGTCAGCGGTAACCGGGCTGATCGTCCCTGTCGTGAGCTCGCCTTCCTTCCTCCTTTCGGTGGCCGTCTGGGCGGCGGTGGCGCTGCTTGTCGGGGCCATCGTGGGCTGGACCAGAGGGCGAAGCGGCGGCCCGGTCCACGAGCCACTGACCATCGCTCCCGTAGGATCAAGTCGTGTCCCGAATGCCAACTGAGCCGATTGGCTTCACGGATTCGCGGCGATGAGCGTTTTCCGCAACCTCGAAGCCCGCATCGAGGGCCTCGTCGAAGGGGTGTTCAGCCGTGCCTTTTCTTCAGAGGTCCAGCCGGTTGAACTTGCCCGCAAGCTGGCCAAGGAGATGGACTCCCACAAGACCGCGTCGGTCTCCCGGGTCTATGTGCCGAACGAGTACACGGTGCACCTCTCGGAAAAGGACCGCGACAAGCTCGAGGGTTACGAGCGATCTCTGGAACAGGAACTCTCCGGGTACCTGCTGGAGCATGCGCGCCGCAAGGGTTACGACCTGCTGACCAGGCCCGAGGTTCATTTCAACACCGACAGCCGGCTGCGACTCGGCGAGTTCGGAATCCAGGCCCGCCTGGTCAAGCCTCCGGTCCGCGAGGGCGAGATGCCCCGCCAGGCCGACGAGGGCCACACCATGGTCTACAAGGTGGCGCCGCAGCCGGCGGCCGACCCGACCGCACGCGCCCCCGAAAGGCCCTCGCTGACCCGCGCCGTGGTCGACCTCGATGACCGGCGCTACGTCCTCGACGGACCGCGCGCCGTCCTCGGCCGCTCCGACGACGCCGAGTGCGTACTCCGGGACCCGAACGTTTCCCGCCGCCACGCCGAGCTCCGGCAGGATGCGGCCGGTCAATGGGAGATCTTCGACCTCGGCTCGACCAACGGGGTCAAGATCAACGGGCGAAGGGTGACGGAAGCACCGCTTCGCGAAGGCGACCAGGTCACGATCGGAACCACGACCTTCCGCTTCGGAATCGAACGGTAGAAAGCGCCGGCCGCGCAATTGGACTACGAACCGATTTCAGTTGCCCTCAAGTTCGGATTTCTGGCCGTCCTCTTCCTGTTCCTGCTCTGGATCGCGACCAGCGCGAGGAAAGACCTGAAGCGGAACTCGGGCGGCAATTTCGAGTCCGACACCACGATCGGAGCGATGCCCGGCGGCTCCTACGACGCCTGGCTGGTCGTGGTCCGCGGAGGCGGACTCGAAGCGGGGACCCGCTTTGACGTCTTCGGCGGGGTGACCCTGGGCCGCTCTTCCGACGCGGACATCGCCTTCACCGATCGTTACGCGTCCGGCCTTCACGCGAGGCTCTACCCTCGCGGTGACCGATACTTCCTTGAAGACATGAACTCGACCAACGGCACTCTGCTGGACGGCGGCGCGGTGACATCCGACGCCGAGGTCCGGGACGGGAGCATGATCGAGATCGGCGACACCGCTTTCAGGTTTGAACTTGACCGCTCATGAGTAGCTCGGAAACATCCAAATGCTGAGAGTCTCGGGACATTCCGAGCGGACCGACGTCGGCCGCCAGCGCCAGGCCAATGAGGATTCCTACATGGCCCGCGCCCCGCTTTTCGTGGTCGCCGACGGCATGGGCGGTGCCCAGGCCGGCGAGGTTGCCTCGCTGACCGCGATCCAGGCCTTCCAGGCCGGCCTGCCGGAGGGCAGTCCCGAAGCGGCGATCGAACAGACGATCGGAGTCGCGAACCGGAACATCTACGAGCAGGCTCACGCCGACCCGTCGCTTTCGGGGATGGGCACGACGATCACGGTGGCCGCGGTCGACTCCGATTCCGAGCAGGTAATCATCGGCCACGTCGGCGACTCCCGCGCCTACCGCCTCCGCGACGGAATCATCCAGCGCCTGACCAAGGACCACTCCCTGGTCGAGGAGATGCGACGCCGCGGCCAGATCACCGAGGAGCAGGCCGAGGACCATCCCCAGCGTTCGATCATCACCCGGGCGCTTGGCCCGGAGCCGGAGGTCCAGGCCGACCTCACCGCGGTGCCCTCCGAGCCGGGCGACATCTTCCTGCTCTGCTCCGACGGACTGACCACGATGATCGGGGACGAGAAGATCCGCGACATCCTGATGGGGGCGACCAGCCTCGACGCGGCCGCACGCACCCTGGTCGACGAGGCCAACCGGGCCGGTGGCCGGGACAACATCACCGTGATCGTCTTCCAGGTCGAGGATCCGGCCCGGCCGCTGCCTAAGGGCGAGCAGCCGACCATGATCCGCCGCGGCGGCGCAGCCCGCGGAGCTTCCCGCCGCGCCGCCGGCCGCCGCCGGGGC
>JAIBCJ010000174.1 GCA_019694145.1 Solirubrobacterales bacterium | reverse complement strand
ACCGCCATGTCGCTGGTGCCGCTGACCGTCAACGGCAGCGTCTACAACGTTGCTCCCGAGGTCGGTGAGCCCGCCCGGCTGGGAATCGTCCTCCGCCCGCCGGACCCGACCCATTTGCTCCTGCCGCCGATCGTCATGCAGGTCCAGGTCAAGCTGCGCTCCGACTTCGGGCTCGACACCATCCTCACCGACCTGCCGCAGAACGCTGCGGTGCTCAACCTGCTCCCGGTCGGGATCGCGATCAACTCGGTCGATCTCGATCTGGACGGCGCCTTCATGCGCAATCCGACTTCATGCGGCACCAAGACGGCAGGATTCTCGGCCCGCTCATGGGCGATGGCCGACGGTGATCCGGCGGTGACCGGCTCGACCACCTTCGAATCGACCAACTGCGCGGCCCAGTCCTATGACCCGCAGGCCAGCCTGCACATCGACGGAAACGGCAAACCGCTGGCCCAGGGCTCGCGGCCGACGGTGACTTCGGTGATCACCCAGACTGAATCCGAGGCGAACAACCAGCGTGCCGACGTGGTGCTGCCGGCCGGGCTTGGAGTCGATGGTGGCCGCTTCGACCAGACCTGCCCGCTCGCTGACTTCCAGGCCGGAAACTGCCCCGAATCCACCAAGGTCGGTGAAGCGACGGCGGTCAGCCCGCTGCTCGATTCTGATCTGTCCGGCCCCGTCTACGCGGTAGGCGCCGACGGACTGCCCCAGCTCGGCGTTGACCTGAAGGGCACGCTCCCGCTGAAGATCCTCGGCTCTTCCGGCTTCAGGAACGGCCGCGTGGAGACGATCTTCGAGGGTCTGCCGGACCTGCCCCTCTCGCGTTTCGAGCTGGTCTTCCCCGGCGGGCCGACCGGCCTGATCAGGGTGATCGGGGATGTCTGCGCCGAATCTTCGACCTTCAATGCCGACTTCACTTCCCAGGCCGGCCAGACCGTGAGCCGAACCCTGCCGACGACCGAGACCGGCACCTGCCCGAGCGGAAATGGTGGAGGCAACGGCAACGGCAATGGCAACGGCAACGGCGGCAATCAGGTCAAAAAGCCCAAGGCGAAGGTCAAGGTAAGCGGAGCGAAGAACCACCGGCCGCGGGCGTCGATCCGGGTCAGGTCCGGCGGGGCCCGCATGCGCGTCGTCCAGGTCAAGCTGCCGGCGGCGCTCAAGCTGAACAAGGCCGCGGCAAAGCACCTCGTAGCCAAGGCCGACGGCAAGCGTGTCCGGGGCGGGAAGCTCGTGGCAAAGGGCAGGACCCTCAAACTGCGCGGGCTGCCCGGCAAGGGAGCCGGTGTCGTGACGGTGAACATTCCGCCGGCGGCGATCGCCGCTCCCGGGCGTGCGCGCAAGGGCAGCAAGCTGACCTTCCGGCTGAAGGTCAAGCGGACGGGGCAGAAACCGGTCAGCCTCAAGGCTTCCGCCCGGGTCACTAAATAGCCGGCCGCGGGTGGCGGCAGGGCCGCCCGCAGCCGGAGGAGTCGCGATACTTGCCGCGTGCCAGCCACAGGTCAATCCGGAACCGGGCGCCAGCGGGAGCAGTCCGAGGTATCCCGGCAGAAGCTTCTCGACGCGGCCGCGATCGTGTTCGCGCGGCAGGGCTTTCACAAGGCCTCGCTTCAGGCGATCGGAGAAGAGGCCGGGATCAGCCGGGGCTCGATCGTCTGGCATTTCGGGACCAAGGACGCCCTGCTCGAGGCGGTGGTCGAGCGCTCCTATCTTTCCTGGGCCCGGGAGGTTGAGTCCAGCGAAGCCGGAAAGCCGGGCGGTCGCCAGGCGATCGTCAGGGTGATCGAGGCGCATCGCCGTTTCATCGAGGAGAGCCCGGCCGAGAACCGTCTCTACTACGCCCTGATCGCCGAGGTGAGCGCCAACGAGGAGCTGGCCGAGCGGGTGCGGAAGATGCACGCCGAGCTCTACCTGCAGCTCCACGGCTACATCAAGGAAGGCCAGGAGGCGGGAGAGATCTCGAGCCAGCTCGACCCGGAAGTCGGGGCGAGGCTGGTGCTTTCAACCCTGGGCGGGATCGGCCACCTGGTGATCCTCGTGCCGGATGCGGATGTTGGTCCGATCTATCGGGAAGTGCTCCGCAGCATGGAGGCGAATCTGGCTATTTGACATAATTTTGGGGCCATTCCTGTGTCAGCCAGCACAGAAAAATCACTTCTCTTCCGAAACGGAGCCTCCCGATGAGCACCGACGCACTGATCTTCGACGCCATCCGCACACCGCGCGGCAAAGGCAAGAGCAGCGGCTCGCTTTACTCGACCAAGCCGGTCGACCTCGTGGTCGGACTGATGCACGAGACCCTGATCCGCAACGAAAAGCTCGATCCCAACACCATCGACGACGTCGTGCTCGGCTGCGTTTCACCGGTCGGTGACCAGGGCGCCGACATCGCCAAGACCGCGGCGATCAAGGCCGGCCTGCCGGACACGGTTGCCGGAGTCCAGCTCAACCGCTTCTGCGCCTCCGGCCTCGAAGCGGTGAACATCGCCGCCCAGAAGGTCGCCTCGGGCTGGGAGGACCTGGTCCTCGCCGGTGGCGTCGAATCGATGTCGCGCGTACCGATGGGCTCCGATGGCGGTGCCTGGGCGATGGACCCCGAGACCAATTACGACACCAGTTTCGTCCCGCAGGGGATCGGGGCCGACCTGATCGCGACGATCGAAGGTTTCACCCGGGATGACGTCGACGAGTTCGCCGTCCGCTCACAGGAACGGGCCGCGACAGCCCAGAAGGAAGGCCGTTTCGCCAACTCCGTGATTCCGGTCAAGGACTTCAACGACATGGTCGTGCTCGACCATGACGAGTTCATCCGCGAGGGCACCACGACCGAGTCGCTGGCCAAGCTGAATCCCTCTTTCGCCGGGATGGGCGAGATGGGCGGATTCGACGCCGTCGCGCTTCAGAAATACCACTGGGTCGAGCAGATCGACCACGTCCACCACGCCGGCAACTCTTCCGGAATCGTCGACGGCGCCTCGCTCGTCGCGATTGGCAGCGAGAAGGCCGGCGAGCGAAACGGCATGACCCCGCGGGCCCGCATCGTCGCCACCGCGGTTTCCGGAGCCGACCCGACCATCATGCTCACCGCGCCCGGCCCGGCCAGCAAGAAGGCGCTCGAGAAGGCGGGCCTGACCGCCGACGACCTCGACCTGATCGAGATCAACGAGGCCTTCGCCGCGGTGGCGCTGCGACTGGTCCGCGACCTCGACGTTGACATGGAGAAGGTCAACGTCAACGGCGGCGCGATCGCCATGGGCCACCCGCTCGGCGCGACCGGGGCGATGATCCTCGGCACGATCGTCGACGAGCTCGAGCGCACCGGCGGCCGTTACGGGCTCTGCACCCTCTGCGTCGGCGGCGGCATGGGAATCGCGACCATCGTCGAGCGCGTCTGATCCAGGGAAAGACCAGGAGAACCTGAACATGAGTGAAACCAAGACCATCCAGTGGGAAAAGGGCGACGACGGAATCGTCATCCTGACCATCGACGATCCCAGCCAGGGCGCGAACACGATGAATCGCGACTACATCGAGTCGATGGGTCAGATCGTCGACCGCCTCGATGCCGAGAAGGAAAGCGTCACCGGCGTGATCATCACCTCGGGCAAAAAGACCTTCTTCGCCGGCGGTGACCTGAACGACCTGCTCGCCGTGACCAAAGAGCAGTCGGTCGAGTTCGCGGCAGGCATCCGCGAGGTCAAATCGCAGCTGCGCCGCCTCGAGACGCTCGGCGTCCCGGTCGTGGCCGCGGTGGCCGGTTCGGCGCTCGGCGGCGGGCTCGAGATAACGCTCGCCACCCATCACCGGATCGTGGTCGACGACCCGAAGATCCAGCTCGGTACCCCGGAGGTCCAGCTCGGCCTGCTGCCCGGCGGCGGCGGAGTGGTCCGCACGGTACGGATGCTCGGTCTGGCCGATGCCCTGATGCAGGTGCTGATCCAGGGCAAGCCGCTCCGTCCGGCCAAGGCCAGGGAGA
>JAIBCJ010000010.1 GCA_019694145.1 Solirubrobacterales bacterium | reverse complement strand
AATGGAACCTCGCGGTTTCCGCGATTGCCCGCGAAAGCGGGTCGAGTTTCGTCCTCTTCGGAGAAGAGACTCCGCGCCGGCGAGGATGCAAAGAGAAAGGGCCCCGGTTTCCCGGGGCCCTTTGAAACTGGTTGCGGAACCGGGTCTACTCGGTTCCGACCGGGGTTCCGTTGGTCTGGGCGGTCTCGGTGGAGGTCGTCGAGGTGTAGACGAACTCTTCCTCGGCGCCGAAGATCGCATCGAGCAGGCTCTTGCGGGCCGACTCACTGAAGACCAGAACCAGGCCGCCGGTCACGACACCGACCAGGAGCAGGTTGCGGATCGGGTGGCGCTTCTTCTTCGGCGGCGCCTTGAGGCGGTCGGCGGCATCACGAAGCGATTCCGCCGCGCTCGAAAGTTCCTTCTTCACCTTCTTGTCCTGGGTCACCGATTCGACCGCGGAACTCCGGTTTGACTGGACCCGCTGAAAGGCCTTGCGACCGGCCACGGCGGCAGCGATCAGGCTCGCACGAAGCTCTTCGTCCTCGATCAGGCGACGGACATGCTGGTTCTCGCGCGCCGACGAGTACGCCCTGGAGGCCTTACCCGAGATGTTCTCTGTTCCCATGTGTTCCTCGCTTGATCGAATGGTTGTCTGTCGAGAATAGCGGTACCCCGCTGCAAAGAAAAACGAACCGGCTCATTGTTTGCCCTTGAGATTGCCCTCGAGCGCGACCGCCAGGGCGTCCCCGACCTTGTCCGCATAGAAGAACTCGACCTCGGCCCGCTCGTACTCGGGAATCTCCTCGACGTCGCCTTCGTTTCGTCCGGGCAGGATCACGATCTTGATTCCTGCCCGCTGGGCGGCCAGCGATTTCTCCTTGACGCCCCCGATCGGCAGCACCTGACCGGTCAGGGTCACTTCGCCGGTCATCGCGACGTCATTGCGAACCGGCCGCCCGGTGATCAGGGAAACCAGCGCTACCGTGATCGCCACCCCGGCCGAAGGGCCATCCTTGGGCACGGCGCCGGCCGGCACGTGGATGTGGAGGTCATGTTCGGCAAACCATTTCTCGTCGAGGCCCGGCGCCAGGTCCCGTGCATTGGCCCGCACGTAGGAAAGTGCCGCCTGCGCCGATTCCCTCATCACCTCTCCGAGCTGTCCGGTTATTACCAGCTTGCCGTTGCCCGGCATCGCCGTTGCTTCGATGAAGAGCACGTCACCCCCGGTCGGGGTCCAGGCGAGACCGGTCGAAACCCCGGGAACCGTGGTTCGGCGTCGTGTCTCGGAAAACACCCGGCGCCGGCCGAGCAGCTCGCGCACCTTCTTTCCCGAGACCTTGACCTTCTTCGCCTTGCCGCCCTTCTCGGCGACCGTGCGGGCAACCTTCCGGCAGACGGTGCCGATCTCCCGTTCGAGATTCCGCACCCCGGCCTCCCGGGTGTATTCCTCGATGATCGCGGTCAGCGCGGGATCGGTGAAGGAGATCTGCGAGGGCTTCAGTCCGTTGGCCCGGATCTGTCGCGGCACGAGGTAACGACGGGCGATGTGCCGCTTCTCGTCGGCGGTGTAACCGGCCAGCTGGATCACTTCCATGCGGTCCCGGAGCGGCCCCGGGATCGTGTCGAGGATGTTCGCAGTGGCGATGAACATGACCTCCGAAAGATCGAAGGGCATGTCCAGGTAGTGATCGCGGAAAGCGTCGTTCTGGGCCGGGTCGAGAACCTCGAGCATGGCCGAGGAGGGGTCGCCGCGAACGTCGGAGCCCATCTTGTCGATCTCGTCGATCATGAAGACGGGGTTCCTGGTTCCGGCGTCGCGGAGGGCCCGCACGATTGTGCCGGGCATCGCCCCGATGTAGGTGCGGCGGTGGCCGCGGATTTCCGCTTCATCGCGAACTCCGCCAACCGAGATGCGCTCGAATTCACGGCCCAGCGCCCGGGCGATCGACTGGCCGAGGCTGGTCTTGCCAACCCCGGGCGGGCCGACGAAGCAGAGGATCGGCCCCGGCGAGTCCGGATTCAGCTTGCGGACCGCGAGGTACTCGAGGATGCGGTCCTTGATCTTCTCCATGTCGTAGTGGTCGGCGTCAAGCACCCCGCGGGCATGCTCGATGTCGAGGTTGTCCTTCGATTGCTTCGACCACGGCAGGTCGACCAGCCACTCGAGGTAGGTCCGGATCACGCCGTGCTCGGCCGCGGCCGGCGGCAGTTTCTCCAGCCGGGAAAGCTCGCGTTCGGCGGCCTGATGGGCATGCTCCGGCAGTTTCGCCGCCTCGATCCGCTCACGCAGTTCGTTGATCTCGGCGGTCTGCTCGTCCTCTTCGCCGAGTTCGGTCTGGATCGCCTTGAGTTGCTCGCGCAGGAAGTACTCGCGCTGACCCTTGTCAATCGAGGACTGGACTTCGGACTGAATCTGTGAACCGAGCTGGATGACCTCCAGCTCCCGGGCGAGGATCTCCGACAGCATCCGCAGCCGTTTGGCGACGTCGACTTCCTCCAGCAGAAGCTGCTTCTCATCGGTCGTGATCCTCAGAGCACCGGCGATCAGGTGGGAAAGCGCCGACGGGTCATCGACGTTGGTCACCGCGAGCTGGAGCTCCTCGGGCAGGTAGGGGATCTGCTCGATGATGTCGGAGAAGGTCTTCTGGACGTTGCGGGTCAATGCCTCGAGTTCGGGGGTCTCCTCGATGACATCGGGCATTTCGGTGATCCGGGCGACGAGATACGGCTTCTCGGTCACGAAGTCACCCAGCCGGACCCGCTGGCTGCCCTGGACCAGGACCCGGATCGTCCCGTCCGGAACCTTGAGCATCCGGGTAACGACTCCGACCACCCCGACCCCGTGAAGCTGGTCGGGACTGGGCGTGTCCTCTTCGGGATCGCGGGATGCGACCATCACCAGCATCCGGTTGCCGGCCAGGACATCGTCGACCAGCTTGATCGACCTTTCCTGCCCGACTCCGAGCGGCGCGAGGGTGTCCGGATAGGCAACCGTGTCCCGCAGGGGCAGGACCGGCATCGCCTCGGGCAGTTCCTGCTCGCCGCGAAGCGCCTCTTCCACTTCCTCGTCGCTGCCGCTGACGACTTCGAGCACCGGCACCACGCTTTCGCCCGGTTCAGCCATCGATCACGCGCCCCTTGCGGGAACGGTCGACCGGAACCCGCCGGGTCACCTCGGCCTCTTCCTTGAGTGGCAGTTCAACCCGCAACACCCCGTCGTCATAGGTGGCGGTGGCCCGCTCCGAATCGACGTCGACCTGGAGTTCGACCACGTAGCGGAAGGGCCCGGTCGGTATCTCGACCTGTTGATACACCCGGCCTTCGGTTTCCTGGACCGGCCGCTCGCCGACGATCGTCAGTTCGCGTCCGCTGACCTCGATCCCGACCGAGCCCAGATCAATCCCGGCCAGGTCGCACTTGACCACCGCCCGCTGGGGATCGCCGCTGTAATACACGTCGACGTTGGGGGAAAAGCCGCTTGACCGCCGGCTTATGTAGGTGGCCCGGCCCCAGGTCCCGCCGAGTAGTTCGTCCATCTCCCGGCGCATCCGGGCAAAGTTGGCAAATGGGTCGCGCGTTGACATGACCTCGAAGCTTAGTAACGCAGCACTTCCGGCTCAAACTTCGACTTGAAGACCCTCGTAGGCAACCTGAACAGGCCCTTCGTAGACGGAACTCGCCTGTTCGACGGCCCAGCCGGGATCGAGCTCGTCCGAGATGTGGGTGAGGATGAGTTCCCCGGCCCCGGCGAGCTTCGCATGTTCACCCGCTTCGGCCGGGGTCAGATGCCCGCGGACTCCGGTCCGCTCGGGACGGGGCAGCGTGGACTCGGCGATCAGCAGGTCGGTGCCGGATGCCAGCTCGACCAGGGCCGGGTTGGGGCAGCAGTCGGCGCCGTAGGTGATGCGGGAACCATCCGGGCCGGTCAGGTCCATCGCGTAGGTGGTTATGTAGTGAGGGACTTCGGTGAAGCTGATCGATATCGGGCCGATCTCGAGCCTGCCTTCGGGGTCGTATTCGGCCGTGTCGAACGCGTCCTCGAGCAGGTTGCCGGTACCCCAGCTGTCCGAAACCCGGTTGAAGAAACCGGTCGCCCCGGGGGGAACGAACAGTTTCGGCCGGGCCGGGTTCCCGGTCCCGGGCCACCGGTCAACCGGGACCGGTTGCTGCCGGGGAGCGAACTTCAAGGCGAAGCCGTAGGGGATCAGATCGATGATGTGGTCCACGTGATGGTGCGAAATGACGATCGCATCGACATCCACGTAATCGACGAACTTCCTCAGCTTGCCGAAGACCCCGTTGCCACAGTCGAGAAGCAGCGTCGTATCGCCCTCGGTGACCAGGTAGCCGCTGCATGCCCCGTCCGCGTCCTGCCACGCCGGCGACTTGCCCAGCACGGTCAGCTTCATGACAGGAACCCGATTCCGTTCATCAAGCGGATGCTACTCCGGACAACCGAAAGCGGAGCCCGGTGAACCATCCGTGAATGTTCGTCGCCGTCCGCCTGGTTAGCTGGCGCCGATTTGCCGGTCTGCCCAACGGGGCGGGCGCAGCAGCAGCATCGGCTGGCGCGGCGGAACCAGCCCTTCCGGCCGGCTCTCGCGGAAGGTGCCGCAGGGCCCTTCGAGATCCAGTGCGCAGAGCATCTTCTGGCGGAAGTAGCAGTCTTCGCAGGAGGGGACCTTTTTGCTTGAGCGGGACACCGCGGGCCATCCAAGCAAGCCCCGCCGGATCGCGTCGGCAGCGATTCCGCAAATCGCAGCTTTCTTGTTTCACAGGTCTGCAACAAGCCCCGCATTTTGCGGCGGGCCGACCCGGCCCGAGGGGGCGAACCAGGGTCCGGACAGAATGATGCACCGGGCGATCCGCCCGCCCGGACGCCGCCGCGGTTATCCTCACGGACGGAGAGGCGCCCGCGGGGCGACTGGAGACAGAGGGGGTTCAAGTGAGGTTCAGGTTCTCGATTCTCGTCATGGCGCTTGTCGCGATGGCTTTCAGCGCGGCCGAGGCATCGGCTTCACCGTGGATCCACGCTCACCGCGGCGGCCCGCTTGAAAACGGCAAGGCGGCCCAGGCCGAGAACTCGAGCAGTGGCTTCGCCGCGTCGATTGAACGGGGATTCGTCCTCGAAGCCGACGTGAAACTGACCTCGGACAAGGTGCCGGTGATCATCCACGACGACACCCTCGACCGCACCACGACCTGTACCGGCCCCGTTTCGGCCAAGACCCTTGACGAAATCGAGTCCGAATGCGCGCTCGATGTGAAGGGGATCGGCGACGCCGCAACGAACCTGCGAGCCGGCTACCCGGGACCGACTCCCCGCATCCCCACCCTGGCGGCATTTCTCCAGGTTTTGAAGAGAACGGGAGCCAAGGCCAACATCGAGATCAAGAACCTCCCCACCGACAACGACTGGGACCCCACCTTCGAGTTCGCGGAGATCGTCGCCAACACGGTGAAGAACTCCGGGGTCCCTTCCTCGCAGCTGATCATCCAGTCCTTCCTGATCGACAACCTGACCACGTTCAAGTCGATCGACCCCGATCCCCAGACTTCATATCTGACGATCAATCTGGTCAACCCGATCGCGATCAGCGCCGCCAGGGACAACGGGATCGACTGGGTTTCACCGGAGTGGCCGATTGACCAGGCCTTCGTTTCCGACGCCCACCACGCCGGCCTTCAGGTCGTTCCCTGGACGGTTGATGACGCGGCCGGGGTCAGGGAAGCGACCAGGCTCGGAGTCGACGCGTTGATCACCAACGATCCCCTGATGGCCCGGGCCCAGGTCAGGAAGGTCGCACCGCCGCTGGCCGCGATCCCGAAGGCTCCGAACCTCAAGTCATGCAACGCGACCTTCGCCCGCGACACCCGCCGGCCTGCCCTGGCGATGCTGGGCCGCAAGGACGCCAGGGGCGGCCCCCGCGTGTTCGCGATGCAGTTCAAGCAGGAAGCCCGGCACATCAAGACCTACGCGAGTTTCCGCAAGAAGATCGAATGCATGATCAGGAAGTGGGTCGTGCCGTACAAGGCGAAGGGCCGGCCGAATCTGGTCGCCTTCAACGAGGACGTCGGTCTGATGACCCTTGGCACCGGTTCACGGGGAGCAGCGGCCCGCGCCGCTTTCGCCAAACCCTCTTCGGTCACTTCCTGCACCGGTGAGGCGCCGCCCTGCCGGGCGATCTATTCGCTGATGCAGGTCACCGCCGCCTACGCGGGACCGGACGGCGAATACACCTCGCGCTACTCGATCCCGAATCCGTTCACTCGCGGTTTCGTCGCCGCCGCCGACACCGACGCCCGCGGCTGGATGCAGGTTTTCTCCGACATGGCCCGGCGCTACGGGATCTACATAGTCGGTTCCAACACCCAGCCGAGGTTCCGTGAATCGCAGGATCCGGCCGAGATCAACCTGTTCCGGGACCCGGACCTGCCGAAACCGAAGAGCGTTTACGTGGCGACCGGCCCGGAGGTTTATAACGAGGCCTTCATGTGGGGGCCGAAGCTGGTCACCCAGGAGGGCCCGCGGCCGCTCCGCAACGTGGTCGCCAGCAACCTGAAGGTGCCGCTCACCCCGATCGAACAGGGGCTGGGGGTGACCGCCGGGCCCGCGACCGGTGCCGACGCGATCGCCAACCTGAAGCCGTACCGGATCCCCGGGACCAAGGCCAGGGTCGGCTTCGCGACCAGTCTCCCCGCCTTCCGGTTCGGATACGACCTCGGCAGCCCGGTCTCCACCGACGCGCCCTGCGCTGACGTCACCGTCACCTACATGCGTTGCCTCAGCCACCTCGGGACCAATCTGGTCATGCAGGATGAAGCCAACCCCGGTGAATGGGCTTCCCCCGAAGGCACCTACTGGCAGCCGCTCGACTGGATGGGCTCGACCTGGCGCTCGGTCGTCGACCCGGGAGTCAAGTTCACCTACAACGTGACCCCGCACATGGTCGGCAACCTCGGCGACCTGCCCTTCGACGGCCAGACCGCGATCACCCAGCGCGGCCTGCTCGGAAAGAAGAAATGCAACTACGTCGGCAACCGCAAGCTGCTGGCCGAGGACGACCCCTCATACGCGGGGTATGCCGGCCCCAAGCGCCAGTTCATCACCCTGGCGCCCTGGGTCCGCAAGGACGGCTCCCGGGCCGAGCTGCGCAAGACCGGCGCTGCCCTGCTGGCGGCCAGCGGCAAGAAGATGGAGAACCGCTACCTCGAAACAGCCGCCATCGCCGACCTCCCGTTCCCGCCAAAGAAGCACCGGGCCAACTGCGTTAGCTGATTGCGCATCTGCAGTTGCACCTCGGGTTCGGGCGGGCATCAGCGGGAGGCTTGTGGTCCCGAAAGCCCACTTTGTGCCGCCTACCGGCACAAAGTGTTTCGGGAGGTGCCGCGCGTTTGGGCCCTTGATGGGCCTAAACGTGCGGCACCTACCGCGGATCTGGGTCGGGAGACGGGCGAGATCGGAGTTGGGGGAGCTATCCGGCAGAAACCGGGATCTCGCGGAATGGGAATATCTCCCGCACTTCAGCGGGTGGATGCCAGCGGCCGCCCCAGGACCGCCGGGTCCTGCTGGGGCCTGCTGGGCTAGTACCGGTAGTGATCCGGCTTGTAGGGGCCTTCGACCTTGACGCCGATGTAGGCGGCCTGTTCCTCGGTCAGTTCGGTGAGGTCTGCGCCGACCGCCTGGAGGTGGAGACGGGCAACCTTCTCGTCGAGGTGCTTGGGCAGGACGAAGACGCCCAGTTCGTAATCGTCCGCCTTGGCGTAGAGCTCGATCTGGGCGATCACCTGGTTGGTGAAGGAGTTCGACATCACGAAGCTCGGGTGGCCGGTGGCGTTGCCGAGATTGAGCAGCCGGCCTTCGGAAAGAACGATGATCGAGTGGCCGTCGGCGAAACGGTATTCGTGGACCTGCGGCTTGATCTCGATCTTCTCGATGCCGGGGGTCGCTTCGAGGCCGACCATGTCGATCTCGTTGTCGAAGTGGCCGATGTTGCCGACGATCGCCTGGTGCTTCATCTTCGCCATGTGGTCGGCGGTGATGATGTCCTTGTTGCCGGTGGTCGTGATGAAGATGTCGGCCGAGTCAACGACGTCATCGAGGCGGCGGATCTCGTAACCCTGCATCGAAGCCTGAAGGGCGCAGATCGGGTCGATCTCGGTGATGATCACCCGGGCACCCTGACCGCGCAGTGATTCGGCGCAGCCCTTGCCGACGTCGCCGAAACCGCAGACGACCGCGGCCTTGCCGGCGATCATCACGTCGGTGGCCCGGTTGATTCCGTCAATCAGCGAGTGGCGGCAGCCGTAGAGGTTGTCGAACTTGGACTTGGTGACCGAGTCGTTGACGTTGATCGCCGGGAAGAGGAGCTCGCCGTTTTCCAGCATCTCGTAGAGCCGGTGGACCCCGGTGGTGGTCTCTTCGGTCACGCCCTTGATGCCCTTTGCGATTTCGGTCCACTTGCTGCTGTCCGCGGCAAGCGAGTCGGTCAGGGTCTGCAGGACGATGCGGAATTCCTCGGAGTCGGCTCCGGCCGGATCCGGCACGGCTCCGGCCTTCTCGAACTCGACTCCCTTGTGGATCAGCAGGGTCGCGTCACCGCCGTCATCGAGAATCATGTTCGGACCAACCGAACCGTCGGCGCCCGTCCCGGGCCAGGTCAGGGCCTGCTCGGTGCACCACCAGTACTCCTCCAGGGTCTCGCCCTTCCAGGCGTAGACCGGGACGCCTTGCGGGTCCTCGGGGGTGCCGTTCGGGCCGACCGCGATCGCGGCGGCAGCGTGATCCTGGGTCGAGAAGATGTTGCAGGAAGCCCAGCGCACATCGGCGCCGAGTTCGACCAGGGTTTCGATCAGGACGGCGGTCTGGATGGTCATGTGGAGCGAGCCGGTGATCCGGGCTCCCGCCAGCGGCTTCGAGTCGGCAAACTCGCGGCGGGTCGCCATCAGACCGGGCATTTCATGCTCGGCGAGGCGGATTTCCTTGCGTCCGTAATCGGCGAGGGAAAGATCGGCGACCTTGAAGTCCTGTGTTGCGGTGGCGGTTTCGCTCATCACTGCGGGTTTCTCCTGAGAGTTAGGGTGACCAATCACGCTACCATTCCACAGGCAATGGGATCGTCCGAACGCACCGAGAGGCTCGCCGCTTCCCCTGACCTCTTCGAGAACCGGCTGCTCAATTTCTTCTCCCGGGTCCACCCGGTCGTGCCCCTGCTGATTTACGGGCCGATCATCGCGCTGCTGGTCTGGCTCGGCGTCGATCGCGGCCTCTCGGCCCTCGCCACGGTCGGCCTTTTCGTCGGCGGAATCCTGATCTGGACCCTTTCCGAGTACTGGCTCCACCGCCTGCTTTTCCACTGGACGCCGAAGTTCAGGGGCGGCGACAAGATCAACTTCATCATTCACGGGGTTCACCACGACCATCCGAACGACAAGATGCGGCTGGTCATGCCCCCGGCCGCCAGCATCCCGCTGGCCCTGATCTTTTACGCGGCGTTCATGCTGATCTTCGGCTCCCCGTACGGTTTCGTCCTTTTCGCCGGTTTCCTGACCGGCTACCTCGGCTACGACTACACGCACTACTACCTTCATCACTTCGTACCGAAGTCATCGATCGGCAAGAAGGTGCGTGAACATCACATGCGCCATCACTTCCAGGACCATCACTACGGGTACGGCGTCTCGACCCCGTTCTGGGACCACGTCTTCCGCACCGTTCCGCGTTCGCGCAAGGCCGATCGCGGATCCTGACCGGCCTTCCCGGGCGAACGGTCGCTGGTCTTCAGCAGGCCGAAATGATCAAACGCCCGGTACCGGGTTTGGCGGTTCCCGGCCCTCGAGGACGGCGATCACGTTGGCGGCAACCAGTCGGGACATTTCGTCCCGCGAGCGGTAGGTTGCCGAGCCGATGTGGGGAGCCAGCGCAACCCGGGGCGCGGTCAGGAACCCGGGATCGAAATCAGGCTCGCCCTCGTACACATCGAGCCCCGCCGCGCCGATCCGGTCTTCCTTCAGCGCCCTGATCAGGGCCGCGGAATCAACCAGGGTGCCGCGACCGGTGTTGACCAGCACCGCGGTCCGTTTCATCAACCTCAGCGCGCGTTCGTCGATCAGGTGGCGGGATTCCCGGCTGCCCGGCAGGTGAAGGCTGATCAGGTCCGAGCGGGCGAGCAGCTCGTCGAGTTCAACTCTTTCGGCTCCCAGCCGGTTTTCAAGGTCGGGCTTGGGCTGGCGCGAGGTGTAGAGCCGCTCCCCGCCGAAACCGGCAACGAGTTCCATGAAGCGGCCACCGATCCGGCCGGCACCGACCACTCCGATGCTCGCCCCGCTGAGTTCGAAGCCGCGCCATCGCCTCGGGTCCCACCCCTGCCAGGCCCCTTCCCGCAGGTCCTTCTCGGCTGCCGGCAGGTCGCGGGCCGCAGCCATCGCCAGCGCGAGTGCAAGCTCCGCCGTGGCGTTGGTCAGGGCACCGGGCGTGTTGGTCACCGTGACTCCGCGCGCGGCACAGGCGGCAAGGTCGACGTTGTCGTAGCCCACCCCGAAATTCGCCACCACTTTGAGTTGCGGGCCGGCGGCACCCAGCAGCTCGTCATCGACCGCGAAGGTCAGGTCGGTGACAAGGCCATCGGCTCCGGCAGCCGCGGCTTTCATCTGTGACCGGTCGGCGTCGAGACCCAGCGAAGTCACCTGAAATTTCTCCTCGAGCAACTGGCGCCCGGCCGGCAGCAGCTCGCGCAGAATCACGACTTTCCCCCGTTCGCTCACAGGCCAGACGCTACACGGCCGGCGCCTCAGGAACCGATCGTGAATCCCCAGCGGGCTTCGGAAGGAGCCGCCGAGCCGCCGGTCACCGTGTCAAACATCGTCAGGGTGCTTCCCGCGTTGATGACGCCGCCACCGGAAGTGTTGAAGCAGGCAGTGGCAATGCCGCCCAGGGTGCAACTGATCACGTTGATTCCGTCTTCCTGAATCACGAAAGTCCGGGTGATTCCGGTGCCGGGCGCGGTGTCGGTGACAACCATCAGGTTCTTGAGCGTGACCGGAACTGCCGGCGTAATCATCCCCAGGCCGGTTGCGGTGGCGCCGGCGACACTGGACCCCGAAACCGCGAAGAACTGAGTCGAGCTGCCAAGCGAGGTACGTCCGGTCATCGCCGAGAATCCGCCAGTACCGGTCGCACCGGTGGAACCGGTGGCTCCGGTCGCTCCCGTCGCTCCCGCGGGGCCTGGCGAACCGGGCAAACCGTCGATGCCGTTTATCCCGGGCGTCCCCGGCGTCCCGGGGAATCCCGGAATTCCCTGTTCTCCGGTCGCCCCCCTGGGGCCGACCAGTCCGGTCGCACCGGTCGCTCCGGCCGGCAGCTGGCCGGCTTTGAAATCGGCCGCGAGCAGCGAACGGTTCTTGACCTTGGCGCTGGTCACCGCGTTCTTCTTCAGCTGTTTGGTGCCGACGCTGTTCTTCGGGATCTTGATCGCCGCATACGAGGCGCCGCCCAGCGCAACGAACAACGCAATGACCGCGATCGTTTCGGCGAAGTTCGGCCGACGAAGCTTCGACTTGAATCCCTTCAGGCCCTTCCCCCGGTTCCCCATGTGCCGACCCTACCCGCAGAGCCCGGAAATTGCCAGAGCCTTCGATCGGATCATGGCCCGAGCGTGAAGCCGAAGCGCGCGGTGGTGATGCTCGGGAACGCCAGGACCGAGCTGACCATCACCAGCTCGCTTCCGGGATCGATCAGCGCTGAAGTATCCGCGTGGCAAGTGGTACCCGAGGCTATGACGCAACTGAGCACCGCGATACCATCATCCAGGAGGCTGACGATGCGAGGAAATCCCGCGAAGGGGGCGGCGGTCAGTTTCACGTCGAGGTTGGAAGCGGTGACGGGAACCCCGGGCGAGAGTGAGGCCACGGTGTCGGGCGCTCCCTGAGGCGAGGAAGCCCCGCTGATCGGGAAGTAGTCGGGGCCGAGCCCGAGATTGACCACGACCCCGGAACTGACCGCGGTCGTGCTGGGCCCGGTCACCCCGGTCGGACCGGTTGGTCCGGCACCCCCGGGTTGCCCCGGATCGCCGTTCTCGCCAGTGACCCCGGCCGCACCGGTCGGGCCGGTAGCACCGACCGCACCGGGGATTCCGCTGGCGCCGGTGGCCCCTGCGGCGCCGGTCGGGCCGATCATGCCCGGAGCACCCTGGGCGCCGGTGGCCCCGCGGGGAATCTGGCCCTTCCTGAAATCCTTGGCGAGCAGCGAGCGGTCCCGGACCTTGGCCGAGTTGACCGCGCTCTTCTTCAGTTGTTTGGTGCCGACGCTGTTGTTCGGGATTTTGATCGCCGCGTACGAAATGCCGCCGAGGGCGATGAAGAGCGCCAGCGTCGCGACAATTTCTGCATAGGTCGGTTTCCGGAACTTCCCCCGCATGTTTCCACCATAACCACGAAAGCCCGGGTCGTGGCCCGGGCTTTCATGAAACGGCGAACTGCTTGGGCCTAGAGCAGGCCGAGGTCGGCTACCGCGTTCCGCTCTTCCATCAGCTCGGCGGCGTTGGCGTCGATCTTCTCGCGTGAGAATTCATCGATCTCGAGGCCTTCGACGATCGAGTACTCGCCGCCGGAGCAGGTGACCGGGAAGCCGGCGATGATTCCCTCCGGCACGCCGTAGGAGCCGTCCGAAGGGATGCCCATCGAGACCCAGTCCTCGCTCGGGGTGCCGAGCACCCAGTCGCGGACGTGGTCGATCGCCGCGTTGGCCGCGGACGCGGCACTTGAGGCTCCGCGGGCGTCGATTACTTCGGCGCCACGCTTGGCTACCCGCGGAATGAACTCCTCGCGGACCCAGACTTCATCATCGACCTGGGCGGGGGCCGGAGCGCCATCAACCAGGGCGTTGCCGATGTCCGGGTACTGGGTGGCCGAATGGTTGCCCCACACGGTCATCCGCTTGACGTCAGAAACGGAGCGGCCGAGCTTGTTGGCGAGCTGGGCGATCGCCCGGTTGTGGTCGAGGCGCATCATCGCGGTGAAGCGCTCCTTCGGCACGTCCGGAGCGGCCGAGGCAGCGATCAGGGCGTTGGTGTTGGCCGGGTTGCCGACCACGAGGATCTTCACGTCATCGGCGGCGCCGGCGTTGATCGCCTCACCCTGCGGCTTGAAGATGCCACCGTTTGCCTCGAGCAGATCGGCCCGTTCCATTCCCGGTCCACGCGGACGGGCGCCGACCAGCAGTCCGACGTTGACGCCGTCGAACGCTTCCTTCGGGTCGTCCGAGATGCTGATCTTCTCGAGCAGCGGGAAGGCGCAGTCGTCGAGCTCCATGGCGGTGCCTTCGGCGGCCTTCACGGCGGCCGGGATCTCGAGCAGGCTCAGGTGGACCTTGGTGTCGGGACCGAGCATCTGTCCACTGGCGATCCGGAAAAGCAGGGCGTAACCGATCTGGCCGGCAGCGCCGGTCACGGTTACCTTGGCGGTTGAACTCACGTTCTTCTCCTTGGTTTCTGGTGGCGGGCCCTAGGCCATCGCCTTCTGGAGGTTCTCGTCGATTGAGGCCAGGAATTCCTGGGTGGTCTGCCACTCCTGGTCGGGACCGACCAGCAGGGCGAGGTCCTTTGTCATCTTGCCGGACTCGACCGTCTCGATGCAGACCTTCTCGAGGGTCTCGCCGAACTGGCTGACCTCGGGGGTCTCATCCATGCGGCCCCGGGCGGCGATCCCCCGGGTCCAGGCGAAGATCGAGGCGATCGGGTTGGTCGAGGTCGCGTTGCCCTTCTGGTGCTCGCGGTAATGGCGGGTCACGGTGCCGTGGGCGGCTTCCGCCTCGACCGTCTTTCCGTCCGGGGTCATCAGGACCGAGGTCATCAGGCCGAGTGAGCCGAAGCCCTGGGCCACGGTGTCGGACTGGACGTCGCCGTCGTAGTTCTTGCAGGCCCATACGTAGCCGCCCTCCCATTTCAGGGCCGAGGCGACCATGTCGTCGATCAGGCGGTGCTCGTAGGTGAGCCCGGCCTGGTCGAACTCGTCCTTGAACTCGTCATCGAAGACTTCCTGGAAGAGGATCATGAACCGGCCGTCGTAGCGCTTCATGATCGTGTTCTTGGTCGACATGTAGACCGGGTAGCCGCGCTCGAGGCCGTAACGGAAGGAAGCCCGGGCAAAGTCACGGATCGAATCGTCGTGGTTGTACATCGCCATCGCGACGCCACCACCGGGGAAGTCATGGACATGCATCTCGATCGGCTCGCCCTCGTCCTTCGGGGTGAAGGTCATGGTCAGGGTGCCTTCGCCCTCGACCACCATGTCGGTGGCGCGGTACTGGTCGCCGAAGGCGTGACGCCCGATGATGATCGGCTTGGTCCAGCCGGGCACGAGGCGCGGCACGTTCGAGATCACGATCGGCTCGCGGAAGATCACGCCGCCGAGGATGTTCCTGATCGTGCCGTTCGGCGAGCGGTACATCTCTTTCAGGTCGAACTCCTCGACCCGGGCCTCGTCCGGAGTGATGGTCGCGCACTTGACCCCGACCCCGTGCTCCTTGATCGCGTTGGCGGCGTCGACCGTGATCTGGTCATCGGTGTCGTCGCGGCTTTCGATCCCGAGGTCGTAGTACTTCAGATCGACGTCGAGATAGGGAAGGATCAGCTGCTCCTTGATGAACGACCAGATGATGCGGGTCATCTCGTCGCCATCCAGCTCGACGATCGGGTTGGTCACTTTGATCTTCGACACGACTGGTACTTCCCTTCGATTTTGGCGTAAGGCTCTTGCAGGCAGCGATGCTATAGAGCGAAACGCCTTGCAGTCGTCAATGGGTAGTTATCCGTGCCTCAATGCGCCGGGGCTGTGAGACCATTACTCCATGCTGGAAACCGCCGAAGCTCCGCAGCACGAGACCCATACGGTCTTCAATCAGTCGACTCCGCTGGAGAACGTCAACCTCTACGAGATCGACCTTCCGCTTCAGGAGGCCGTCAACAGGGAGGGTGCAGGCTGGGCCGAGGACCGGATCAAGGCCCTCGGTGAAATCTGTGGCCAGCCCGAGGTGCTTCTGGCCGGCCGGGATGCGAACGAGTTTCCGCCCCGGCTGAAGGCTTTCGACCGTTTTGGCAACCGGATCGACGAGGTCGAGTTCCACCCGGCATGGCACGAGTTGATGGCGCTCGGGATCGAGCACGACCTCCATGCCCTGCCGTGGCGAGAGCCGGGAATCGGCGCCAATGTGGCCCGGGCTGCCCTGTTCACCCAGCTGACCCAGGTAGAGGCCGGCGTCGGCTGCCCGATCTCGATGACCTTCTCGGTGATCCCCTCACTTCGAAATCAGCCTGAAGTCGCCGAGGAATGGGAGCCCCGCTTCACCTCCCTCGAGTACGACGGCAAGCTGAAGCCGGCAGACCAGAAGCCTGGCTGCCTGGCCGGGATGGCGATGACCGAGAAGCAGGGTGGCTCCGACGTCCGGGCAAACACCACTCGCGCGGTTCCGCTGAACGGTGGCGGCCCCGGCGGCGAATACGAGATCACCGGTCACAAGTGGTTCTGCTCCGCCCCGATGTGCGACGCCTTCCTCGTTCTCGCCCAGACCGATGCCGGCGTTTCCTGCTTTCTTCTGCCGCGTTTCACCCCGAACGGCGAGCGCAACCGGTTCCACATCCAGCGTCTGAAGGAGAAGCTGGGCAACAAGTCGAATGCCTCATCTGAAATCGAGTTCCGGGGAGCGTGGGCACGCATGATCGGCGAGGACGGCCGGGGCATCCGGACCATCATCGAAATGGTCAGCCACACCCGCCTTGACTGCGCGATCGGCTCGAGCGCAGGAATGCGAACCGGCGTGGCGCAGGCAACCCACCACGCGATGAACCGTTCCGCCTTCGGCAAGAAGCTGATCGACCAGCCGCTGATGGAGAACGTGCTGGCCGACCTCTGTGTTGAGTCCGAGGCCGCAACCGCAACGGTCATGCGTCTGGCCCGGGCATACGACGAGGCCGCGGCCGGTGACGAAGGTGCCGCTCTCCTTCAGCGCCTGGCCACTCCGGTCCTCAAGTACTGGATCTGCAAGCGCGCCCCGTGGCATGCCGTCGAATCGCTCGAATGCTTCGGTGGCAACGGTTACGCGGAAGAGTCGGGAATGCCCCGCCTGTTCAGGGAGAGCCCGCTGATGTCGATCTGGGAAGGCTCCGGCAACGTCCAGTGCCTCGACGCACTGCGAGCGATGGTCAAGAGCCCCGCTTCCTACGAGGCGTTCTTCAGCGAGGTCGGCGAGGCCGCCGGCGCTGACTCACGTCTCGATTCGTTTGTCGAGAAGCTCCAGCAGGAGATCACCGGTGAACCCGAGACGCTCGAGATCAGGGCCCGCCGCGTAGTCGAAGGCATGGGACTCGCCTTCCAGGGGTCGATGCTCGTCCGCCACGGTGACCCTGCTGTGGCCGACGCCTTCTGCGCCTCCCGTCTGGCCGGCGACTGGGGCGAGGCCTTCGGCACCCTTCCCGCCGGAACCGATTTCAAGACGATCATCCAGCGCTCCGCTCCCCCGGTCTAATCGATAACCGACGGGCCATGGCCACCTGTTCGCAGGTGGGCAGGTGATATTCATCCTTCCGTCAACTTCGAAAGGAACTCCATGGCCGACCACGGTCTGAGCAACCACCACAGCAGCACCCTCGCCGAGATCTTTGATCACCAGAAGCACTCGATCGAGTGGCGCAAGGTCGAATCGCTGCTGAACGCGGTCGGCACGGTGACCAGGAAGCACAACGGCCACCTGAAGGTGGAGGTGGGTCCGGAAACCGAGACCTTCGAAGTTCCCCACGGCAAGGAGATCAACCGCCAGCAGCTGGTCGACATCCGGCGGATGCTGAGCGAAGCGGGATACGGGCCGGACGGCAAGGCCGTCGAGGACCAGCGCGACCGCGATTACCGGGACAACCGCTGGGGCGACCCCGTAGACGAGGCCTGACGCGCAGGCGGCTCGGGCCGCCACACCATCGCTGCCAGGACACTCGCGCCGGCGGCGATCGCGCCGAGAATCAGGGCAACCTCGGAAAGCCCCAGAGCTTCTCCTGCGAAGCCGGCGATCAAGTACGTAAAGAGCCAGCAGAAGTGTGAAAGCGAGAACTGGGCGGCGAAGAGGGCTGGCCGACCGGCCGAGTCGCCGCTTCTCTGGATCAGACGGCCTGAAGGAGTCAGGACCGCGGAAGTTCCGATTCCAGCGAGTGCCCAGCAGGCCATCAGTGTCGTCAGCGATCCAACTGCGACAAACAGGAACATCGAAGCCGCCAGGATCAGGCCACCAAGGAGCATCAGCGACCGATCGGTGAAGCGACGAAGCAGAGTCGGCAGGAGCAGGGCAATAACGATCGATCCCGCACCAAACGCCCCCAGAGCCCAGGCGACGTCGGAGTCACCGAATCCAAGCTGTCCCTTGACGTAGATCACCGTGTTGATGAGGACCATGGCGCCGGCGGCCGCAGCGGCCCAGTCGAGGAGAAAGAGACCCTGGAGCCGTGGGGTACGCAGAAACTGGCGAATGCCCTGGGAAACCTGAGACAACTTTCTGGCGGCCAGGGCGTCATCCCGGACAGCCGGGACAGCGGTGGTCAACACGAGTCCCGCGGAGGTCAGGAAGGCCAGGGAATTCAGGGTGAACAGCTCCGTGTAGCCGACCACAGCCAGAAGCAACCCGGCAATCAAAGGGCTGACGAGAGCTTCCAGCTCGTAGGCCAGGCGACTGAGGGATAGTGCCTCGGTATAGGTGTCCACGTCGGTGAAGATGTCGGGGATCAAGGCCTGGAATGCCGGGGTGAACCCCGCCGAGGCCGCACTGACGATCACTATCAGGACGTAGACCTGCCAGATCTCACCGACGAAAGCGATCGAACCGATGGCCAGCGCCCGGACCACGTCCATCGTGACAAGCAACTTCTTTCGTGAGACACCGGCGGCGAATGCGGCTATTGCCGGGGAAACGAGAACATAGGTGGCAACTTTCAGGGCGAGTACCACTCCAAGAATCTGACCTGCGTTGCCTCCTCCCATGCTGAATGCCAGCAGGCCCAGAGCGACCGTCGATATTCCGGTTCCAAGCAGCCCGACGATCTGCGCGGAAAACAGACGGCGATAGACACTGTTCCGGAGAGGAAGTGTCAGCGCGGGCGCCACGGAAGCGTTCAGCCCGGGAGGCTGACCCAGTCCCGGGAGAGGCGGCGGGCCATAGCTTCGGCAAGGCGGATGCCGGACTCGACGGTGTCGAAGTCGACGTTCTCTGAAACGTCATTCGGCCAGTGGTAATTGGCCGGCTGCTTGTGCTCGGTACACGAACAGATCGAGACCACCGGGTAACCGGCCGCTAGTGCCTCCAGACCATCGGTCCCGTTGTGGATCCTCAGGTTCGGCATCAACTCGATGCCTTCCTCTTCGGCGGCCCGATCGGCCAGGATCAGGGCTTCAGGCGGGTACTCGAACATTTTCAGGAAACCCTCCCCGCGCAGCACCGTCAAGTACGGGGAGCCGATCGTGTCCATGTTGATGAAAAAGGTTGAGTCGACCGGCAGGTTCGGAAAGTGTCGTTCCCCGAAGGCTTTCATTCCCTCGCTGAATGACTCCTCGGAGCCCGCCGAGAGAAGGATCAGGCGGAGACCCTCGGGAGGGTCTGCGAGAAACCGGCGGGCGAGTTCGAGCAGGGCGATCACGGCCGTGCCGTTGTCGTTGGCCCCCGGAACGACCTTCCTCAGGCCGATGTCGACCATCGAGGCGGTCGATCCGGCCGAAAGCAGGAGCCCGGCCGCTGCCAGCTTCCGGCTCCCGGTCAGACCGCCGAT
The DNA here is from genome assembly GCA_019694145.1 of Solirubrobacterales bacterium. Taxonomy (GTDB): domain Bacteria; phylum Actinomycetota; class Thermoleophilia; order Solirubrobacterales; family 70-9; genus 67-14. The sequence goes on along the minus strand of JAIBCJ010000010.1, from coordinate 18,663 downwards.
CGCGCTGAGCAGCGGGCCACCGATCACCGGGGCCATCAGCATCGGTGAAGTGTCGAGGTGCTGGAAGGCGCCGGTCTTCGAGACTAGATCGGGAATGCCCGGGTGGAAAACCAGGCCGGCGTTGGCCGCGTCATGGTGGGAGACGAAAACGACGGTGCGTTCCGCTTCGGGGTCGCCCAGTTCACAGACCACGTTGAAGGTGTCGCGCTTCGGCAGGAACCTTCTGAGGTAGCGGGGCCGGGGCGGGAAGTCGGTGGCGATCGCCGCGGCACCGGCCGCCCCGAGCAGGGCACCGGCGAGGCGCCTGCCACGGGTCGCCGCAATGCCGCCCGCGGCTCCGAGCGCCGTCCCGATACCGATCGGCCACCAGTAGGTTCCGTGGGCCTTCTCGGTCTCGATCCGGGCTTCCGCTCCGAGTTCAGAGAACCGGCTGACCAGCCACTCGGCGGCAGCGCGCTCCCCCGCCGAAGCCGAAGGACGATCGATTCGCTCGAGCTCCTCGAGTCGGGCACGGAGCCAGTTCTGGTCCGCTTCGCCGTGCGGCGCGGCAAGTTTCATCGGTGTCCCGTTTGCCATGGAGGAGCAAGATAGCCGTTGCTTGGCCCGCCCCGTTCACGCGGGTCCATACGATGTGGGGGTGTTCGGTGGCGCAAACTCGATAACTCTCTTCCGGGTAGCCGGAATCCGGATCGCGGTCGACTGGTCGTGGTTCATCTTCCTTTTCATCGTGATCGTCTGGCTCTCGGGCTTCTACGGCGACATCCTGGACGAGCCCGGGAGCACCCAGTCCTACGGACTGGCCCTGGCCAGCGCGATCGGTTTCTTCGGCTCGATCCTGCTCCACGAACTCGGTCACGCATTCGAGGCGAAGCGCAGCGGGATCGGCATCCGGACGATCCGCCTCTGGCTGTTCGGCGGGGTCGCAGAAATGGACCAGGAGTCCGAGTCGCCGGGAACGGAATTCAGAGTGGCGATCGCCGGACCGGTGGTGACCTTGCTGATCGCCGTGATCCTCTGCGTGATCGGGATTCAGGCGGCCGGGTTCGACAACTTCCGTGACGCCCTCGAGATGCGGATCACCGCGGAGACCAACGGCCCGATCACCATGGTCGCCTGGCTGGCAGCGGTCAACATCCTCGTTCTCGGTTTCAACCTGCTCCCCGCCTTCCCAATGGACGGTGGGCGGATCGTCCGCTCGATCGCCTGGAAGATCACCGGCAAGCGCAGCGCCGCGACCCGGTTCGCTGCCGGTCTTGGTCGCATCTTCGGGTTCATCTTCATCGGGCTGGGCCTGCTCTGGATCTTCAACGGAAACCTGTTCAGCGGCCTCTGGCTGGCGATGATCGGTTTCCTCGTCAACAGCTCGGCCCGGGCGGCCAGCCGCAGCACGGTCGGAGACAAGCTCGAAGGGATCACCGTCTCGCAGGTGATGGACACCGAACCGGTTTCGATCCCGGCCGAGATCGACTGTGCCAGGGCCCTCGAGGAGTACTTCCTCCGCTTCGGTTGGTCCTGGTTCCCGGTGGTCGACCGGCACGGCTCGTTCCTCGGAATGGCGGTCAGGGACCGGCTTGAAGCGGTACCCGAGGTCGAAAGGGACGCGACCCCGGTGATCTCGCTGGTCGAGATCAATCCGGGCTTTTCGGTGCGCTCCGACGCCGGCCTCGACCGGCTGCTCGGGAACCCCCAGCTACGCCGTTTCGGGGCCTTGATGGTGACCGACGACCAGGGGAAACTGGCCGGCGTGGTGACTGTCGAGCAGCTCGGCCGGGCTCTTCAGGCCTGATTTACGACCTCGCCGCCTTCAACCGGCGCACTACATAGACTCGGTATCTGGCACTGGCAGTCGCAACATTTCTGATCGTCCTCGCCCTGATCGCGAGCGAACGGGTCCACAGGACCAAGGTGGCCCTGCTCGGTGCCGCGATCGTGGTGCTCTTCGTTGGTCAGTACAACGAGGAACTGGCGATCGAATCCGTCGAGTTCGCCACGCTTGGTCTGCTCGCCGGAATGATGATCCTGGTCTACCTGACCCAGCAGAGCGGGGTTTACGACTACATCGCAGTCAAGGCCGGCCAGCTTTCGCGCGGCCGGCCATTCCTGCTGGTGGTGATGCTGGTCACCACCGTGGCGGTGATGTCGGGTTTCCTCGACAACCTCACGACCATCCTTCTGATCGTGCCCATCACCTTCCTGCTGGCCGACACCCTGGACATCAACCCCATGCCACTGATCCTGATCGAGGTGATGGCCGCGAACATCGGCGGTGCTGCGACCCTGATCGGTGACCCGCCGAACATCATGATCGGCAACTCGGCAAACCTGAGCTTCAACGACTTCCTGATCAACAACATGCCCGGCGTCGTGGTGATCCTCGCTACCGTGACCGTGGGCCTCTACTTCGCTTACCGGAGCCAGCTCCAGGTGGCCGAGGAGAACCGGAAGTACGTCCAGGAACTGGACGCAGCCGCATCGATCAGGGACCACGACGAGCTCCGGCGCACCCTTCCGGTCCTGATCGGGACGATCATCCTTTTCTTCCTCCACCAGTACATCCACGTCGAGCCGGCGACGATCGCCCTGACCGGAGCGGCAGTCGGACTGATGGTCACGAAAACACCAATCGAGGAGGCCCTGGAGAAGATCGAGTGGACGACGCTCTTCTTCTTCATCGGGCTCTTCGTGATGGTTGGTGCCCTGGAGGTGACAGGCGCGATCGAGAAGCTGGCCGAGGGAATCACCAGCGTCACCAACGGAAACCGGGACGCCGAACTGGTCGGGATCATCTGGACCTCATCACTGGTCGGCGGGATCGTCGACAACATCCCCCTGACCGCCGCGATGATCCCGGTGGTCGAAGACATCAAGGCTGGCAGCACCGATCACGCATACTGGTGGGCGCTCTCGCTTGGCGCCTGCTTCGGAGGCAACCTGACCCTGATCTCGGCCGCCTGCAACGTCGCCGCATCGGGGATGGCGGAGAAGGCAGGGAGGCCGATCGGGTTCTGGACTTTTCTCAAGGTCGGCTTCCCGGTGACCGTGGCGTCGACCGTCATGGCAACCGCCTACGTGTTGCTGAGGTTCTGACCGATGAAACCGGCTAGTTTCTGCGAGATGGGCAAATGGCAGACCACATAGTCCGTTCGGTCATCCGGGAGGTCAAGCCGCTCAAGACCAGCGACCCGGTCGGGTACGCGGCGCGGCTGGTGATCGAGTCCGGCCTGCCGGCTCTTCCGGTGGTCGATGAGCACGGCAAGTACGCCGGGCTCTTCGGCGAGCGGGAGTTCATGACCGCAGTCTTCCCCGGATACGTGGGAACCCTCATGAGCGCCCGCATGATCCGGCGCTCACTCGACGAAACGATCGAGCGACGGATCGGAAGTCAGGAGGAACCGGTGCGCGGATACCTGACCACGGACCCGGTCCTGGTCGAGGACGATTACGCCGACACGCAGCTGGCGGAAACCTTCCTCCATCACCGGGTGATGGTGGTCCCGATCGCAACCGAAGGCCGGGTCCATGCAGTCGTACCCAGAAGCGAGTTCTTCCAGGCGCTCTACGAGAGAATCGCCGACATCGCCGAAGACTTCGGCGACTAGAGCCCTGTCAGGTTCGGGAGCCCGGGGCGACTCTACGCAAATGCCCTGGAACGCAGAAAAACCGGCCGACCAGATGGACGGGAACTGGCTGATCACCGAGGGAGACCCGGAGAGCGCGGTCATCCTCCACGTCCCCCATGCCTCGAGGGCCTTCCCGACCAGGGAACTCAACAGGCTGGTGGTCGACCGGGAGGGCCTGGACGCAGAGCTGGACGCGATCACCGACGCCGACACCGAACGACTCGCCGCAGAAGCCGCCGGACTCGCCGAACTTCGTCCCTGGATATTCGAGAACCGCTACTCCCGGTTGCTGGTCGATCCCGAACGTTTTCCTGATGATCGCGAGGAGATGCTGGAGGCCGGTATGGGCCCCGTCTATCTCAAGACGACGACCGGGGCGGAGTTTCGCCGCGCAGACGAGGCCGATGATGAACGTCTCATGTCCGAGTACTACCGGCCGTATGCGAGCGCCTTCGAGCGGCTGGTTGAACAGAGGCTGGAGCGTCTTGGGCGCGTGCTGCTGATTGACGTGCACTCGTTTCCCCGAGATCCGCTCCCTTACGAACTTCACTCCGGCGAGGCAAGGCCTGCGCTCTGCATCGGCACCGACAAGTTCCATACGCCCCAGTGGCTGGTCGACGCCATCTCCGGTCTCTGGCCGGACACGGTCGAACTGGACCAGCCCTTCAGAGGCTGTTACGTGCCACTCTCGTTTCTGGAGTCGGAATCACGAATCGCCGCCGTGATGCTCGAGTTGAGGCGTGACGTGGTCGCCCGCTGGGCCGGCCCGGACAGCCCGGGGCGAAGGGGCGAACCGGGCCTGCCGGGGTTCGTGGCCGCGGTAGCAGACCTGTTTTCCAGGTACGACCCGACCGGCTAGAGCCAGTCGTTCTTGACCAGGAGCTCGGCGACCTGGACGGCGTTGGTGGCTGCCCCCTTGCGGAGGTTGTCGCCGGCCAGCCAGAGGTTCAGGGTCTTTTCCTGGCCGGGGTCACGGCGGATCCGGCCGACCAGGGTCTCGTCGCGGCCGGCGGCATCGAGAGCGGTTGGATACTTGCCGGCACCCGGATTGTCGACCACGATCACGTTCTCGGCTGCGCCGAGGATCTCGCGGGCACGGTCCGGGCTCAGGTCTTCGCGGGTCTCGATGTTGAGTGACTCCGAATGGCCGGTGAAGACCGGCACGCGGGCGCAGGTAGCGGAGATCTTCACCTCGTCACCGAGACCGAGGATCTTCCGGGTCTCGGCCATCACCTTGCGCTCTTCGGTCGTGTAATCGTCGCCGTCCTTGAAGGTCTCGACCTGCGGGATGACGTTGAAGGCGATCTGGTGGGGGTAGACGGCAGGGTAAGAGACCGTCTCGCCGGCCAGCACCTGCCCGGCCTGCTCGGTCAGTTCGGCGATTGCCTTCTGACCGGTACCCGAAACCGCCTGATAGCTCGAAAGGATCAGGCGCTCGAGGCGCGCCTCACGGTGAATCGGAGCGAGCACGAGCATCATCACCATGGTGGTGCAGTTCGGGTTGGCGATGATCCCCTTGTGGTCCCTGGCGGCCTCCGGGTTGACCTCGGCCACCACCAGCGGGACGTCTTCATGCATGCGCCAGTAAGAGGTGTTGTCAACCACCACCGCGCCGGCTTCAGAGAACTTCGGAGCCCATTCGGCACTCACGGATCCGCCCGCCGAGGAGATCAGGATGTCGATGCCCTGAATCGACTCGTCGTCAGGAACCACGCAGGTCAGTTCTCCCTCGCCAAAGGGAACCTTCTTGCCGGCCGAGCGTTCGGAGGCGAAAGCCACCACCTCGCTGGCCGGGAATGAACGCTCGTGAAGGATCTCGAGGATGGTCGAGCCGACCGCTCCGGTGGCGCCGAGGACGCCGACCCTGTACCTGGATTCATCCATGATCAGGACGGGGTTACGGGACGATGTTCGCCAGTCGGCGCTTCGGCCAGGATCTGCTCCTCGCCGAGGTCGAAGGCGGCGTGGAGGGACCGCACCGCTTCCGGCACCTGATCGGCCTGGATAACACATGAAATCCGGATCGACGAGGTGGAGATCATCTCGATGTTGATCTCCTTTTCGCCCAGAACCTCGAAAACCTTGGCTGCAACGCCGGGGTGGCTGCGCATTCCGGCGCCGACGATGGACACCTTGCCGATCTGCTCGTCGGTGCGGACTTCCTGGCTGATGTCGCCCAGGCTGGCGATCGCGTCGGTGGCCGTGGCCAGATCACCGGTCTCGACCGTGAACGAGAGGTCCGCGAGAGCACCCTCGTGCACCGGCTCGTTCTGGATGATCACGTCCACGTTGACGTTCGCATCGGCTAGCGCGCCGAAGATACGGCCGGCAATTCCGGGCTCGTCCTTTACTCCGATGACGGCCACGCGGGCTTCGTCGGTGGAGTGGGTGACGGCTGTGATGATCGGTCGTTCCATGGTTTCGCTTTCGGGAAGTACGAGGGTACCGGGGAGGTCCTCGAAACTGCTTCGGCAGTGGATCGGGATGTTGTAGTTGCGGGCGTACTCGACCGAACGGAGCTGGAGTACTCCGGCGCCGGAGGCGGCCATGTCGAGCATTTCCTCGAAGGAGACGACAGGAAGTTTTCTCGCGTCGGGGACGATGCGGGGGTCAGCGCTGAAGACGCCGGTCACGTCGGTGTAGATCTCGCAAACTGACGCACCGAGGGCGGCCGCGAGCGCGACTGCGGTCGTGTCTGACCCACCGCGTCCGAGTGTGGTCACGTCCCGACTGTCGGTTGATACACCCTGGAATCCGGCGACCAGAACGATCTTGTCTTCCCCCAGCCCCTCACGGATGCGGTCGGCCTTGACGTCGATGATCTTGGCCTTCGTATGGGAGGAGTCGGTCACGATTCCGGCCTGCGAGCCGGTGAGTGAGACCGCCTTGTGCCCCATGTCGTTGATCGCCATCGCGGCCAGGGCGCAGGAAATTCGCTCACCGGTCGAGAGCAGCATGTCCATCTCGCGGGGATCGGGACGATCGGAGATCTCGTAGGCCGAGGCGACCAGTTCATCGGTCGTCTTGCCCCGGGCGGATAGCACCGCGACGACGCTGTTGCCGGCTTCGCGGGCAGCGACCATTCGCCTTGCGGCACGCTTGATCTCTTCCGGGCCGGCGACCGAGGTCCCGCCGAACTTCATTACGACGATGTCATCTCTTTCAGGCATCACCCCTGAGCATACGGATCACCGGTTAACCGGGTCCCCAAGCGCATTTCAATATCCTGCGCCGGGTGACCGACGGATCTCTCCGCTGCCCGGAATGCGGCAGCGAACATACCTATGAACTTGGCGGTTTTTCCGTCTGCTCGCTTTGCGCCCACGAGTGGGATCCGGCTCACGACCGCACCGAGATCGCCGGGGATTCGGCCCCCGAGATTCGTGACTCGGTCGGGAACGTGCTCACCGACGGTGACACGGTGACTGTGATCAAGAACCTGAAGGTCAAGGGGGCTTCGGGGCCGATCAAGGCGGGGACCAAGGTGAAGGGAATCCGGCTGGTCAACGGTGTCGGCGACCATGACATCGACTGCCGGATCGATGGTTTCGGGCAGATGCAGCTGAAGTCCAGCGTGGTCAAGAAGGCCTGAGAATGCCGACCGGGTTCGAGCAGGACACGGCGGCCGAGCCGCTGGGCGAGGGTCGCTACGCGATCAACCTGAGTGACCGCTGGTGGGTTGGTCGCGGACCCAACGGCGGCTATGTCGCAGCCTTGATGCTCCGGGCAATGACCGGTGAGGTAGCGTCGATGGAACCGGAGGCGGCACTGCCTCCCAGGTCGCTCAGCGTCCACTTCCTGCTCCGGCCCGAAGCCGGTCCTGCTGAGATCGAGGTCACGGTCGAGCATGCGGGAAGAGTGACCGCGTTTCTTTCTGCCCGCATGGTCCAGAGCGGTGAAGTGAAAGCGAAGGCGATGGCAGTTTTCTCGGGTGAGCGTGAAGGGCCGGCCTTTGACAATTCCCTGATGCCGAAGGTTCCGCCCCCGGAAGAACTCGAGGAATGGGACACCGAGCAGGCCCCGGTCGCGGTTTTCGGCCGTTACCGCGCGATGATGATCAAGGGCATTCCCGGAGAAGCCGGTGAGAGGGCAGAAACCATGGGCTGGATCCGGCTGCGTGATGAGCAGCCGGTCGACCCCGTCCTCGCGGCCGCGGTGCTCGACGTCTGGTATCCGGCGCCGTTCGTCGTTTTCGAGAAGATTCCCTTTGCTCCGACCCTGGAGTACACGGTGCACTTCCCGCGAACCATCCCCGAGCCCGGTCCGCCGGACTGGAACCTGATCCGGTTGACCGCCGAAGAGGGAACCGAAGGCCACTTCACCGAGGATGCCGAGCTCTGGAGCCGGGATGGCAAGCTGCTCGCCAAGGCGCGCCAAATGGCTCTCCTACGGCACCCATTGGGCTGATCCCCAGGGTCCGACCAAGCCGCTTCATCCTTTAGCCAACATTTATGACTTTCTTGGTCAAGTTTGACTACAATGCCCCGAATGAGCGAGCACATCTGGTACACACACGCCCCGTCACCCACTGCTTTCGGGATTGCCCTGAGGAAGGGCTGGATCCATGAGGAGATGGCCCGGTGCGGAGTCGAGGTCAGGGCCCTGGCGGCCTCGTCTGACCCGGATGTCCAGCGCCTGAGGCGCGAGCGCACCTCCCCCAGGGCCTTTCGCCAGGGCGGAAACGTAGCTCCGCTCATCGCCCGCTCCCGAGGAAACGACGTGAGGCTGATCGGCCTTTCGCGCACCTCGAGCATTCACCCGGTGCTCGCCCTCCCGGAGTCCGGCTACCGGACAGCAGCGGACCTTCTCGGCCGCCGCATCGCGATTCCTGTGAGGAAGAACGCCGTGGTCGACATCCCGAGGGCCACAGCCCTCCGGACAGTCAGCAACCTGCTCGCCTCGGCCGGCCTCACGTTGAACGACGTGGAGCTCGTGGCAATCCCGGTCGAGGGCTCCTACTTCGAGGCGAGGGCGAAGCCGGGTGAGCCGATCGCCGATGCCCCCAGGGAAGGCGTCGCCTTTCAGGTTTCCTCCGCGCACAGCAATGAGCTGCTCGCGCTGATCAGGGGTGAGGTCGATGCGATCGCATCCGAGGGCTCGACCGCGGCGATCATCGCCTCGACGTTCGGCCTGACCACCCTCGAGCCCGGCAGAGCAGTCAACCGCGACCTCAACAACCGCTCGCTGCTGGCGGTAACGGTAAGTGGCGGGCTGCTCGACCGCGGGCCGGGTCTGGTCACCAGCGTTCTGGTCCAGATCCTTGCCGCCGCCGAGTGGTCAATAGACGAAGAGGCTGAAGCGAGGCGCCTGATCGCCCTCGACGCGGGCATCCACGAGGACCTCCTGGACGCGGCCTACAGCCCTCGGGTCAGCCGGCAACTCGGCGTGGACCTGAGAATGGACAAAGTCGCTGATCTCCGGGAACAGCACGACTTCCTGCTCGACCGCGGAATCATCGAGCGACCCGTGGACCTCGATGAATTCATCGAACCGGAACCCCTGAAGACTGCCCTTGCCCGCCGGGGGGTCCTGGTCTGAGGCCCGATCTAGATCGACCCTCGGCCAGCCATCGCCCGGCCAAGTGTCACCTCATCGGCATGTTCGAGGTCTGCGCCGACCGGCAGCCCGGCGGCCAGGCGGGTCACCTTCGTCTGGGTTCGGAGCAGGTCCGCGATGTGTGAGGCGGTCGCCTCTCCGGTTGTGGTCGGGTTGGTGGCGAGGATCACCTCGCTGATCCCTCCCGCCTCGACCCGGCGACGCAGCTCCGCGATCCGCAGGTCCTCGGCGTCGATGCCGTCGATCGGGGAGAGCGCTCCGCCGAGCACGTGGTAGCGGCCCCGGTATTCGTGGGTCCGCTCGATCGGAATCACGTCCGCGGGTTCCTCGACGACGCAGATCAGTGATTCGTCCCTCGAGTGGTCTTCACAAATCCGGCAACGCGGACCTTCGGCCAGGTTGAAACAGATCTCACAGAGACCGACCTTCTCCTTGACCTCGACGATTGCCTGCGCGAGGCTCCGGGCGTCGGATTCATCCGACCTGAGTATGTGGAAGGCGAGTCGCTGGGCGGTGCGGCGCCCGATTCCCGGCAGCTGCGAGAGCTCGGCGGTCAGGCGGGCCAGTGGTGCCGGGCCGTCGCTCATCCACCGAGCCCGGGCATGCCGGGCATGTTCGGCATCTGGGGCATTTTCGATTCGGCCAGCTGCTGGGCGGAGCGAATGGCCTCGTTGATCGCGGCCTGGACCATCTCCGCGAGCATCTCCGAATCCTCGGGATCAACGGCGTCGGGATCGATCACCACGTCCTGGACAACCAGGTCGCCGCTGATCTTCACCTTGACCATGCCGCCGCCGGCGCTGGCTTCGACGACTTCGTCCTTGAGTGACTCCTGGGCCTGCATCATCTCGGCCTGCATCTGCTGGGCCTGCTGAAGCAGCTTGTTCATGTCCATTCCACCGGGCATACCGCCCATTCCCTTGCGTGCCATCAGATGACCTCCTCTGCGTTGAATTCGGATTTGACCCGGGCGATGAAGTCTTCTTCCTCCATCACTTCCGATTCCGGGTCGGCCACCTCCTGGCCGCTGTCAAGACTTGCGTATTCGACCTGAAACTGATCTCCGGTCACGACCTTGATCGCTTCGGCCAGTTGCTGGCGACATTCAGGCCGCTCGGCGTTCCTGCGGCTGAAAGCGGCGTCGGCCGGAAAGCCGATGCTGAGCTTCGTGCCATCCAGGGCGACCGGCACTGTGCCGTCGAAGTAGGACGCGACCATTCCAGACGCCGAAGCCCCGAGTGAATCCAGCACGGCCGGCCAGACTTGCTCCAACTTCGGCAGGTCGTAAGGCTCCGGTTCTGGGGCCGGTGTCGGCGCAGCTGATGGTTCGGGTGGTGTTGGTGCAGCTTGGGGTTTGGGTGGTTCGGGCGCGACGGCCGGAGCGGCTGCCTCCGCCTCTGCGACAGCGGGCGGCGATGGTGGCGCTGACGACGCAGCTGCCTCAGACGCCGGCGGAGTCGGGGCGGCGGACGGCGCCGGCGGCGATTCCTGGATCGGAGGCGGGGCCACGGGGCGGACTCCCGACTCGAGCCTTTCCAGCCGTCGCGCCAATCCTTCACTTGACGGATCGAAGTCGGGACGGGCAGCTTTCAGCAGCGCCACTTCCACCGCGAGTCTCGCCTCGTCCCCGTCACGGATCAGGCCCAGGGCGGCAGACAGCTCGTCGATCGTGCGAATCAGGTTGGCTGGTCCGATCGCTTTCGCCTGGCGGACCAGACGGTCCGGGTCGGCGGCAGTCACCGCGAATGCCTCGGGGATCTGGCCGGTTGTCTGGGTGACCAGAAGCACCCGAAGGTGGCCCAGGAGGTCGCGGGCAAAGCGGGCCGGGTCGCGACCGGACCGGGCCATCTGCTCGACCGCGGTCAGGACGCCGGCCGGGTCGGCCTCGATCACCTTGTCAACCACACCGAAGAGCAGGTCGGCGTCGGCCGCCCCCAGCACCTCGAGCACGTCGTCGAGCGCGATCTCGTTCCCGCTGTAGGAGACGAGCTGGTCCAGAGTGCCGAGCGCGTCGCGGAAACTTCCCGAAGCGGAGCGGCTGATCATTGAGATCGCCGGAGCGCCGATCGTGATCTGCTCGGCGGCCGCGACGCGGGTCAACACCTCGGAGAGCTGTTCGATCGAGGGTCGCTGGAAATCGAAGCGCTGGCAACGGTCGGCGATGGTCGGCATCACCTTGTGGGCCTCGGTCGTGGCGAGGATGAAGACCGTGTTCGGCGGCGGTTCCTCGAGAGTCTTGAGGAAGGCGTTCCAGGCCTCCTTGGTCAGCATGTGCGCCTCGTCGAGGATGTAGACCTTCCAGCGGCCGGCGGTCGGGGCGAAGGCGACCCGGTCCCGCAGTTCGCGGATGTCGTCGACCGAGCGGTTGGAGGCTGCATCCATCTCGATCACATCGACCGAATTGCCGGCCGCGATCGAGCGGCAGGATTCGCAGGTGCCGCAGGGGGTGAGGGTCGGACCGCCGTTCTCGCAGTTCAGCGAGGCGGCGAGGATCTTCGCCATCGATGTCTTGCCGGTACCCCGTGAGCCGACGAACAGGTAGGCGTGATGGACCTTGTCCTGGGTGATCGCATTGGACAGGGTCCGGACCACATGTTGCTGTCCGACCACCTGGTCGAAGGAGTGGGGCCGGTGTCGCCGGTAGAGGGAGGTCGATTCGCTCATGAGCTGGTCCGCCGCAACGGAACAGTCTCCCGGGGCGGCACCAGCCCAGTGTACCCGCCTCATGTGACAGGCTTTACGGCCCGATGACGACGTCTCACCGACTCCGGTCCTGGGGGCCGCCGCTTGCCTTCATCGCCGTCATCTCGGCGGTCCTGCTGGCGATCTTTCCCAAGGGCTTCCCGAACTACGACACGATCTATTACCTGCTCTGGGGCCGGGAGATCGCCGATGGCCTCAGCCCGGATTACGGCGCCCCGCTCGCCCCAACCCCGCACCCGCTCTACGACCTTCTCGGGGCGCTTTTCTCACCGCTGGGCGACGGCTCGATCACCGTCGCGGTCGTCCTCGCCTACGTAAGCCTCGGCCTGCTGGCCTGGCTGGTCTACCGGCTGGGCTCGGAATGGTTCGATCGCTGGATCGGGGTCCTCGCCGCGTTTCTGGTGATGACGAGCGCACCGGTCCTGAGCAATGGTCTCCGGGCATACATCGACATCCCGTACATGGTGCTCTGCCTTGCCGCCCTGCTGATCGAAACGAAGAAGCCGAAGGCTGGCTGGCCCGTACTCGTGTTGCTTGCCCTGGCCGGCCTGCTCAGACCGGAGGCCTGGCTCTTCTCCGGCTTCTACTTCCTCTGGCTCGCCCTCGATTTCCACGTGTCGCCTGCGGAGGGCGCCGACACCTCAGCTCCGTCTCGACGCGCCGGGATCAGCCTCGGACGCCTGAGAATCCAGCTGAGGGAGTCAGGGATTGACAGGAACCTGATCCTGATGGCCTGCCTGACGGCGGCCGGACCGGTGATCTGGGTTCTCTTCGACCTGATCACAACCTCGAACCCCCTCTACTCCTTCACCGGCACCCGCGAGACGGTCGAGACGCTGGAGCGAGACACCGGACCACTCGACGTGATCATCTACGGACCACGCCGGCTTGGCGAAGTGATGCAGTGGCCGGGCATGGTAGGTGCCTTCTTCGGAGTAATCCTGACCCTTTGGGCGATGCCGAAGCGGGCCGCTATCGGGGTGATCTCGGCTTTCCTGGCCCTGGTCGCCTTCGCCCTGATGGGTGCTTCGGGCCTGGCGATCATCCCCCGCTACACGATGCTGGCCGCGGCGATCCTGTTCATATTCACGGCTGCCGCGGTACTAGGCTGGCGGCTGCTCGAGCCCGGTCACAGGCTGCGGCGAATCTGGCAGGTGGCAGCCGCAATCACGGTCGCGCTCTGGCTGATCTGGCTGCCCAACCAGTACGACCTGCTCAGCACCGTCGACACCGACCTGAGCGATCAGGCCCTGGTCGAAAGGGACCTCGAGGCCCTTGTCGATGACGGTGCCTTCAATCCCCCGAGCGACCTCCCTGGGGAGACCTCGGTTGAGGACTGCCTGCCGATCTCGGTCCCGAACCATCGGGCCGTGCCCCGTCTCGCCTTCTGGCTGGACATTCGGCCATCTGATGTCGTGTCGATCGCCGCCGCGGACGAACAACCAGATTCCGGCTTCTTCCTCGCCCCGGCCAACGAGTTCACGGTCGAAAACTTCATCCTCGACCCGGGCGAGCCGGGCCGTGCCGTCACCACGCCTCCCCCCGGTTTCGAGGAGGTCGCCCGCAACCGGTCCTGGGTGCTCTACACCAGCTGCCTGGCGGGCTGAGCCACCGTGTGGTGGAAGGGCGTAAAGATCCTCGGGGCCTTGAGCGCCGTCGTCCTGGGGCTCCTGTTCATCTTCATTCTGATCATGGTCACTCGGCCTGCACTTCTGGTCGGCGTTTCAGCTGATGACCTGGCCCACTCGCTGGCCAACACCACCTCGCCGAGCGGCGGCAGTAATTGCCGCAAGGAAGCTGATGGAAACTGGACCTGCAACTTCGCCCCTCCGGATGGATCCTGGAGACGTTACGAGGTGAGCGTCGACTGGCTGGGCTGCTGGGACGCCACCTTGCCGGGCGCCGACACAAGCACCTCCGGAACCTCCAGCTCCCCTTACGACAAGTCCGGCTGCATCGAACTGGGCGACGTGATCAGGATCGAGAGCGACTGAAGGTCAGACCCGGGCGTGCTGCTCGGCCCAGGCGACTATCTCTCTGGATCCCGAGATCCATTCTCCCTCGTCTGTTTCCAACGCCGGCACCCACTTGCTTCCCGTGGCGTCCTCTACCTTTTTCCGGGCGCCGGTCTGAACGGCGCGGGGCAGGAAACCGACGCTGTGGGCCTTGATGACCTCCGGCTCGAAGTCAGCCTGAACCAGTGCGTCATAGGCGATCTTGCAGGGATGCTCCCGCGCTCCCGGCACCTGAAAAGTTCCCCAGCAGACGTAGAGTTTCATGGGACCAGACTAATCGGCGCCGTGAAGCTGTCGTTTTCCCACATCATTTGTGGAAAAAGTGCGGTTTAGCGTGGCTCTAGAACCGGTTACGAACGTGGCGCAGGCAGCGGTTGCGCTTCGAGCGGTTGCTCATTCGTTGGCACTTCTTCAATGCGGACCTTCTGGCCTTGGAGTTCGACTTGACGCCGGACTTCGGTGACGATCCGCCGCTCTCGGCTTCCACGCTACCGACCGGGTCATCTGTGGACGACTGGTCAGGGTCGTCGCCGACCGGTTGGTCGGGGTCGTCCACTACGTGGTCATCCATGGCAGGTTGGTCGGGGTCGTGGCTCGACGGGTTGTCCTCCGCTGGGGGTGGAGGATCTGCCCTGAAGTGCTGGTCGACCTGACCAGCTTCAAGGGCATGGCTGTAAACAGAGACCTCGTCGAGTGAGCCGCGCAGCCACGGTGAGGCGAGCCCGACGTTGGCCAATCCCAGATAGAGAGTCGAGGAGCCGGAAGGCTGACCGGGGGCTTCCTTAGAGGCGACTTCCACCCCGTTGACGTAAAGGATCATGTTGACGCCGTCCCAGACTCCGACCACCTGAGTCGTTTGCCCGACTGGTGCCGCACCGAGAGGCGACTCGATCTCGCTTCCTACGTGACGGAAAACCACCTTGCCGCCTCGGATAAACAGTGCCCCGGCGCCGCCATGTTCGAGAATCGCCATGTCCCCGGCATCGTCCGGCTTGACCCAGGCCTCGAGTGTGGAGCCGGTCTGGGAAGCCGGTATTCCATTGACAAACGCGTACCCGCCCTTCCCGAAAAAGGCGCGTGTTGCACTGCCATCACCCGAGATGCCAGTTCCGCCGGGAGCGTTGTCGTTCTTGAAGGCGCCGTTGTGACTTGCAGTCTGATCGACCAGGACCCCGGAGCCAGACGATTCGTCGAAGCGGAAATAGGCTTCCGGTTGATCCTTGAGGACAACCTGATCGAAGCTGGTGATCTTGTAGTCGTGGATGTCGACCGTGGTAAGTCCGCTCTGGCTCTTCGCTACGACCCGCAGGTAATGCGCGCCTGGTGAGTCGGGAAGAGGAGCGCCAAAATTGATCGGAGTTCCGTCCACGTCCGCTTCACATGAAGCAATGTCAACGTCACCGTCAGGGTCGGAGCACGTGAAGGCTGCCTTCGGTGCCTTGGTCCTGACATACAGCGCGTTCTTTTGCGGGTACTTGATCTCCACGTCAGGCCGGGTGGTATCCGGACCGCCAGGAGCCGAGGGAGTTTCGATGTACCTGCCGACCGCGTTTCGCATGCCGATCCGGCCAGCCGGCAAGGCGTGGTCGTAATAGGCGACCTCATCGAGATCCCCGTGGAGCCAGGGAGCCTGGTCGCCGTAACCGAGATAGAAAGTAGAAATGCCAGAAGGTGGGTGAGGCATGGAACCGGAAGCAACCAGCGCGCCGTTCACATAAAGCCTTCCCACTCCGTTCGCCCAGGTACCGGCCACATAGGCCCATTCGCCGGGGATCAAGGCAGGGCCTCCGGTGATCGGATTGTCGAAACTGCTCCGGAAACTGACCTTGCCCCCGTCAATCCAGAGCGCGCCGGAACCGCCGTGCTGGGCGATCATCATCTTGCCGCCGTCCAGCGGCCTGACCCAGGCCTCAAGGGTGAACCCGCCAGCAGGGGCGACGATTCCGTCCACCCTTCCCTGGGCCCCCTTTCCGTCGAAGTAGGCAGCCCGGCCACGAATGTCATGAGCAACCTCACATCCGTTGGGTCGGACGACCTGATGACAGGCGAGGGCTGGCGCACGATCGAGCACGAGTCCGTTTTTCGCGTCACCGTTGTGGTTGTGACCGGAACTGTCGATAAGGGTCGAGGACCCGAGCGGATCATCGAGCCGGTACCAGGCGATCGGGTCATCCTGGGCGACCAGATCTCTGTACCTCGGCGGCACGACTCTGTAAGCGCCGTGAGTGCTCGCGGTATGACCAACCTTGTCCTCTGCCGACGCAGCACGGGAAAAGTTACCGAGCTGTGAGGTACTGACCGGGTCCACTACGCAGCTACGAATGCCCGAAGCCCCCGCGGGCGATCCAGCGAGCGGGTCGGAGCAGGTTCCCGAGGCTGGCGGGTTTTCACCCAGAACATAGGCCGGTACGACGTTCTGGTTTGCGTCTTGGGAGATCGCAGGCAGGTGGATCTCGGGGTCGGTCAGGTCAACAAGCCAGTCAAAGCTCGCAGGGTCCCCGATGTTGCCCAGCCGGTCGATTGCCCGAACCCGGAAATTCCGGATGCCCTCGGGAGCCACGTAGGTGATTTCGCCTATTGAAGCGAAAGCATCGTCGTTGCCGCAAGTGAACCAGGCCCCGCCGTCCTTGCTGCACTGGAAGCTGGCAACGCCGGAACCAGTCTCGCTGAAGGCTGCGTTGAAGTCGTTAGCGCTAAAGGTGAAGTTCGCGTTGGTCGAGGCGGTCGGGTTGGGCACCACGCTGTTGATCGATGTCTGAGGACCCGTCCGGTCCACATAGATCACCGCGTCCGCCCCGATTGAAGCCATACCACCGGTCTTGTAGGGAAGTAGCGGATCCTGAATCATGTCGAGGCGGTATTTGCCTTCGGGCAGAATGTGGGTGGTCCCGAGGTTGTGCATGGTCAGCGACCAGTCGCCGGTGAACGCCTCGACATTGCCCGTGCCGTTCGAGACGATCGGATCTCCAAAGCTGTAGGGCAATTTGTAGGCGTACACGTTCACGGTGGGCTCGTAAACGAGAAAATTGGCACTGGCATCGCCGCTCAGGCCCCACCCGTCGTTGCCTGTGATGTAAGGGAAAGCGGAATTGACGTTTATCGACGCTGCCTGAGCGCCGCTGGCACCAAAAGCCAAGGCCGCCGACATGGCCAGAAAGATGGCCGCCAGCCTCACAATTTGCCTAGCCCCCGAGATCATCTCGCGGAAGCATAGCGAACAGTGTCCGGTTACGCCAGTTCGGCGGTGATCACGTACCGGAGAACGGCCGCGACCTGCTCCGGGGTGCGGGCGGTGGCGCGGGCGGCGGCGTCCACTTCCTTGAGGGCGTGATCGAGTTCCTCGTCGTGCTGGGTGATTACGGGCTTTCCCAGCGCTGAAGCGAATCCGGCGTCGAAGGCAGCGTTCCACTGGCGGTACTTGTCGCCGAAGCGGACAACGACGACGTCGGCCTCCTGAATGAAGGTCTGGGTCCTGATCGAGTTCACCCCGGCACCCTTGTGATCGGCCCAGAACTTCTTCTCCTCGTCTCCGAGGGTCGAGGTTCCGGCCGCATCCGAAGCAGGGTGATCGGTCACCGGGGCGGTGAAAACGACCGGTAGCCCCTCGCAAGCGGCCTCGACCCGATCCCGCCAGTCGGAGTGAATTTCGCCGGCAAGGTAGACGCGCCACGTTCGTTCAGACATGTGCCCAACCTACCCGTCAAGGGAAAGAAAATGGACCGTGCAACCGCCTTCGAAACGAAGTCATCGGGCGTGTCCGTCGAGTTCGGCTCGGGTTAGGCTCACCCGCGGCACCCGTAGTTTCCGCTTAAGGCTGCTTCCTTCCGGACCTGACCTGATTCACGGGCTTGCGTCGCGCGGGACCTGACCGTCAACACCTCCCTCGGTGTACTGACCCCGATGGCCAGACCCTCAGAACGGCATTCGGCCTTGCTAAAGCGGATTGCAAGTGACAGGGCACCGCTGACTCCCCGCCTAGCACGGTCCGGTTGGAATCCTAGCGCCCCGCGCAGGGTTCAGCAGTCAGCGAGGGCGTCGGCGTAGAAAGCGAGGTACTCGTCCCAGTGGGCGTTCCAGTAATCCTCATCGTGGCCGCCGGGCCAGTTCAGCTTCACGGTGGCGTCGACCCCGGCCGCTTCGAGCGAGTTCGCCAGTTCGGTGACGCCGGGTACGAAGGGGTCGCTCTTGCCGGCGTCGAGGAAGAGGGGTTGCGACGAGAAAGCATCCGGGTCGGCTGCGGCGGTAGCGAGCACGTCGTTGTCGTCGAAGTCCTCGGCGTCATCGAAGGCGCCGGGAGCCGACTCCCCGCCGCTCAGAAATAGGGCCGGCGAGTGACCGCCGACAGCGCAGAACATCCCCGGGTTCTGGATCGCCAGGTCGAGCGCACCGAAACCGCCCATCGAGATTCCACCGATCGCAACCCGGTCCGGGTCGGCCCCGAACTTCCCTGCCATCTGCGGGATCACCTCGTCAGTGACGTAGCTGCCCCAGTTTCCGGTGTCCCGGTCATGCCAGTAGCTGGACTCGCCTCCGTCGGGAAAGACCACGATCGGTGCGTCCCCGCCCTGGCCTGCCAGCGCCTCGAAGAACTCCTCGTCATCCGTGTAGCTCCCGTCGTCACCGCTGCGACCGTGGAGGAACACGAGCATCCCCCGCTCGCCGTCATCGGCACCATCCGGCACGACCACCGAAACCGGGTGTTCGCCAGGTACCGCCTTCGACTCGATCGAGGTCTCGGTCAGCTCGGCCCCGTGGGTGTCGGTCTTCCA
>JAIBCJ010000173.1 GCA_019694145.1 Solirubrobacterales bacterium | reverse complement strand
CCGCCACCGCCACGTCGGCGGCCCCCACCGACGCCCCCGCCGAAGACAAGCCCGCCGAGCAGTAGGGCTGTGGCGGCCACAGAACCGGGCTCGTTCAGGGACCGGGACAGCCGCGTCGTCGTTTCAGATGACGCGATCTACCGGGCCCTGAGCCCCGAAGGCGCCGAGGACTGGGAA
Source organism: Solirubrobacterales bacterium (assembly GCA_019694145.1). Taxonomy (GTDB): domain Bacteria; phylum Actinomycetota; class Thermoleophilia; order Solirubrobacterales; family 70-9; genus 67-14. Next base: position 3,808 of record JAIBCJ010000173.1, on the reverse strand, counting down.
GCGTTCTCCGCCAGCCCCCTGCTCGAACAGCTGACCGCCGCCGGCAAGGTGATCGGCACCCGGGAGGTCGACCCCTCGGTCCTCGGCGAAAGCCAGGACCTCTTGCCTACCGGGATCACCAAGGTCCTCGAGCATGACCGGGTCCCCTTCGTTTCCTATCCCTACGAGTGGACCTTCAGCATGCTGCAGGACGCCGCTAAGCTTCAGCTCGAACTCGGCGCAGCCGCGATCGATTCCGGCCTGGACCTCAAGGACGCCACCCCCTACAACGTTCAGTTCATTGGTTCGCAGCCGACCTTCATCGACATCGGGTCCTTCGAGAAGATCACCGAGGGCGAACCGTGGATCGCCTACCGGCAGTTCTGCATGCTCTACCTCTACCCGCTGCTCTTCCAGGCCCACAAGGACATCCCGTTCCATCCCTGGATGCGCGGCTCGATCGACGGAATCCAGCCGATCGACGCGATCAAGGTCTTCTCGCTGCGCGACCGCCTGCGCCGCGGCGTCTTCCTCCACACTTCGCTCCACGCGAGGCTGGACCGTCGCGCCAACAAGTCGGGCCCCGGCAGCGCCGAGGAGAACAAGACCAAGAGGCAGGTCAAGCCGGGTCAGATCAAGGCCCAGCTTGAATCGATGAACCGCCTGGTCTCGAAGCTGAAGTGGAAAGCCGGCGAGACCTCGTGGAGCGGCTACCGCCAGTCCAACACCTACTCGGACGAGGACGACCGGCGCAAGCAGGCCTTCGTCGGCGAGGTCGCCGCGCAGTTGAAACCCGGCCTGACCTGGGACATGGGCTGCAACGACGGCGCCTACTCGAGGATCGCCGCCGAGAGCTCCGAACGGGTGGTCGCCTTCGACTTCGACCACGCCACCGTCGAGGCGCTCTACCGGTCACTGCGGGAAGAAGGAAACACGAAGATCCTGCCCCTCGTCTCTAACCTGGCCGACCCTTCACCGGCGCTCGGCTGGCGGGGACTGGAACGGAAGACCCTGGCCGACCGCGGCGCCCCGGACCTGATGCTGGCCCTGGCCCTGATCCACCACGTTTCGATCAGCGCCAACATTCCCATAGCCGACTTCCTGCAGTGGGCACGGGACCTGGAGACCACGCTCCTGGTCGAGTTCCCGAAGCGGACCGACCCGATGGTGCGGGCCCTCCTGGCCAACAAGCACGAAGGAGCCAACCCCGATTACGAGGAAGGCAACTTCGAGCGCGAGCTGGAAAAGCGGTTCGAAGTGGAGCGCCGCGAGGAGCTGCCTTCCGGCGACCGGATCCTCTACCTGGCCCGGCCGCGGTAGGAGTTTGAGCGCTCCGGGCGAAAGTTCGGAAGTGGAACCGAGGAAGGGATTGGCGGCGGTCTTCGACCGGCCGGCCCCGACCGGGCGTCAGTTGCTGCTCGGCGGAGGCCATCTGGCGGCGCTCTGGGCGCTCGCCTTCGTTCAGCCGCTGCTCGACCTGCTGGGCAACAACCCCGATTTCTTCGTCGCTCGGGGCAACTCGACCGGTGACATCCTGATCCTCGCGATCGGCTTCACCCTGCTCCCGCCGCTGGTCCTGTTCGGGATCGAGTGGGTGGTCAGCAAGGTCAACGCCCGGGCCTACTACGGCCTGCATCTGATCCTGATGGGGCTGATCGCCACCTTCTTCTTCGTTCCCCTGGTCTCCGATGTCTTCACGGCCCGGTCGATCATCATCCTGGTCGTGTCACTGGGCCTTGGGGCGCTCCTCGCCTGGATGGTCTTCCGCTTCGTCTTCGTCAAGAACCTGATGGACATCCTGATCATCGCGCCGATCGTCGTCCTGGCCCTGTTCATCTTCAACAGCAAGACGACCGACCTGATCTTCCCCAACGAGGGCGAGTTCAAGGTCTCGGCCGATTCCGGCAACGACACCCCGGTCGTACTGATGATCTTCGACGAGCTCGGCACCTCGAACCTGATGACCAGGGACGGGAAGATCGCCGCCGGCCGCTTCCCCAACTTCGCCCGGCTGGCCCGCAGCAGCACCTGGTATCCGAACGAGACGACGACCGCCTTCTTCACCCCCCACGCGGTGCCGGGAATCCTGACCGGGATCAACCAGGATGCCGACACCCTGCCGACCTGGCAGGAGCAGCCGCTCAGCATGTTCAGCCAGTTCAGCAAGGGTCGCCAGCTCCACGTGCTGGAACCGGTCACTGCGATCTGCCCGGAGGATCTCTGCCCGGACACGGAAGCCGATGCCGGCCAGTTGACCCGGCTCAAGTCGCTCTTCCAGGACCTGAAGATCGTCGAAGGCAAGCTGGTCCTGCCGCCCGGCCTTGCCCGCAAGCTGCCCGACGTGAGTTCGAATTTCGAGGGGTTCGGCGAAGGAAGCCAGGATGAAGACCCGGTCAAGCTCGGCAAGCGGGAACACCGGCGCGGGGACCTGGCGGTGAAGGCCGAGGCGAAATCCGATCCCGAGCTGTACGAGGAATTCATCCAGCAGGTCCCCGCGAGCGACCGCGGCTTCACGGTGATGCACATGCACCTGCCGCATCAGGTCTGGAAGTACGACCTGCAGGGCAACCAGTACAACGACTCGCCGATCGAGCAGCTCTCCCGCAGCCTCGGCAACTGGATGGTCAACTCGAACGGGATCACGGTCTCCCAGTCACGGATGTACGTCCAGACCGGCTTCGCCGACCGCCTGCTCGGTCAGATGCGGCGCAAGCTGGTGAAGCTGGGGCTCTGGAACAAGGCCCTGTTCATCGTCACGGCCGACCACGGGATCTCCTTCGAGGGCAACGGGGTGCCGCAGCGGCAGGCCGACAAACGGGCGATGGGCGAGGTCGCCAACCCCCCGCTCTTCATCAAGTACCCCGGCCAGAAGAAGGGCGTGATCTCCCTCAAGCACAGCATGACCCTGGACCTCGTGCCGACGATCGGCAAGACCCTGGGTGTCGGGCAGATGTACAAGACCGACGGGGTTCCGCTTCAGGGTCCGGTGCCGAAACGGGAGGTGACGATCACCGACCCGGAGGGCAACCTATTCACGGTCGGTCTCGGCGAGATGATCCGGCAGCGCCGGGCGGCGATCGCCAGAGCTGACGCACGCCTAGGAACTGGCGGGTTCTACACGCTCGGGCCGGCGCCGCAGCTGATCGGGCGAAGAGTCGCACCGGTGCCGCCCGGCACCGCCGACGTGCTGCTCGACGAACCCGACATCGGCAAGGACTACGACCCGGGCGAGGACCTGATCCCGATGTTCATCACCGGCAGCTGGAACGGCAGCGTCCCGGCCGCCCCGAAGCGGGCACCGGTCTTCGCGATAGCCGTCAACGGCAGGGTCCAGGCCACCGCCCGGCCCTTCGACTTCGACGGAGCCGTCCACTGGGGCGCCCTGGTCAACCCGGCCTCGATCCACCAGGGCAAGAACCAAATCGGCATCTACCGCGTCGCCGGCAAGCGCCTGATCCCCCTCGGAGGAAACTCTTAACTGCAAGTCGGGCGGGGTCCGACCCGCCCTCCAGGTAAAACCCGCCGACCCATAGAACAAGAGAATGGACGGGTCGGCTCTGTCTGTCCCTGACTCGGGGAGGGGCGGGTTGAAACTGGAGGGCGAGCGCAGACTCGCCCGACTGCAGTTAAGCCCCCGGAGGGGAAGGCCACCGGCTAGCCCAGCTCCGGCAGCTCTGGCCCTTGCAGCCCCGGAGATCGGCCAGCTGGGTTTCGAGGTAGTTGATGACCTTCAGGTAGCGGGGGTCGCCGGCACGGTTTTCCAGTTCGGCCGGGTCCTCGCTGAGTACGTACAGCTCGGTTTCACCGCTCTCGTAACGGATGTACTTGT
>JAIBCJ010000058.1 GCA_019694145.1 Solirubrobacterales bacterium | reverse complement strand
GCCGGCACCGCGATCGCGATCTCGGCCACCTCGGATCCGCCCGCCCCGAAGTACAACTCGCTGGCCCGGGTCGTGAACCCGATCGGCGGCAAGGGCCGGGCCCTCAACCTCGCCCGGGTGGTGATCCAGCCCGGCGCAAAGATCCCGCTCCACTATCACCAGGGAACCCAGGTCGGCTACATCGCTTCCGGTGTCCTCACCTACCACGTCCAGTCGGGCCAGGCGAAGCTGATGTCAGGCGCCGGAGACGCGCCGAAGCTGGTCCGGCTGATCAAGGCCGGCCAGACCGCGAAGGTCAAGCCCGGCCAGTGGCTGATCGAACAGCCCTCCGACCACCACCGGGCCGCCAACAACGGCACAAAGCCCGTGGTGATCCTGCTCTCCAACCTCCTCCTCAAGGACGCCGCCCCCTCCAGGCTGATCCCCTGAATTCAGGCGGTCGGGGTTACCTCGGCTGCGCAGTGGGCGCAGCGGGTTGCCTTGTTCGGAATCTCCGAGAGGCATTCCGGGCATTCCCGGGTCGTTTCCTCTTCCGCTTCCTTGAGGTGATTGAGCGGCAGGACCACGAAAAAGTAGATCACCGCGGTGATCGAGAGGAAGGCGATCAGGGCATTGATGAAGTTGCCGTAGGTGAACTCGGAACCCCTGATCGTGAAGCTGAGCGCCGAGAAGTCCGGCTCGCCGATGATCGCGGCGATGATCGGGGTCAGCAGGTCCGCGACGACCGAGTTGACCAGGGCAGTGAACGCCGCGCCGATGACCACGGCAACGGCCAGGTCGATCACGTTGCCGCGAGTGATGAACTCGCGGTAACCCTGAATCATCTTCACGGGCCGAAACTACCGGGCGGCCCCGACGCAAAGCCGGGGCCGCCCGGCCGGTTCAGCGGGGAGTGGCGCTGAAGGTTGTGACTCCGGAGCAGATGTAGATCCGGGCCCCGTAGAGGTCGGGGATCAGGAAGGAGAAGTTGAGCTTCAACTTGCCCGAGACGGTGCGGCCGCGCCTGTTCACCGTGACCTCGTAGTTCTTGGTCGCCTTGGCGCCAACGTTCATCGCGGCCGGCTGGAGCGCCTTGCTCTTCACCGTCCGGCCGATCCGCCCCGCCGCGACCGGCTGGAACAGCTCGCTGCCGGCCCGGGAGGTGTATCCGCCCGTGGTCTCCAGGCAGAGGGTCGGGACCACGGTGCGGATGCCGGTCACCCGGTTGCCCTTGAGGGCGAAGGTGATCGAGCTGCCGCCCTTGGTCTTGCCCTTGTAAGCCGCGGCGCCGGCATCGTCGGCCGCGAACATGAACCAGAAGGCGAACAGACAGGTGAAGAGGGCCAGGCCGGCACGGAAACCGCCGTCGAGCAGGCGGGTTTCACCGGGGCGGTTTTCCGGCGGGCGATTGATCATTTCGGGGGTGCTGTGGTTTCGGGTGTTCACTTGGTCACCTGGACCTTGTTGTTGGAGTTGACTGGGGTGAGGCCGGGGCCGGAAGCGGCAACCCGGACCGGGTAGCTGCCACGGGCCTTCTTCGCGGTGCGGATGACCAGGGAAGTCCTGACGGTGCTGCCCCTGGCGACGTTGCGGAGCGTCCTGCAGGCGGCCGGCTTGATCACGTTGCGGGCCTTGCCGCTGACCGTGGCGCAGACCTTGACGGTCGGCGCGTTCGCCCCGCTGGCGGTAACCGCCGCGGTCAGGGTCACCGGTCGGCCGGCCTTGACCTTCGCCGTACCCGGGTTCACCTTGAGCGTGACCTTCGGCGTGCCGGGCCCGGGGTCGGTCGGGTCAGACGGGTCGGAAGGGTCGCTCGGATCGGTCGGGTCCGTGGGGTCCGTGGGATCCGTGGGATCGGTCGGGTCGGTCGGGTCCGTGGGGTCGGTCGGATCGGTCGGGTCGGTCGGTTCGTCCCGCTTGAGGGTGGCCAGCCCGAAGGAAGGCTCCATGCCCTCGCCGACCTTGACCGGGTTCAGGTTGCAGCTTCCGCCGCCGGTGGTCGAAGGAACCGGGGCGACGTAGATCGAGCCACGGTCCTGCCAGGTGATCATCGAGCCGTCCGGCGAGAAGCGCGGGTAGGCCGGGGTCTGGGCGATCGCCGTGATCGAGCAGCGGTGCGAAGGGGTCCCGGCCGGCGGGGTGCCACCGGTGTTCCAGAAGGAGAACTCGGCTGCCTCGGATCCCTCCGGGGAGACCTCCAGCACGGTGAGACCGTTCGAGGAGACATCGAAGGAATGCATGTCCCCCGCGTTCGGGTCATTGAACCCGAGCCAGGCGTTCGGTTCGGCGCTGCCGGCCTTCTGGACCCAGATCCGGCGGAAGTCCGTGTCCACGAAACCGGCGTAGGGCGTACCCGGGATCCAGCGCGGCCGGATGTAATAGGTGTGGCAGTTGACCAGGCAGGGGTTGGTCGTGCCCGGACCGCTGATGAACGAAACCTTCTGATTGAGGGTGCAGGGGTTGGTCCAGCAGTCGAAGTAATGCCAGTCGTAGACGAACATGCCGCCGTCCGGCGAGATCGCACCGCCGTTGAACGGGGCGAAGGAACCGGCTCCGGTCTTCGGCAGCAGCCAGGTGTCCTTGACCTGCCCGTTCTCCGGATTCAGGAAGTAGGCGAACGCGTTCGAGCTGACCCGCTTGATCGCCACGATCGTGCCGTCGTTCTTCTGGGTCGGAGTGACGTAGCGCGTCTCGGCGGTGGCATCCGTGGTCACCTGCTCGGTGATCGTCCCGTCGGGCGAGGTGCGGTAGACGTTGCCGTCGTCGCCGACGAAGGAGACGTTGGCCGCCTGCGCGTCGGGAACCTGGGTGAACCAGGAAAAGAGCGCCACCACGAAGACGAGGGTCAGAACGAAGTTCGCTCCGGTGCAGGCTTTGCTGATTCGACGATTGGTTTTCATTTCGGCGGGACCTCCGGAATCGGGATTGCTGATGACGGCAGGTTCCAATTCGCCCCTTGCGACGACTTTGCGGGCAGGTTGCGGGGCCGCAAGGAGGCTCCCGGGGGCACAGGTTCGGGGCCGGTGGTTTGGCTCTATAGTGCGGCTTGCAACCAATCCAAGGAGCGTTTCTCTCGATGGGACTACTTGAAGGAAAGAACGCGATCGTCACCGGTTCTGCCCGGGGCATCGGCCGCGCCACCGCCGAACTTTTCGCCGCCCACGGCGCCAAAGTGCTGATCAATGACCTCGACGCCGACATCGCCGAGCAGACCGCTTCCGAAATCGATGGCGAAACCGCCGTGTTCGGCGGCGACCTGACCAAAGGTGATGCCTGCGACCAGCTCGTCGCGACCGCCCAGGACGCTTTCGGCTCGATCGACATCGTGGTCAACAACGCCGGCTACACCTGGGACGGAGTCGCCCACAAGATGTCGGATGACCAGTTTCAGGCGATGCTCGACATCCACACGATCGTCCCTTTCCGGGTCGCCCGTGCCCTGGCGCCGCACTGGCGTGAAGCGGCCAAGGCCGAAGCCGCCGAAGGCAACGAGTACTTCCGCAAGCTGATCAACATCAGCTCGATCTCGGGCACGATGGGCAACGCCGGCCAGGTCAACTACAGCGCCGGCAAGTCGGCCGTGGTCGGCATGACCAAGACCCTGGCCAAGGAATGGGGCCAGTTCAAGATCAACGTCAACGCGGTTGCTTTCGGCTTCGTCGAGACCCGCCTGACCGCCGCCAAGGAAGGCGACGCCGAGACGATCAAGGCGCCCGACGGCGAGGAAATCCAGCTCGGCATCCCGGAGCAGATGCGGGCCATGGCCTCGATGATCATCCCGCTGGGTCGCCCGGCCTCACCCGAGGAAGCGGCCGGACCGGTCCTCTTCCTCGGCTCGAACCTCTCCGACTACGTTCACGGCCAGGTCCTCAACGTGACCGGCGGCCAGTTCGGCGGCATGTATACCTGAGGAACCTCAGGCTTTCGAGTTGCCAAGGGGGCCCGGGAAACCGGGCTCCTTTTTCATGGCCTGCGGACGCGGAGACGGTGGTAGATGACGGTCCGGTGGCTGGCCCGGGTGATCCGCCTTGCCCGGACCTTCATTTTCAGCACGACTGTCCGGCGCTTGATCCTCGAGAGGCGGTCGAGGCGCGCTTTGAATTTCGGCCTGACCTCGAGGGCCGCCCGCCTCCAGTGACCGGATCGGACCACCACCCTCAGCGAACGCGTCATCGCCCTGCCCCGCTTCCGCTTCGTGACCACCTTCGCCACGACCCGGCAGGCGGGCCTGAAGCGCGGCGGGCAGTGAACCCTCAGGTAGAGCCGGCCGTCGTAGAGGAAGGCCAGCCCGGGCTTGACGTTCTTCGGGGGCTTGCGGTCCGGACCTGACGGACCGGTTGGCCCGGTCGGCCCCGTAGGTCCTGTGGGGGAAGTCGGGCCCGTCGGACCGGTGGGACTGGTCGGCCCGGTTGGACCGGTCGGGTCGGTGGGACCCGTCGGACCGGTGGGATCGGTCGGGCCGGTGGGTCCCGTGGGATCGGTCGGGCCAGTCGGTCCGGTCGGATCGGTCGGACCGGTTGGTCCGGTCGGCCCGGTATCACCGCGGTCGACCACCGACATCGGACCGACGTTGCCGGCTTCATCGACCGCCCGGATCGCCACGTACCTGGCGGTCTCGGGCAGGACGAATGACTGCCCGGTCCCGGCCGCCGCCGGGGCCGGAGCTCCGGTGACCGGTTGGGCCGCCGCGAAGGATTCACCGGTGACCGGAGAGTCGGAGGTGACCACCTCGTAGTGATCGGCGACCCCGCACTCGCCGTCGTCTCCGGTCGCGGTGAAGCCGAGCGTTCCGCCTTCCTCGGCGACGTCACCGAGCCCGCCGGGGCTTGAGCCGTCACGGTCGTAGTTTCCACTCTGCTGCGGGTCGTGACGGAAGGATGGCCACTCGGTCTGGCAGGCCGGGATGTCCGGCAGGGACCACTCGAAGAGATAGCCCTCGCGGGTGATGGCGGCCATCCTGCCGTCGTCGGAGACGGTCGGAGGAGCAAAGAGCCAGCCGCCGGTCACCTTCGGGAAGCCATCGACGTTGAGGCCGGTCAGTCCGTCGTAGGCGTTGATCAGGCCGAGCCCGGTCCCGGCCAGCACCTGGTTGGAAAGCTGGCTGCCGTTCAGGTTGGCGATCGTCGAGGAGGAAAGGAACTGGAAGTCCTCGGTAACCCGGGGGAAGGACGGGGCCGAAAGGCCGGTCGCGGTGTCGTAGGCCCCGATCAGATGGTTGTAGGGCAGGTTCTGGCCGACCAGCAGTAGGTTCAGGATGCCGGGCAGGCCGAGACCGTACTTGACGATGCTCGGATTCGTGGCGCCCGGCGTGAGCTTCCCGAGCGAAGCCGATTCGAAGAGATTGACCGCACCCGTTCCGATCGCCCCGTCGGCCACCGAGGCCGCTCCCGGGACCGCCTGCTCGACGTTCAGGGCCACGGTGCCGTCCGGCTTGTAGATGCCGATCGTGGCCGAACCCGTGGCCGACGCGACGACCCGCGGTTCACCGCCCACCATCGTGATCGCCGGATCCTGTCCCGGCCCGATCAGGGGCAGGGTGGACTGGATCGCGCCGTTCAGCTTGATCGGCCAGCCGTCCAGATAGGGGCTTCCGCCGTTGCCTTCAAAACCGTTGCCGCGTGAGTCAACGGCGTAGACCCGCTCGGAACCTCCCGCCGCGTTGGCGAGGATGTCGGTGAGGGCCGACCCGACCACGCCGCCGGAGATGCTCTCGAAATCCGGCGGCTGGGCGTCATAGGTCTCGTTGGTTGCGACCACGGCATCGTCGCGACCGTCGCCGTTCAGGTCACCGACCGCGGGCGAGTTGATCGATTCGGCCAGCATCTGCTCGCCCGCCGGGATGTCGGGGTCGACCAGACGCACCGGGTACCCCGGAACGGCGTCGCCCTGGCCGCTAAACGCGTAGAGGTAACCGTCGAGCCCGGGGACGACGATGTCGGGCGCCGCGTCCGGACCCTGAAGTCGCGCGATCGCGGGGCTGGCGATGAATCCGCACTTGGGATGCGAAAGCGGTTGGCTTTCGAGCGCGGCACCGCACTTGCCGAGGTCCGACGTGACCGGGAACCCGGTGACTTCTTCACCGCTGGATTCCCAGGCGTAGACCCTGATTCCGGCCGTCGTCACCACTTCCGGCGCGCCGTCGCCATCGATGTCTGCCACCGCCGGGCCGCGGGGAGGCTCCCGGGGCGGCGTCTCGCCCGCCAGGGCCGCGAAACCGTCGGCGGCGGCGTGACCATCGGCGTTTCGCATCAGCCGCGTCTCAACCGGCCAGCCCGGCAGCTCGGATCCGTCCGGTCGGAACGCGTGGACCGTGCCGTCCATCAGCGGCACGATCAGTTCCTGAACCCCGTCCTGGTCGAGGTCGGCGTAACGGACCGGTGCTTCGCCGCCGGTCCCGAGCCGCTTCGGAAAGCCGTCACGCAGGTCCGGGTCATCGGCCAGGGTGAACACGCGACGGTCGATGCCGGGGGTTGCGATCCCGGACCCGGTCACCACCAGCCGGACCGTGAACTCGTGGTCGTGCGGGTTCGCGCCGGAAGTCGAGAAGGTCGGGCCGCCGGAATCAGCCGGTGCGTCGTAGCTCGCCATGGCATCCCGCACCTCGTTCATGTCGAGACTGCCAAGGTCGGTGATTCCCGAGCCGCTGCCGGTACCGGAGGCGACTTCGTTCCAGGCGGTCGGCGCCTGGCCGGGACCCCATTCGAGGCGCCAGCTGAAACTGGTTCCGGTCGCTGCCCGGGCGCGGGCGAGGCCGGTCAGTTCGATCGAATCCGAGTTGATCGGCGCGTACCAGTCGGGGGAATCGATCATTGCCTCGGGCGGAGTCGCGGCAGGATCGGACGCGACCCTGACCGCCTCGCCCAGGTTGACGCGGCCCCAGCCGAAGTGGGAGGTCCACTGGTCTTCGCGGGCTGCCGCCGGGTCGGCGCCGGGGTCCGCCGTCCCCAGCCCGGCCACGTTGCTGAGCGGGTTGAGGGCGGAACCGGTCACCCGTTCGGCGGTCTGTTCCAGGATCGCCCTGGTCTCGTCCGGTCTCAGGGTGATCCCGTGCTGGAGGGCGGCGCTGATCACGAGCCCTGCCGCACCACCGGCCTTGCCGGTGTTTTCCGAACCGGTCGCGCCTTCCATCGCGATCGAACTCTTGCCACCGAACTGGGTGGTGTTCGCCCCGCGGAAGTACGTCCCGACCGGAAGCTCGGTACCCAGGCAGACGCCCAGCGGCGAGAGCAGATCGCCGCAGAGCGCGCTGCGGAGCTCCGGCCCGACGTCGGTGCCGAGACCCTGGGTGTCCGTGACGACGCCCTGGATCAACATCGCATGCCCGTAGTTGGCGGGGTAGTTGTGGTTGGCGGTGTTGAGGTCGTCACCGGAGTAGGTCTGGACCACGCCGTTTTCGTAGGCGTACCTTGAAGCGGCTTCGGCGAAGGCCGAGTGGTAGATCGAACCGTTGGCGGCCACGATCACTTTCGCGCCTGCGTCGGTCGCGTAGAGCATGCCCATGCCGACCGTGTTTCCGTCGGCGACGAAGGTGTCCCAGGTACGAATCGGCAGGATCTGGCAGCCCGGACATACCCCGATCTCCCCCTGGCCGTCGTCGCCCCGCTCGACCGCTTCGGTCATCCGGCCGGAGCCGTGACCGGACGCCGCAAAGTAGCTCGACGCGTCGTAGGGGTTGTTGTCGTTGTCGAAGAAGTCCCAGCCCGCGATGTCATCGACGTATCCGTTCGCATCCGAATCCGTTCCGTCCGAGAAGACGGTGATCAGGTCTTCGGCGTCGATCTGGGCCGAGCCGTGAGGGCCGGCGGTGTGCGAAATCCGGGGATCGTCGTTGTAGTCGGCGACGTTGAAGGCCCCGTCGCCGTTGCAGTCGTAGGCACAGCTCGAACCGCCCGCAGTCTGGGGCTGGGGAAGCTCGTTGCGATTCAGCCGGACCTGAAGCCGGATTCCCTCCCGGTCCCACTTGATGCCGGTGTCGAGGACCGCGATCGCAACCTCGGGGCTGCCGCGACTGATCTTCCAGGCGCCGGCCGCGTTGAAGCCGGAGATCTGCTTCTTCAACGCGTTCGGCCCTTCGCGGTAGAGAGTCAGCGCCGTGTGGGAGGAAGGAAAGCCGAAGAGATCGAAGCGCTCGTCGTAGATGTTCGTGGTCGTCGCGCCGTCCTCATCGTCCGGCTCGGCGCGGTCGTAGCCCGGGTCATTGGGGGTGTCATCGCGCTGCACGTTGCCGTCGAGCGGCGGCGGCAGAAGCGGGAACTGCTGCGAGCTGTCACTCGATGCGGGGTTCCAGAAGTCACGGGCGGCCGAGGCAGTGGTTACCGCTCCCAGCAGGATGGTCAGGACCAGCAGGGCTGTGCCGGCGAATCTGTTCACTCCCAAGCTCCCGGTTTGGTAGACGAGTACTGGAACCTTTATGTGCAGATCCGCCGGTTCTCAAACAGGCCGGAGCCCTTCCTTCCGTAAACCCGGTGCGGAAGGAGGCGGGTCTGGCCGGCGACCCGCGAACGGCGCCTAAAGAGGTTCCGGCGGGAAGTTGCCCGGAGTCAGTGAAGGTTTGCCCGCGAGAAACAGCCACTGCTGGAAGTAGTCGTTCAGGGCCGCTTCCTGTACCGGCCCGAAGTCGGCGACCTCGAGGGCAGTGGCGATGAACTGGTCCGCGTCGATCGTCGAGTATGCGTAGTCCGTCTGAATGGCTTTGGCGAGCGCGGAGAACTTCGCATCACCGACGATCTGGCGATAGCCCTCGAGCATCATTCCCGGCCGGATGTAGGTCGAGAATTCGTCGAACAGCAGGGACGGATCGTCATTCAGGGTTCCGGGCGGGATGTCCCACCGCTCCGGATTCTCGGTCGATTCGTACTCGGTTGTGAAGGCGTCGGCCGGTGTGGTCGGTGACTCGTGGAACCACTCGCCCCACTGGGCCCAGCCCTCGTTGAACCAGATCTGGCTCCAGCTGGCGGGGCCGACCGCATCGCCGAACCACTGGTGGACGTATTCGTGGGCCAGGGTCAGGTTGCCGATCCCGGGGAACGGGAAGTGAATCTTGCCCTGGTTTTCCAGCACGTAGCCGATTCCGGAAGTCCGGCCGGCGAAGACTCCTCCGGACTTCAGCGGGTAGGGCCCGAACAGGGCGGAGAACTCGTTGATGATGTCTTCCTGCAATCCGAGCTGGGTGTTGATCGCATCGACCTGGGTCGGCGTGGCCGAGTTGTCGTAGGCGTTGTAGAGCGGGAAGGTGTGGTTATTCGAGCTGTCGGTCGCCGAGGCGACGTCATAGACGCAGCGACAGACGGAGCCGGTGGTCAGGTAGGTCGAGGTCGGCAGGGATTCTCGCCACTTCCAGGTCGTCTTGCCGTCGGTTCCTTCCTGCTTCGAGACGAATTCCCCCGTCCCCAGCGCGGTCCATTCGTCGGCGCCGGCTTCCGTCGGTACCGCGGTCGTGGTGGTGAAGGTCGCCTTGTCAGACGGGACGTTGTTGTTCGGGAACCAGGTCTGGGCGCCGATCGGCTCGCTCACCGTGAAGGAGCCGAAACAGTCCGGGTTGTCGGGACCCGGATCCCCCGAGCGACAGGCGCGAACCCAGCCTTCGAGTGATTCGTCGGGGTCGACGTGATGGTTGACGTAACCCGAGTACTCGACCTTGACCGTGAACCTGCGGCCGGCGTCCAGGCGGATCCGCGGGGTGATGATCAGTTTCGTGCCCCGCCGGATGAAGTTGGAGCGCCTTCGGTTGACTTCGATCCGGGAGATCTCGGGGCCCTCGAAGTCGAGGCTGAACTGCCGCAGGTATTCCGTGGCCCGGGCGGTCATCTTCGTGTAGGTGCCCGGGTTGAACTGGTTGGTCAAGGGGTCATAGTCGAGGCTGATCTCGTAGTGGAGCGCGTCATAGCCGCCGTTGCCGATCTCGGGAAAGAGCGAATCCCCGCCGCTGCGGGCGCCATTTACGTACTTGATGACGGTGACCCGCCTGGCGGCGCAGGTGGATCCCCCCGGGAACCCGAAACAGGAGACGAGGAAGTACCTGCCGACGGCGATCGACTTCTTCAGGGTGGCGCGCGTGACGATCCGGCTCCTGCCTTTCCCGCTCGCGGTCGCCCTGCGGGATCCAAGCTTGACGGCGCCCGGCTTCCGGTCTTTCGAAAGGGTCAGAGTGATCGGTCCCCGGACCCTGGATCCGGAACGGTTGGTCACGATCGAGGTCACCTTGTACCGGCCGCCCACCGCCAGCTTCGGCGGTGCCTTTACCGCCGTCATTTTCGGCTGCGGTGCGGCCTGGGCCGGCGCGGCCACAAGGCAGCCAGCCAGTGCGGCCAGTAACCCCATGACTGCCAGCCTGCGGACCCTCATCCTTCTGCCTTCCGGGTCCGGCCCGGACATCTAGCCGACCGGCCCTGTGGGCCCGGTAAACCCGGTCGAGCCCGTCAAACCGGTCGAGCCTGTCAAACCGGTCGAGCCGGTCGGTCCGGTCAGACCGGTCGAGCCCGTCAGCCCGGTTGCGCCGGTCGGTCCCGTCAGACCCGTCGAGCCGGTCGTACCGGTCAACCCGGTGGCGCCGGTCGGTCCGATCGGTCCGGTGACACCCGTGACGCCTGTCGCCCCGGTGGCCCCCGTCGCCCCGGTCGGTCCGGTGAAGCCCGTCACCCCGGTTGGCCCTGTGGGACCAGTCGAGCCGGTGTTCCCGGTCGGCCCGATCGGTCCGATCGGCCCGGTGCCGCCCGTCGCCCCGGTACTTCCGGTGGCGCCGGTCGTCCCGTCCTTGCCGGGCGGGCCGGTGGCGATCGGCACGACCCGGACGGATGTCGCGCCACAGGTGCTACCCCATCCACCGCGGAAACAGGAAACGACGAAGTACTTCCCGGTCCCGGTCGAGCGCTTGATCCGGGCCCCGGCCAGAACGGATTTTCTTCCTCTCGGCGCGACCCCGGCCACCTCGCGGCGGCCAAGCAGCCAAGGGCCCGAACCGCGATTCGTCGAGAGCGTGATCCTGATCGAACCCCGGGCGATCTTCGCGGCCGGGTTGCGAATCACCGTGGCCACGACATAGGCACTTCCCTGGGCCATCTTCTGTGGTGCCCGGACCGTGACCACGTGTGGTCTGGCCGCAGCCGTCGCAGAGGCGGAGGCCATCGCTCCGAACAGCAACAGGAGCGTCAGCACAACAGACCACCCGATCGGCCTCCTGGTCCGTGCTTCGTTGAAGTCCATCGTCCAGCTCCTTCCCGCGCCTCTGCCAGCCTTCGTGATCAGCATAACGCCGGCCACATCGGTTCCGGGCGATTCGGGAGCGTTAGCGGCGTTCTTCGGCCGGCGGGGTGCCGCTCTCGCCGGTTATCGAGGGCGGCGGCCAGGGCCCGAACCAGTTGTCGCGGGCGCCGTCCAGGGTGATCACCGACCCGGAGTGGAAGGCACCGGCACCGGAGGCGAGGAAGGCGATCAGCCAGCCCATCTCCTCGGATTCCCCAACCCGTCCCATCGGGATGGTCCGGTGAACCACATCGACGATCTCCTTCGGGTACTTGTTCACGAAGGTGTCGGTGGCGAACTGACCGGCAGCGATCGCGCAGGTCCTGATGCCGAATCTCGCCCATTCGATCGAAAGCGTCTTCATCATGTTCTCCACCGCGGCCCGGGCGGCCCCCGAGTGAACCATGCCGGGCATGCCATTGTGGGGAGACAGGGTGACGCTGATCACCGCACCTTCCCCCTGGGGAATGAAGGCCTTGGTCGCGGCGGCGTGGGTCATCAGCCAGGTGCCGGTCACGTTCAGCTCGATCACCGTGCGAAAGCCCTTGGGGGTGATCGCCTCGGCCGGGGTCAGGAACTGGCCGCCGGCGTTGTTGACCAGGGTGTCGATCCGGCCGTGACGCTCCATCACACCGTCAAAGAAGGAATCGACTCCTTCCTCGTCGCGGATGTCAAGGGTGTCGTGTTCGAAGGCGCCCGGCAGATTCCCGGCCAGCTTCGCGGTCTCTTCAAGCGGCTCCGCTCGTCGGCCGCAACCGACCACGGTCGCCCCCAGCCGGATCATTTCCAGGGTGGCTTCACGGCCGAGGCCGGTTCCGGCTCCGGAGAGCACGACCACCTTGCCCTCGAGCAGGTCTTCACGGAAAATCTCTGAGCGTACGTTTTCTCCCATTGGCTGCCGCGAATCCTATCCCTGAGCCGTCCGGCGGTAAGGTCCGGCAGGTGAGCATCCACGCTGAGTCGAGACCGCTCGAAACGCCGCTTCCCGGCGGGAAGGAGGGCGCGACCGTAACGGTCGAGCCGATGGTGACGGGCACCTTCAGCAGCCCGCCGATCCTTCACGACAGCCCGAAAGGCAAGGCGGGGACTCTGGCCATCCTCCGATCGACCCGCAAGGAACGGGAACCGACCCCGATTCCCTGTTTCCTGATTCGCCACCCTTCCGCCGGACTGATCCTGGTCGACACGGGACTTCACCCGTCGATCGCTTCCGACCCGGCTTCCAACCTCGGCAAGTTCACGACCTGGTTGATGCGCCCTCATCAGGAGCCTGGTCAGGACGTTCTCTCCCAGCTGCGAGAGAAGGGCATCAACCCCGCCGACATCCGGATGGTGATCTTCACTCACCTTCACTATGACCACGCCTCGGCGATCTCCGAATTCCCGGAAGCGACCCTGATCGTCAATGACGTCGAGTGGAAGTATGCGGCGACCGTCCGCAGCCCGGACTTCAAGGGTTACCGCCGCCAGCAGTTCGATTACGCCTTCGACTTCCGGACGATCTCCTTCGATTCCGACAAGGTCAGCTCGTACGCAAGCTTCGGCCGCACCCTCGACCTTTTCGGGGACGGGTCGATCCGCCTGGCCTCGACTCCGGGTCACTCACCCGGCCACCAGTCGCTGATCTGCCGCCTGGGGGACCGGGATCTGGTGATCAGCGGCGACGCGATCTATGAAGAAAGCAAGCTCGAAGCCGGAGCGAACCTGCCGGGCACGATGTTCGACGAGCACAACTACAAGCGCAGCCTCAGCGAGCTGAAGCGCTTCCACGAGACCTACCCCTCAGCCGTAATAACCGCCGGCCACGAAACAGCCTTCTACGAAAACGCCCCGGCCGTCTGGGAGTAGTTATCCCGAGACGTCAGGCGGGGCCGGTGGGGACTCCGACGACGTTTC
>JAIBCJ010000172.1 GCA_019694145.1 Solirubrobacterales bacterium | reverse complement strand
AGCCGTAGAGGCGGATGTCGCTGATGGCGACGCCGAAGCCTGAATCGGTTTCGGCGGGGTCGGTGATCCAGAGGAGGTAGTACTGGTACCTGGTGCCGGCGGTGATCAGGTCGATCTGCTGCTGTTCGGCGACGTCGGGGACCTGGGCGAGCCGGGTCCAGCCGGAAACGTCGTCCGGGATCGGATCGTTTGACCCGTAGACCTCCAGGGTCCAGCCCGGGGTCGGGGTCCGGATCTCCATCTCCGAGGCCTCGACCGGTTCGCCCGCGTCGACGTACATCCCGACCCCTTCCTTGTCCCCGAAGCTGTCGGTTTCATAGGTCTCGGTGGTCCAGGCGCTGGCCGAACGGTCATCGTCGATCGCGTAGTCGATCTCCTCGGAATGCTCTTCCTCGTCCCCCTGGGGGTCGTAGTCACTGGCCCCGACCAGGGCGATCTGGGTTTCGTTCGACCCGCCGCCTCCGGCCCCGCCGCCACCGCCGCCGCCGGTGTCACCGCGGGAGATGAAGTAAGCGGTGCCGGCCGCGATCACGAGGGCGACCAGCAGCATCAGGACGGCCGGCCAGGGCGAGGTCTTTGAGGTCGGGATCTGCCGGCGGGGAGGGGCGACCGCATCGAGCACCGAGGTTGCCTCACCGGTGGTGCCGCCGGCCCGGATCGCTTCCACTTCAAGCGCGGCCTGAAGGTCATCGATCATCTCCTCGATCGTCTGGTAGCGGTCATCCGGGTTCTTGGCGGTCGCCCGGTCAACCACCCGGGCCGAGGCCGCCGAGATGTCCGGCCGGATCACCTGCACGTCCGGCAACTCCTCGTTTACGTGCTTCATCGCGACGCCGATCTGGTTATCGGCCTCGAACGGCACGTCGCCGGTCAGCATCTCGTAGAGCACGATGCCGAGTGAGTAAATGTCGGAGCGAGGGTCCACTTCCTTGCCCATCGCCTGCTCGGGGGCCACGTAATCGGTGGTGCCGATCACCCGACCGGTCGCGGTGACGCCCTCGTCATTCAGTTCCCGGGCGATGCCGAAGTCGGTCAGCTTGGCCCGGCCGGTCGAATCGATCAGGACATTCTGCGGCTTGACGTCGCGGTGGACCATGTTGCGCTCGTGGGCGACGCCGAGGCCCTGGGCAACCTCCAGCCCGTAGGCCAGCGCCTCGGTGGCGTCGAGGGCACCGACCCGGGCGATCCGCTGTTTCAGGGTTTCCCCCTGGACGTACTCGAGCACGATGTAGGGCCGGCCCTGGTCCTCGCCCGCGTCGATCACGGCGACCACGTTCGGGTTGGAAAGCTTCGCCACCGCCCGCGCTTCCTGGTTGAAACGCTCGAGCTGATCCGGCTGCTCGGTCATCTCCCGGTGCATCAGCTTCACCGCCACCGGGCGGTCCAGCACCTCGTCGCGGGCGAGGTAGACCGTGGACATGCCGCCACTGCCGAGCTTGGCCTCAAGCCGGTACCGATCCGAAAGGACCGTCCCGATCATCTGTGAGCTGGCAGGCGGGTGGTTCACTTCACTGATTTTGCCCGCTCAAGCTCATAGGCACCGGAGGCTAACCGCAGGCACCGGTTTCCGCAGCGGGACTGACAAATTCGGGAAAAATTGCTCAATTCGCTTCACGGTCCAGTATGACCCTCTCGCAGGAGGTCCGAAGTGTTGGTTTCTGCCAATCAAAACCCGGCGAAGGGCTGACAGAGCGGATTTGCGAAGTGCCGGCGCCGGGGGATCAGTCAGCGCGACGGATGACCTGCCGGTCAAGGGTCAACGTGTACGCCGGACGACCCTACGGTCGCCGGCCGCGACGTCACCGATCCGGCGGGCTTCCGGGTAATGACCCCGCAGCACTTCGAGGGCGGCAGATTCATCTTCGGCGGGAACCACCACGCAGAAACCGCAGCCCATGTTGAAGACCTCGTACATCTCCTCGTCCGGCACGCCGGCCCGCTCGGCGATCAGCTCGAAGACCGGCTGGGGAGCAAGCGGGTCGGTGATCTCATAGGTGACCTCGGCCTTCAGCCGGAGCAGGTTGTCGAGACCGCCGGAAGTGATGTGGGCGAGGCCGTGGACCCGGACCGGGGAGGCGAGCAACTCCAGCACCGCCTTGACGTAGATCTCGGTCGGCTCGAGCAGGATCTCGCCGAGCGGGCGGCCGAGCCGGTCGTCATCCATGCCGATCCCGTCCAGGGCGGAACGGGCCAGGGTGTAGCCGTTCGAATGAATCCCCGAGGAGGGCAGGCCGATCACCACATTGGTCGGGGCGACCGCCGATCCGTCGATGATCGAGTCGAGGGCGACCGTGCCGAAGCAGGCGCCGGCGATGTCGAAACCCTTGACCAGATCCCCGATCTGGGCGAGCTCGCCACCGGGGATCTCGATTCCGGCCAGTTCGGCGCCCCGGGCCAGGCCGACCCCGATCTGCTCGCACATCTCCGGGTCGGCCTTCTCGACCGCGAGGTAATCGAGCATGGCGACCGGTTCGGCTCCGACGCAGATGATGTCGTTCACGTTCATCGCGATGCAGTCGATCCCGACCGTGTCGAAACGGCCAAGTTCCTCGGCGACCAGCAGCTTGGTCCCGACCCCGTCCGTCGAAAGCGCGATCCCGGTGCGGTTGTCGAGCCGCATCACCGCGGCGTAATGGCCCTTGAGATCGACCTGCCGGGTGGGGCGGCCGATGTTTGCGGTGGCCAGGGCGGCGACCAGCCGGCTGACCGCGAGGTCCGCGTCGGACTGGCTGACTCCCGCCTTCGCGTATGCGTCTTCGCCGCTCATCGCAGTTGATTCAACATTAGAAGGCGGTCACTCGGCAGCACGGTCACCGCGATCGGCGGCCAGTCTCGCCAGGATCAGCAGGGCGAAAGCGATCCGATAGGCCGCGTAAGGGGCGAGTGCCCGGTCCCTTTCAACCATCCGGATCAGATCGGTCGCGGCCATCGTCGAGGCAAAGGAGGTAGCGGTGCCGATCGCCAGCCAGCGCGCCTGCCGGCGTGAGATGCCGCGCCGGGCAAGCCGTACCCCCTTCAGGCCGACCGCCCCGAGGATCACCGGCAGGGCGACGGTGCGGGAGAGCAGATTGGCCTGATCACGGGAGAAGCGGCGCAACCGGGCGGCGGTCAGGGTGGCGCCGTTGCGTGAGACGCCGGGAATCAGCGCCGCCGCCTGGCCGATCCCGAGGGCGAGCCCGTCCTTCCAGTCCGCTTCCCCCCGGCCCCGCTCCTGGGGCCGGCGATCGGCCAGGGCCATCGCCAATCCGCCGAGGATCAGCCCGGTCGCGGTGCCCCGCGGCCCGCCGAAGCGGGATTCGATGACCCGTTCGAATCCATAACCGACGGCAGCCGCAGGCAGGAAGGAAAGGAGCAGGACCGAGGCGCGACGGAGGTCAAACTCACCGATTTCATCCCGGATCTCTCCGCGCCGGGTGATCAGCAGCGCCAGTGCTGCGCCCCCGTGAAGGGCGACTTCGAAGCTCTTGCGCAGTTCCGGGTCGAGCTCATCCGGATCCCACCGGAGCAGGCCGGGGAGCATCGCCAGATGGGCCGAGGAGGAGATCGGCAGCAGTTCGGCCGGACCCTGAACCAGCCCGAGGATCACCGCATGGCCAGTTGCGCGTCGGCTGTCACCGGAATCGGAAATGAGAGCGGGGATGCTACCCGCGGGGTAGAATCCGTGGCTTCAATGCGACGCCCAGACTTTCATTTGCGCCGGTACCAGCTGATGCAGATGGCCGGTGACGGCCTGCTCGTCGCGCTTTCCTACTTCCTCGCCTTCCAGCTTCGCTTCCTCGATGACCCGGGGACGATCCCCGAGCGTTACGTCGACCTGTTCCTGCAGTCGGTCGGTTTCGTGATCGTCGGCAAGCTGATCGTCTTCTACCTGTTCGGGCTCTACCAGAAGTGGTGGCGTTTCGTGGGCGGTCGTGACATCGCCCGGATCGTCCAGGCGGTTTCGGTTTCGAGCCTCCTGCTGGTCGTGCTGTTCACGGTGATCCAGCCCTTCCCGCATGACCTGCC
>JAIBCJ010000057.1 GCA_019694145.1 Solirubrobacterales bacterium | reverse complement strand
TCTTTCCGTGGATTGCCGATGGCCTTGCCCGAGCGCAGGCGAAAGGGAACCCCGGCCCACCTCCAGGTATCGACACCGATCACGATCTCGGCGAACGTTTCGGTCATCTTCTCCGGCTCGACCCCTTCCTCGTCTGCATAGGCGGGAAGTTCGCGGCCCTCGATCGTCCCCGCCGAGTACCTCGCCCGGCGGCTGAACCTGGCCGGGTCGTCATCCCAGACCGAAGCGGCGCGAAGGATCCTGGCGGTGCCGTCACGGATGTCCTTCTCGCCGGTCGTCGGTGGCGGTTCCATCGCCAGCACCGCAGCCACCTGGAGCAGATGGCTTTGGATCATGTCGACCAGCGCACCGGCACGGTCGTAATAGCCGGCTCGCCCTTCCAGGGCGAGGTCCTCATCCCAGAGGATCTCGACGCTCTCGACGTGATGGGAGTTCATCATCGGCTCGAAGACCCGGTTCGCAAACCGGAGACCGAAGATGTTCAGCACCGTGGAGAGGCCGAGAAAGTGGTCAACGCGGTGAACCTGGCTCTCCGGAACTATCTCCGCCAGCAAACGGTTGAAGGCTTCAGCCGATTCCGCGTCCCGGCCAAACGGCTTTTCGAGAACGAGCCGGGTTTCAGGTGGACAGCCGACCTTCCGCAGTACCTCACAGGCGGTGATCGACACCTCGGGCGGCAACGCGAAATAGATGATCGGCTGGCCTTCGACCGCGGCCAGAACGCTTCTCACGCCTTCCACGTCGGTGACGTCGGCCTGGACGTAGCGGGCGGAGGCGGCGAGTGCCATGGACCCCTCCCCCGCTCCTCCCGACTTCTCGAGCGAGTTTCGGACCCGGTCCCGCCACTCTTCCTGGCTCCACTCGTCCACGCTGCTGCCGACCAGGAGCAGGTCGCCAGTCTGGCCGGCATCGACGAGCGAGGCGAGCCCTGGCAAAAGCAGCCGGGAAGTCAGGTCACCGCTGGCGCCAAGGATCAGGAATGTCTGCCGGTGCGCCATGTTCAGCCCTCGAGGCAAGCGCCCCAGACGGCTGACGCGCTCTCCCCGGGCTCGAGCCGGATCAACCCCTCGCCATTGTTGAAGGCATCCGGAGCACAAGTCATCGGCTCGGTCCCGAGGCCGGTACGGGCCCGGTCCGGGGCGAGCGTGTGGCCCGTGTAGAGCTCCACCAGCGGGTAGTTCCGGTCGACCCAGATCGACGCAGTCTTCCCGTCGGCACCCTCGAGCCGGGTCCAGGCCTTCCCCTCCCCGTCGCGACGCAGGTCGGTGAAGGCGAAGTCGATCTCGATGTCCCCGAGCTGACGCGGCTCGGCGAAGTCGAATTTCGTGCCCGACACCTCCTCCCTCCCGGCCGGCAACTGGCGGTCAT
Organism: Solirubrobacterales bacterium; assembly: GCA_019694145.1. Taxonomy (GTDB): domain Bacteria; phylum Actinomycetota; class Thermoleophilia; order Solirubrobacterales; family 70-9; genus 67-14. Next base: position 11,914 of record JAIBCJ010000057.1, on the reverse strand, counting down.
CGGTGAGGATCCGGACGGTGCCGGGATGCTGGAGCAGGCAATCGTCGATCAAGCCGCTGCCGGCCGACAGGTAGGGATGCTGGCCGTGGCCGACCGGGCAGGCGCGCTCGCCCTTGTTGACGATTTCGGTTGACACTTCGAGTCCCTTGTCGCCAAGCCGGTAGCCGACCGAAACATCGAGCCAGAACGGATAACCCGGCCGGGGCGCGACCGTGGTGGACATCGTCACTGCGTCGGGTCCGTGAACCTCCGCCGCCCAGGTGACCCAGCGCAGGAAGCCGTGGATCGCGTTGTCCTGTTCCGGTTCGGTCAAAGGCAGTTGATATGCCTCGCCGTCGAAGCTGTAGCGGCCGCGGTCGAGCCGGTTGGGCCACGGGATCAGGGGAGCCCCGTGGGCCCCGTCGCAGATTCGTTCGACCGGATAGGGGTCGAGCACGGATCGTCCCTCGACCTCGTAGGTCCGGATGCCGCCGCCGACTTCGACGACCGTCGCTGACTGCGACCCATGCGTGATTTCGAACTGTCGTCCTGAAGGGTGACCGGGGCTCATGTGCCAAAAGTACCCGACCGCGGCTTCCGCGACGGGCCGTTGCGGCGGGTGAGGTCCGGACCGGACTCAGGCCTGGAACTCCGGCAGAACCCGGTCGCGAAAGAAGTCGAAGAAACCCGGAGTGTCGGGGCCGACCTGGTGGACATATACGTGGCTGAAGCCGGCGTCCAGATACCGGCTTATCTCCTCGACGATCGGTTCCGGATCCGGGCCGCAGACGACAGATTCGGCAATCAGGTCCTCGTCCACGGTCGATGCGGCTTCGGAAAAGTGCGAAGGCAGCGGCAGCTCGACGAAGAGGTTGCCGGGCACGCCGGCGTTTGGCCACCACTCAAGGGCCGTCTTCACCGCTTCCTCCTTCGACTCGCGCCAGGAAATGTGGACCTGGGCATAGGCCGGCTTGCCTTCCCCGCCGGACTCGCGGAACTGCTCGATCACCGATGAATCGGGAATCAGGCCGACCAGTCCGTCCCCCACCCGTCCGGCCAGTTCCGTCGCCTGTTCGCCGGCGGTTGCGATCAGGATCGGAGGAAGCTGGTCGGGCAGCGTGTAGATCCGGGCGTTCTCGACCTCGTAGTGGACTCCCCGGTGATTGGTCAGACCGCCCTCCCACAGTGAGCGGATCACGGTTACCGCTTCTTCGAGGCGTTCCTGGCGGATGTCGACCGATGGCCAGCGGTCACCAAGGATGTGCTCGTTCAGGTTCTCGCCGCTGCCGAGACCGAGGGAGAAACGTCCGGGCATAAGACAGGCGGTGGTCGCTGCCGCCTGGGCGATGATCGCCGGGTGGATCCGGGTAGTCGGGCAGGTCACCCCGGTAATCAACTCGATCCGCTCGGTCGCCCGGGATACCGCTCCGAGCACCGACCAGACGAACGGCGACTGCCCCTGACGGTCGACCCAGGGGTGAAAGTGGTCGGAGATGGAGAGGAAGTCGAATCCCGCCTGTTCGGCAGCGGCTGCGTGCTCCACGAGCAGGCCGGGAGGCTGTTCTTCGCTGGAAAGGGTGAAACCGATCTTTGCCATACCGGCTTCAGTACCCGGAATGCTTTCGGCAAACCGCCGTTCCTACCGGTCGAGGGGCTGAGGAGTACCGAGGTGAAAGCCCTGGAGGAAATTGATTCCCATGCCCTTGACGAGTTCGAGCGTGGCCTCGTCCTCGATGCCTTCGGCCACGGTCGAGACACCAAAGGTCTTCGAGATCGAAACGATCGAACTCACCACCCTGCGGCTGGCCTCCTCCGAATCGAGATCCATCACGAACGAGGAATCGATCTTCAGGTCGACCGGGGGAAGCTGCCGGACGTAGGTGAAGGAACCGTAACCCGTACCGAAATCGTCAAGCGACACCGCGCAGCCCATCTTCTTCAGTTCAACGACCAGGGAACGGGCGGCGTCGAGGTTCTCGATTGCCGCAGTCTCGGTGATTTCGAAACGGACGTTCCTCGGGTCGGTGCGGGAGTCATCGAGGGATTCGGAGATGATCTTCCCGGTCTCGCTGGCCGAGACGCTGCGCCCGGACAGGTTGATCGCGACCGGCCTCCCGGCCGCGATCCGGATCCCTTCCCGGATCGCCCAGGCATCGATCCGGTCGATCAGGCCCGAAGCTTCGGCGTGTGGCAGGAATTCCTCCGGAGCGATGATCTCCCCGTTCAGATCCATTCGGATCAGCAGTTCGGTGTGATCGACGGAACCACTGCGGGCGTCGAAGACGGGCTGGCCCCAGAACACAAATGAAGACTTCTCCAGCGCTTCCCGAAGGCGGGATTGCCACAGCAGGTCCTGCTCCATTTCCGGACCCGGCAACTCCGGGCCCGTCATGTCGTGGGTGCTGATCGACATGCCGATGACGTTTCCCTCGCCGTCCCGGACCGGAAAGGTCCGGCTCGAAATCCGGATTCTTTCTCCCGACTTGGTGATCCGTTCCGATTCGAACTCCTGCCAGCCGCCGCTGATCACGCGCCGGAAAGTCGCTCCGAGTTCCTTTGAACGCTCGGCCGGGATGGTCAGATCAGTGAGCCGGCGATCGATCGCTTCCTCGGCCGAGTAGCCGTACAGGTTGTGCGCCCCTTCATTCCAGGCGGTCACCTTGCCGTCGAGGTCAACCGAGAAGATTGCGTCCTTGGAGGATCTGACGATGTCAGCGAGGTGGAGGTTCTCTTCCTCCTTGATCCGGTTCAGGGCTTCGCTGCGGACATTCCGGCGGGCGGAACCGATTGCTATGACCAGGCCGCCGCAGATCAGGACGAGCAGGACCAGCGCCGAACAGATGATCACCCAGTGATCCATGTGAAGGTAGTGGTCGGCAACCAGCAATGCGATCGCGGCACTCGCGACCGCTGCACGCAGCACGGCAAACCGTGCCCCGAACGGATCCGTTCGAAAGAGTGCCCTCACTGATGCGGATCTTGGTTGCCGTTTCAAAATTGCTCGATCGACGAGCGTGGGCGACGCCCCCTGAGGCTCAGCTAAAAGATAACCGCGATGGCCTAGCGTGCTCCGGCGGCCACCTGCGGCTCCAGCCGGGCGGGCGGCTTGCCGTCGCGGTAGCGGACCATCGCCACCCCGCCCCTGGACGGGGCGTAGGCGAGTCCCTTGAACCTCTCGCCTTCGGGCGGCCGGCTGGTTGCGGCGAGGTCGAAACGACGAAGCAGGGTCCTGAGCACGATGTCCATTTCCATCTGGGCGAAGGCGGCGCCAAGGCAGCGGCGCAGCCCGCCCCCGAAGGGAATCCAGGAATAGGTGTCGGGCTTCTTGCCGACGTAGCGGTCCGGGTTGAAGCGATCGGCTTCGGGGTGAGCTGAAGGATCCACGTTGGTTTCCCGGATATTGCAGAGGATCCTGGTGCCGGCCGGCAGCTTCCAGCCATCGAGCTCGAAGCTCTCGGCGAAGACCGAACGCCCGGTCATGCCAATCACCGGGCGGGTTCTGAGGACTTCGTTGATAACCGCAAGCCGGTACTCGTTCTGATCGGTCCGGGCTTCGGCGGTGAGCCGGTCCAGCACCTCGGGGTGCCTGGTGATGCGCTCGATGTTCCAGGCCAGTGAGGAAGCGGTCGTTTCGTGACCGGCAACCAGAATGGTCATCAGCTCTTCCCCGGTCGCCTGGTAATCGACGGCTCTCCCCTCCTGCAGGTCCGAGTTCAGCATCAGGGCGAGGATGTCGATCCGGTCGGCGAGGCCGGGGTCGGCCAGGTGCTTGTCGATCAGGGTCCGGATGATTTCGTGGAACCGGGTCATCAGCCGCTCTCCGCGACCGCCCGGGCTGAACCGCCCGTAGTCTCGCATCAGCAGACTGGAGGCGACCCGCATCTGGCCGTAACGGGTGATCGGCGGGATGATCTGCTCCAGTTCGGCAAGCTCTTTGCCCTCGGCCCCGAACACCGCCCGGAGAATGACCCGCAGGGTGATCGAATTGAAGGACTTCAAGGTCGGGAACGGCTCGTCGACCGGCCACCGGTCCATTTCGCGGTTCGCCTCGGCTTCGACCAGGCTCTCGTAGGAGCGCATCCGCTCGCCGTGAAACGGCGGCAGGAGCTTGCGGCGTTCGGCCAGGTGCTGGTCCTCGTCCATCGAGAAGATCGAGCCCGGACCGAGGGTCCGGCCAAGGGCGTTGTCGCCGGCGTGAAGGATGTTCGCTTTGGCCGTGAACACCTTGCGGTGGAGCTCGGCACCGCGGATCACCACGGTCGGACCGAAGTTGGCGATGTCAACGAAGTAGATGTCACCGAACTGCTCGTGCCAGCGGCGGAAAGCCCGGATCCGGGCCGCCAGGAACAGGGCTCCGTTTACCCGCCTCGGGCTGCCCGGCCCGGGCGGAAGCCTGATGTCAGTGGAAGCGCTCAATGGTGCACCGGCCGGGATTCAGCAACCGGCTGTTTCGATTTCGGCTGGATGCCGCGGGCTTCGAGTTCCTTTTCGAAACGGCGCTCGAGCAGCCCGAACGCCATCGGCCAGCGCCGTGGCATCAGTCGGACCAGGGCGTCAAGCATTTTGGCGTCGTTTCCGACCAGAACCCGCGGGTTGTTCGATTCCACTCCGTCGATCACGATCCGGGCGGCGCGGGCGGGGTCCATCTTCAGCAGCTTCTCGTTGTAGAAGGCTTTCCTCGCCTCCTGCTCGGGCGTCACCGGAAGTCCGGCGCTCCTGGCCCACTCCATCGCCGAATCGGCGATGCTCGTCTTGATGCCGCCGGGATGGACCACTGTGGTCCGCACCGGAAGCCCTTCGCCCTTCAGGTCGAAGGCGACCGATTCGGTGAAGCCGCGGACCGCGAACTTGCTCGCGCAATAGGCGCTCAGCCCCTGCTGGGCCATGATCCCGTTGAGGCTGGAGACGTTGATGACATGGCCGTCGCCGGAGGCGATCAGATGCGGCAGGAACTCCTTGGTGCCGTAGATCACGCCCCAGAGATTCACGTTCAGGATCCTCTCGTAGCGGTCGTAGTCGAACTCGGTGACCGGGTCGTTGTCGGCGACGCCGGCGTTGTTGTAGATCTGGTGGACCTGGCCGAAAGTTCCGGCTACTTCGCTCGCATAGGCGGCGAACGCCTCGCGGTCACTCACGTCGAGCGCTGCGGTGTGGATCTCCGTCCCGGCACCAATCAACTCCGCGGTTGCCTCGGCGGTTTCGAGCTTGATGTCGCTGATCGCGACTGCCCGGGCTCCCCGCCTCGCCAGCTCAAGTGCGAGGGCCCGACCGATGCCGGACCCCGCGCCAGTTACTACGCAGACCTTTCCTCTGACTTCACTCAAGCGGGGATCTCCTCCTTCGCCGTTGACTTCCGCTCGATCTGGCGGAACTCCATGTACTCATCTGCGACATTACCTTCCCGGAGGAATCGGGAATCCTTCGCGTAGTTCTGGGCCAGGTACCAGGGTTCCTTCGTGCCCTGCTTCGGCAGGCTGTCCAGAGCCCGCAGCACGTAGCCGGCCGGGAAGTCGAGCAGCGGAATCCGCTCCATTTCCGGGTCCGTGACCCGGGCCACGGCGATTTCCGCTCCGGTCCGGTCCATGTGATCGAGCAGCCGGCAGAAGTACTCGCAGACCAGGTCGATCTTCAGCGTCCAGGACGAGTTCGTGTATCCGACCGCGAAGACGAGGTTCGGCACGTCGCTCAGCATCAGGCCCTTGTAGGCAACCGTGTCCGGAGCATCGAAGGTCTCGCCATCGATCGTGACCTCGATGCCACCGAAGAGCTGGACGTTCAGCCCGGTCGCGGTGATCACTATGTCGGCCTCGAGCTCCTTGCCCGACTCGAGCCGGATCCCGCTTTCAGTGAAGGTGTCAATACGGTCGGTCACGACCGAGGCCGAGCCGTTCCTGAGTGACTTGTAAAGGTCCCCGTTCGGTACGGCGCAAAGGCGCTGGTCCCAGGGGTCGTAGGACGGGTTGAAATGGACGTCCACGTCACAGCCGGAACCTTCGAGTTCCTTCCTGTTCACCCTTCGGATGAAGGCCCGCGCGGCCTTGGGGAAGCGCTGGCTGAACTGGTAGACGAACTTCTGGCGAAGGATGTTCTTGCGGCGGATCAACCGGTAGGCGCGCATGTCCCCGATCATGCGGCGCAGCGCCAGGCCGAGCCGGTCCTTTTCCGGGACCGGCAGGATGTAGGTCGGCGAGCGCTGCAGCATGGTCACGTGATCGGCCTCTTTGGCCAGCTCGGGCAGCAGGGTTACCGCGGTCGCGCCGCTGCCGATGATCACGATCCGTTTGTCGGCGAAATCGAGATCCTCCGGCCAGTGTTGCGGGTGGATTACCTCCCCCGCGTAATCGGCAATTCCCTTGAATTCCGGCATGTAGCCCTCGTCGTACCGGTAATAGCCGGTCGCGGCGAAGATCCACTTCGCCTTCATCTCGAAGGTCTCGCCCGTGTCGGCGAGCTCCACGGTCAGGGTCCAGCGCGCCTGGTCCGAAGACCATTCGGCCCTGACGACCTTGTGGCCGTAGCGGATCCTTTTGTCGATTCCGTTCTCGACCGCGGTTTCGTTGATGTAGGCCTTGATCGCGGGACCATCGGCGATCGCCTTTTCATCGGTCCATGGCTTGAACTGGTAGCCGAAGGTGTAGAGATCGGAATCGGAGCGGATTCCGGGATAGCGAAAGAGATCCCAGGTGCCGCCGAGGTCGTTGCGCGACTCGAGGATCGCGTAGCTCTTGCCCGGATGCTGCTTCTGTAGCTGGTACGCGGCGCCGATGCCGGAAACGCCGGCTCCGATGATCACTACGTCAAGTTCATCCTGGCTGCTTGAATCAAGATCCATTTTCCGGGGTCCTTCTGATAGATCGCCGATTGAGTGAATGTTCGTGCCGCGACCGGCCCAACTCAACGGTGAAAGATCCAGACTTTCGATCCGGGCTGTGCGAAGTGCACAGGTTTACGGGAAAGCAGGGACCGGCCCTTCCCAAATACATGGTTTTAGCCCAGTCAGCGTTAGTCTGGGCCAATGTCATGGCCGAAGCCGTCCGAACGGACAGCAGAACTGATCCGCAAATGTGTGAACCGGATCCTCGAGGATTCGGAGGGGATCCTCGAGGCAGTCAACGAAGCGAGCATCCCGGACGAGGTGGCCGGCGTCGGCAGCGATCCGGTCCTGCTGCGCAATTACCGGCGCGTGAACGAGGCAACGGTTCTCCAGTGGGCAGAGGCAAATCTGCGGGAACCGGGATGCGAAGTCCCGCCCTACTCCGGCTCGGAGGTCACCGCGCTGACCCGGGACCTGGTTCGCCGGGGACTGGACACCAACGCCCTCGAGCCTTACCGGGCCGGTCAGAACGTCACCTGGCAGAAGTGGATGGAAGCCGCCTTCGACGAGACAGATGATCCGGACGAGTTGCGGGAGCTGCTTGAAGTCTCGGCCCGCTCGATCTTTGCCTATGTGGACTCGACCATGATGCTTACCGCGGACCGGATCCAGCAGCAGCGGGAGGAGTTCAACCAGACCGGCGCCGAGCGACTGGAAACGGTGGTGCTCCTGCTTGAGGACAACCCGATCGATCCCCATCGCGCGGCGGCACGCCTCAACTACAGCTTCGAGGGGACCCAGCTCGCCGCCGTGATCTGGAAGGAGGAAACGCCGGACGCCGACGCGCTCGAAGTCGGGGCGGAGAGGCTGAAGCAGGCCGCCGGTTCCGCGAAGCTGCTGGCCGTGCACGCGACCAGCGCTGCCCTCTGGGCCTGGGTCAAGCCAACCAGGGAGTTCAGCGAAATCGAGGCGGGTCTTGCCGGCGATGGCCAGATCCGCTTCGCGCTCGGCACACCCCTCCCCGGTCTGGACGGCTTCCGGCGCAGCCACGCCGATGCCTCCGAGGTTCAGCGGCTGGTGTTGCGGCTTGATTCCGGCCTTGAGGTTGCCAGCTACGAGGCGATGAAGGTGGCCGCCCTGCTGACTCACGACGAAGAACGGTCGAAGCGGTTCACCGCGGAGACCCTCGGCGAGCTGGCCGACGGCCCCGTCAACCTCAAGGAGACGGTGCGCACCTACCTCCGGAACCAGTCAAATGCGACCAGGACGGCGGAACTGCTCTTCGCGCACCGGAACACGGTCCTGGCGAGGATCGCCAAGGCCGACGAACTGCTCCCCTCCCCGCTCTCGGAATCCTCGTTTGAAGTCGCCGCCGCCCTGGAGATCCTTCACTGGCAGGAGAGCTGACCCCGCCTGAAGGCCTGTCGCGACCCGCCTATCCGGCGATCGAGACAGGCCTCGCTTCGGCGTCGATCCGGTTGGTGAGGGTGCCGATACCGTCGATTTCCAGCTCCACGGTCTGGCCCGGCTGAATCCAGCGGTCGAGTTCAAGCCCGCAACAGCCCGGCACGGTGCCGGTCGAGATCACGTCGCCAGGCATCAGGCACTCACCGGCGGAAGCGTAGGCGAGCATCGCTCCGATGTCATGAGCCGCCCCGGCAGTCGTACCCTCGCACCACAGTTCACCGTCGACCCGGACCCGGCCCGTAGCCTCCTGCCAGTCCGGCAGTTCGTCCGGGGTGATCACGTCGCAGCCGATCGAGTTGGCGAAGGTCTTTGACTTCACCACCGGACCGAAGATGTTCTCTCTTGCGTCGTCGGCCTGAACGTCTCGGGCACTCCAGTCGTTCAGAACGAACCAGCCACCGACGGCATCAGCGGCCTCCTCCGGGCTGGCATCCGCGATCGGCTTGCCAATCACGAAGGCAAGCTCGAGTTCGAAGTCGAGGAACTTCGTGTGGCTGGGCCACCACATCGGGTCGCCATCGGCGATCACGGCGGCGTGATTGGCCACATAGAAGGTCGGCTTCTCGTAGAAGCGCCTGTTCGGCTTCAGCTTCGGGAAGGTCTTGCCTGTGACCTTCTCGAAACCTGCCACGACCTTGGCGGCCGGCGGCGGAAAGAAGCGCTTCACGAGCACCCGGCTGGACGCGATCATGTGCGATTCCCAGAGCATGAAGGCGCGCATCGAGCGGGGCCTCAGCGGCAGACCGGCCTGATCCGGATCGGCTTTCACCTTGTCCGCGTCAACCGAATCGAGCGACTTCTGCACCGCCTTGCGAGCCGGTTCGCCCGCGGCGAGGAAGGCGATCATGTCCGTCGTCTGCCCGTCGTCCAGATCGAGTTCGGTCGCTTCTCTCTTCAGCGCGGGAAGCGAGACCCACTCGCCCGGTCCGGCTTCGACCATCAGCCCTTCCGGGCCAGAGCGCAGCTTCACTTGACTTCCCCTTCCCGGTGGTTGATCGGGAATCCGGTCAAAAGGAACTTCGCCGGCGGGGTCGATCCCCACTGGTTGATGTCCTTCATGCCGCCGGTCCACTTGCGGGGCTTGTAGTCACCTTCGGGCGGCATCTTCTCGAGTTCGGCGCAGCACTCGATCATCGCCCCGTCGGCGTCGTGGAAATAGAGGAAGAGGTTGTTGCCCGGACCGTGCCGGCTCGGTCCCCAGATCGCCCGCTGACCCCTGGCCCGGAGCCGGTCGGCGGTGCGCCCGAGGGCGTTCAGGTCTTCCAGGCTCCAGGCGTAGTGGGAAAGCTCTGCCCGGGGTGCGATCACGACCGCCATGCCGTGGTGGTCGGGGTCGCAGTGCCACCAGCTGGCGGTGCGGCCCAGCCGGTCGGAGAACCTGAAACCGAGGCCTTCCGAAAGGAACCTCTCCTCCCGGCCCATCCGTAGCGCCTTGGTTGAAACATGCTCGAACTGCGAGGGGCGATCACCCGGCTCCGGCTCGGCCACCTTCTCCATGCCGAGGAAGATCTTGAAGACATGGCCGGCCGGTGAGCGGACGAAGAAACAGCGGTCAATGCCGGTCTCGCCCTCCTGAATTTGGGTGAGAACATCTCCCCCGGCCGCGGCAGCCTGGGCGCGGACCGCCTCAAGATCTTCGGCAGTCGCGACCTCGAGGCCGATGTGGTCGTAGCCCCGCTTGCCGGACTGGATCAGGATCAGCTCGTGATGACGGTCGTTGCAGGTCATGAACGAGGTGCCGCCCTGCCGCTCGGTTTCGACCAGACCCATCACTTCGCTCTGGAACTCGACGGCACGGTCAAGGTCACTTACCCGCATCGCCATGTGACCGATTTTGGAAACGGCACTCATGCTGCTGCTCCTTCCGGCATGTGGACTTCCCGGCCAAGTACCGAGGTCAGGGCCTTGGCCAGGGTCTGCCCCGGGTTGCTGGCCGAGCTCATGCTACGCCAGGCCACGAAACGGTCGGGCCGGACGAGGATCGCTCCGTCAGGCTCGATCCCCCGGTTGCGGATCCAGGTCAACTGCGGGTCGAAGAGGTCACCGTCGATGTGTCCGATCCGCAGGCTGTCCAGCGGGACTTTGGCCGAGCCGGCCAGGTCATTCGCGGCTTGAAGCCATTCGTCGCCTTCTTCGCCGGCGATCAAAAGGAAACGGCCTGGTCTGACGAGGTCCTTGATCGGCTGACGGTTGCCTTCCAGGTCATCCAGCCAGGCATGCGGCAGGGGTGAACCGGGACGGGTTGAAGGCAAATATATCCGCACCTCATCGGGATTCGGTGCCGGCGGACTTCCGTCCGCAACCACCGCTGCCGAGTCGTAGGCGTACCCGTATTCGACGTTCAGTTCATTGAATTCCATCGACTGCGATCGCGCTCCCCTCGCCACCTTCTCACGGAACTCCTGGTCGGCGGGATCCTCGTTCCAGAGTCGCTTCATCGCCGCCCAGTTTTCTTCGGTCGAGTTCTCGGGGGTCACTCCGATCTCGGCCATCGTGCCGAGATGGTTGATCGCATTTTCGAGTGAGCGCTGGGCGTTGCGGGCGACGACCGGTCGCCTTTCCGGCTCGTAGGTCTCAAGCAGGCTCTCGCCGGCTTCGCCCTTGAGCACCGACGCGATCTTCCAGGTCAGGTTGTGGACGTCGTGGATCGCGCTGGTCAGGCCAAGGCCGCCGGTCGGAGGGTGCTTGTGGGCACAGTCACCGACCAGGAACACCCGACCGGAGCGAAACGAGGAGGCGAGGACCGCTTCGACGGTCCAGCGCGAGATCTTGTGGATCTCCATCGGCAGCTCGCCGATCTCCATCGCGCTTCGCACGTCGGCCAGGACCTCTTCGTCGGTGATCTCACGCGGGTCCCCGACCAGGTACTGGATGTGGATCACCCATTCCTCGGATTCCGGACCCCATTTCTCCGGCCCCATCGGAACCATGACCACACCGGCTCCGCTCACCGGGGAGATCGTCCAGCGAATCAGCACGTCGTCGTCGATCGCCAGGTCGGAGAAGTCGGCCGAAACGTGAAGGGTCGCGGTCTCGGAAACCGTGCCGAGACCCTCGTATTCGATCCCCAGAAGGCCCGGCACCGTGCGGCCGCCGTCGGCCGCGATCACGTAGTCGGCGGTCACTTCGTACTGCTCACCGGAATCGTTGTCCCTGACCGTCGCCAGGACGGCGTCGCCGCTTTGCTCGAGGCCGGTCAGCTCGTGGTTGAACCGGATCCGGCCCGGCGAGAGTTCCTCGGCACGCTCCCTGAGGAGCGGTTCGAGGCGGATCTGGGGCAGGTTCCGCTGAATCATCGGGCTGGCCTCGCGCCAGTTCCCGTCGGTCCCTCCCGCTCCCCAGCTCTGGAGCTTCGCGATGCGGCGTCCGGCGTCCGGGTCGTCCCCGCCGAAGCCGGCGTAGAAGGCGGTCGCCGCCATTGCCTCCGGCGGCGTGCTCTTCTCGCTGATTCGGTCGGCGGCGCCGACGTCATCGAGAATCTCCATCGCCCTCAGGTTGAGGACATGCGCTTTTGGCAGGTCCGAAGTCCCGGGACGGGAGTTGATCAGCAGATGCTCTATGTCGAGGTTCGCAAGGAGCATCGAGGCCGTCAATCCGGCCCCGCCGCCTCCCACGACCAGTACGGGTACTCGGTTCATGTCGACGACCGTAGCA
>JAIBCJ010000056.1 GCA_019694145.1 Solirubrobacterales bacterium | reverse complement strand
TTCTCGCGCGGCGGCCGCAGGGCCTTCCGCCCGGGCTGGCTACCCACCCGGGCGCCATGAGGGCGTGGCGAGGACCTCTCGGAGGCCCGGCGCCACTCCCTCTAGCCCCGAACCCGTATGACCACAGGTTTCGAGGCCGCCCCGCTGTAGGGGAAGCGGGACGAGGGGACGAGGAGCGCCCGCAGCCTGATCCGGGCGAGGCCCGTGATGTAGCGGAAGCGGTAGCTGCTCCGGTACCGGCCATAACGGTTGGTCCGGGTCAGCGCGATTGGCCGCCAGCGGCGGGCCGACTCCTCGAAGTACTGGATCTGGATCAGGTTGCCGCGGGTCGGCTGCCAGGCTCCGCGGGCGGCAACCCGGCCGGTGAAGTAGACCCGCCGGCCGGTCCTCAGCCGCTTCGGCCTCGCCTTGAAGCCGAGCCGGCCCCGCACCCTCAGTTCGAGCACGCCCGAATCCGATCCCTGGAGCCGCCTGGTTCCGGCGAAGCCGACGACAACCCGACGACCCGGTCCGCGGGCCAGCCAGAGGTCGAAGTAGCCGCGGGCATCGGTCCGGACCTGCCGGCTCGTCACCTTGGCCCGGGAGCCCGGGAAGGGAGTCTCGGTGACGGTCAGCGTCGCCCCGCCGAGGCCACCGCTCTCGACCCCGGTCAGCCGGCCTTCGAGATGGGCCCTCTCCCCGTAACCGATCTCGACCGTGCCCCGGCCCCGGCTGGCCCGGCTCGAACCCAGCGAGGCGGAAACCTGCGTCTCGTCCAGCAGCGGCGTGCGAACGATCATCTGCGAGCCGTTGGCCCGGCGGTCGGTCACGGTCAGGTTGCCGGCCCCGTCGGCGATCGCCGCCCGCAACACCCAGCTGCCTCGCGGCAGGTCATCGGGGAACCGGGCTTCGAGCATCTGCCGGTCACCCAGGTAGTCGGATGAGATCGGGTGCCAGTCGCCGCCGTCGGCCGGCCGCCAGGCGACGCTTCCGCCTTGCACCCCGGAGAAGCGGTCGGCGACCGAAACCCGGATCAGGGCCGGGTCATCTTCCGGGGGGTCGACGAAGTAACCGGTCGGGGGAACGTTGTCGAGGCGGAGCGTCGCTTCGGCCGCGTGGGCCTCGTCGCTGTTGCCGGCCTGGTCGGCCAGCCAGACCCGGGCTTTGTATTCCCCCGGTCCGGGCAGGGTGATTCCGCTGATCTTTCCCGGGTCGGTCCGGTACCAGGGGCCGCCGGCATACCCGTCGGGACCGGTCAGGCGGAAGTAACTGAGGACGATCGGGGAGGCCGGCCCCTGATCGGGTTCGGTCCACTCGAGGTTGAAGCTGTTGGTCCGCTGCCAGACTTCGCCGCCTTCGACGGTCAGCCCTTTCGGGGCGGCGGGGGGATTGTTGTCAACCCGGATCGTGCGGTCGGCCGTGCAGCCGTAGCTGCCGGCGAAATCGAAGGCGCAGTGATGAAGCGAATGCGGACCGTCGGCCAGGGTCCGGGTGTCAACCGTCTGGCTGTCGGTCGCGGCGGTCGGGCAGGGCTGCATCTTCGTGCCCCTCCACTGGCCGGAAATCATCGTCTTGGCGCAGTTCATTTCGGTGCTGGCCCGGAGCGCGCCGTCAATCGAGGTCTGTGCATAGCGAAGCCCGGCGCCGACATCCCGGTTGCTGAAGGTCAGCGACTGGGTCCCGCGCAGCCAGTCCGTTGCGGCCAACCCACCGCTTATCTGCGCCGTCGGCCTGACCGCATCATCGATCGAGATGGTCAGCGACCGGACCCCGGCCAGCACCGTCCCGTCGGCCTCGCAGTTCCTGTCCGAAGTCCGGTAACAGACCAGCCTCGATTCGAAGGCCTGGGCGTAGGGCTCGAAACCCTGCCAGAAATCCCGCTTGGTCCCGTCGCTGTAGTCGAGCTCGAGAAAAGGGGTGAAGCTGCCGTTTTGAGGCACCCCGCCAAGCCGGTGCTGGAAGCCTTCACGCAGGTACTGCCAGCGCTGGCCGTGGACGTTGACGATCCCGGTGCCGTTCGGGGCCTGCCAGCGCCAGGAGGCGAACTTCGTCCCGCCGACCGAGTCGACCGAACTCTTGACCTGACTGATCAGGTGAACCCCCTCGAAGGGATCGACCGAGTCCGGGGTCTGGCAGTAGGTGCTCTTGCCGAAGCGGTCGGCGCTGGAATCGAACCAGCTGGCGTCCTGGCCGACATGCCAGCCACACTGGGCGACCACGTATCTGGCCGCGGCGGCGCCATCGGTTGCGGCGACCGCCGAGATTGCAAAGAGGGTGAATGCGAGCAAAATCACCGCCAGCGCGGCAAATCGGTTCCGGAATGCCATTTTGGGCTCCTCGGTCGGGGTCATATGCCTGACTAAGGCGCCGACCGGTCAAACTCGCCCCCCGCCCGCCTTTCCGCTCGCCCGGTCCGCCCTCCGCCGCGGCAGAACGGGCGGCTCTGCGAGAATCAGGGCATGTCCCTCCCGACCGAAGAGCAGGTAAAAGAGAAGCTGACCGCGGTCATCGACCCGGAGCTTCGTCGCAACATCGTCGAACTCGGCATGGTCCGCAGCGTCGAAATCAAGGATGACGGCCAGATCAACGTGACCGTCTCGTTGACCACTCCGGGCTGTCCGATCCGCTCCCATTTCCAGGAAGCGGTGGTCCAGCAGGTCTCCTCGCTTGACGGGGTGACCGGGGTCGGAGTCGGCTTCGATGTGCTGTCAGATGAAGAGAAGTCAGGCCTGCGCGAGACGCTCGGCCGGGGCAAGCTCCCCGAGGGCGCGCTGGCCCAGGTCAAGAACGTGATCTGCGTCGCCTCCGGCAAGGGCGGGGTCGGCAAGTCGACCATGACCGCGAACCTGGCCGCCGCGCTTCAGGCCGAAGGCAAGAAGGCCGGTGCCCTCGACTGTGACGTCTACGGCTACTCAATCCCCCGCATGCTCGGGGTCGATCAGAAGCCCGAGGTCAACTCCGACCGCAAGATCCTTCCTCCGGTCGCCGAAAGCGGCGTCAAGACGATGTCGATCGGCTACTTCGTCGAGCAGAACTCCGCGGTGGTCTGGCGCGGTCCGATGCTCCACAAGGCGATTCAGCAGTTCCTCGAAGACGTCGCCTGGGGTGAGCTCGACTACCTGCTGCTGGACCTGCCGCCCGGCACCGGTGACATCGCCATGACCCTGGCCCAGCTCCTGCCGCAGGCGAAGATCACGATCGTGACCACGCCGCAGCCGGCCGCGCAGTCGGTCGCCCGGCGTTCGGCCGAGATGGCCGCCAAGGTCGACCTCGAGGTGATGGGAATCATCGAGAACATGGCCGGCTTCACCACCCCGGAGGGCGAGACCTTCTCGATCTTCGGCGAAGGCGGCGGTCAGCTCCTGGCCGACGAACTCGAGGTGCCGCTGTTCGGATCGGTGCCGCTCTCGGAAGAGCTCCGCGAGCACGCCGATGTCGGCAACCCCCTCTCGGTCGATCAGCCGGATTCCCCGGCCGGTCAGGCGATCGTCGAAATCGCCCGCAAGATCATCGCCACCTCACCCATTGAGCTCCCGATGATCGAAACGATTCAGACCACCGCCCCCGAAATCGCCCCGAAAATGGGCAAGAACGCCCGCGAACTTCCCCTCGTTCAATAAAAGCCGGGCGGGTTAGCCGGTCCATCAAATTCGGGATCAAGTGGGCCGGCGGGCATATGCTCCGGGTCGGTGTTGCCGGCCGGTGCGAAAGCTATGGGAGCGCCAGCCCTGCTGGCGCGACTGCAGTTAAGCCTCAGGCGTTCTGGAAGTAGGCCGCGTTCTTCTCGGCGAAGTGGGCCCATTCGGCGGGGAGCTGGTCCTCGGCGAAGCAGGCATCGACCGGGCACGCTTCGACGCAGGCGTCGCAGTCAATGCACTCGTCGGGATCGATGAAGAGCATTTCCACCGCGTCGTAGCCCGGCTCGTCAGGGGTCGGGTGGATGCAATCCACCGGACACACCTCGACGCAGGAGTTGTCCTTTTGACCGATGCATGGCTCTGCGATGACGTAACTCATGGTTCCCATATTAGAGATTGAGGCCGCCCGACCTCCCTCTCGTTGACCCGCCGAATCACTGCCTGATCACACGGAAACGGCCCGCAATCCCGTCGCTTTAGACTCCTGCCCGTGATCCTTTTGACCGGAGCGACAGGCTCGATCGGCTCGCGGCTTCTGCCGCGCCTGATCGAAGACGGCCATCAGGTCCGCTGCCTCGTTCGCGAACCGCGCAAGCTCGGCGCGCACCGGGTTGACGTCCAGATCACGATGGGGGACCTGCGCGAACTGCGTGACCCGTACATGCTGCGCCAGGCGATGCGCGGGGTCGACACGGTGATTCACCTCGCCGCGTCAATCCGGGACCAGCCGCCCTACCGGGTCGAGGAACTGAACGGGCTGGCCACCGTGCGGCTGCTCGAGGCGGCCGAGCGGGCCGGGGTGAAGCGTTTCGTCTTCTTCAGTGCCCTCAACGCCTCGGCGGTCCAGCGGACCCGCTTCTTCCGGGCCAAGTGGACGGCCGAGCAGGCGGTCGCAAATTCACGGCTCGACTCGACGATTTTCCGGCCCTCGATCGTCTTCGATCATTCCGACCCCTGGATCACCCTGCTGCGCCGCTTCTCCTTCCTGCCGGCGATTCCGATCTCCGGCAACGGCAAGTCCCGCTACCAGCCGGTCTGGGCTGACGATGTCGCCCGGGCGGTCGAGAACTCGCTCAAGGGGGACGGCGATGGCGACCACCTGTACGAACTCGCCGGCCCGCAGACGATGACCTACGCCGAGATGTCCGAGCTGGTCGGGCTGCTGGCCGGTCGGCCCCGGCCGGTGGTCCGGATTCCGCTGCAGCTGGTCCACCTGGGTCTTTCGGCAATCCACCGGCTGGTCGGTGAAAACGCCTTCGCGACCTGGCAGGAGGCCGAGCTGATGCGCGTCTCGATGGTCACTCCCCGGGGCAGCGAGGACCTCGAGTCACTGGGAGTCCAACCGCGCAGCATGGCTGACGTTCTCGCCGATTCCTGACCGTCCCGGGCGCGGGCTGCGATCATTTCTGGCAGTGAGGTTTCCGGCCCGTCTCAGCCTGGCGACGGTCGTCGTCGTTTTCGCTCTTGCCGCAGTCGCCGACGCGGGCGTCTTCCTGCCGCCGAAGGGCAAGGTTTACGGCGGGGTAAGCGACAACGGCACCTACCGCGGTTTCGAGAACTTCTCCGAAGCGACCGGCAAGCACCCGGCGGTCCTTCAGACCTACCACCCGTGGGGAAACCAGCTCTTCCTCGCCTACCAGCGCTGGCAGAACACCGAGGTGCTGCCGATGCTCCACATCTCGACGGCTGACGATGAGACGAGGGCAGAGCTGATCACCCCGAAGGAGATCGCCCGGGGCGTCGGCGACCCCTATCTGATTGAGATCAACCGGTTCTTCTCGGCCAGGCGCCAGAAGGCCTTCATCAGGCCGCTGGGTGAACCGAACCGCTGCCTCAATCCCTACACCGCCTTCACCTGCTCGGGGAAGCGGCGCGGCGGCGAGCACAAGACGATCTGGTACCGGCGCGCGTTTCGCCGGATCGCCCTGATCACCCGGGGCGGCACCACGGCGGGCCGGATCGACCGCAACCTGAAGAAGCTCCAACTGCCGAAGCTGAACTGGGGCTCGCTGACCAGGAGCCCGAAGCTGCCCAAGGCTCCGGTGTCGATCGTCTGGAGCACCCTTCCGTCGGGCTCCCCGTCGGTCCGGGGCAATCATCCGGTCGACTACTGGCCGGGAAGCAAGTACGTCGACTGGGTCGGCACTGACTTCTATTCGAACTATCCCTACTGGCGGGACCTCAACCGCTTCGTCCACAATCGCCGCTGGCGACAGAAGCCCGTCGCCCTGACCGAGTGGGGCGTGGTCGGGGCCGACGACACCCGCTTCGCCCGCCGGGTGTTCGCCTGGGTGAAGCAGCAGCCGCGGGTCCGGATGATGGTCTACTACCGCGGCTTCGGAACCGCCGACCCCTACTACCCGTACAACTACCCGCTCACGGTCAAGGTGATCCGCAACAAGCTGAAGAGTCCCCGCTTTCTCGCCTTCGCCCACGGGTACGCGAGGCGCCGCTAACCGAGATAGCGCGTCACCATTTCGGCTTCGACTTCGAGAGCTGCCACCGTCTCCCGATCAAGCTTTCCGAAGGGTGCGAGTTCAACCCTGCCGGAGGGCATAGTCCAGGTACCGACGATCCGGTCGCCGGCAAGGATGGTCGGCCGGAAGATCCCGTTGGTGGTGACGACCTTCCGGGTCTCTTCGTCCGGGAGGATCCAGGCGCGGTCAGTCCAGCCGTGGAGGACGGGATCGAAGGCACCGAGCAGCCTCACCGGCGCCTCGGCCACCGTTGGCGCCGGTTTTTCTTTCAGTTCGAGGCATCCGTCCGCTTCCACTGTTTCGCCGGCGATCGCCGCCAGGCCCTTGCGGGCCAGACCGAGGTTGACTCCGGCCCACCTGGCGAGGTCACGATCGGTTGCCGGTCCGTGGCCCGTGAGGTACCGGCGCGCCAGTTCGGCGGCGGCCAGTTCGAGGTCAACCTCGCCCTGCGGCCCGAGCCAGTCTTCGACCAGGACGAAGGCGTGCTCGCCTCCGAGCGTCGGTCCGCGCAGGATCAGACCCTGAAGGGAGGCGAACAGCAGTATGTGAACCAGCGCCTGGCCGGCGACCGGCACTCCCTCCGCCGCGAGAACTTCCTTCAGCTCTCCGCGGGTGGCCGGCCCGTCCTTCAGCCGGTCGACGATCATCCCGACTCCCCGGTCCGCCTGCTTCTCCGAGACGCCTTCCTGCCTCAGGCGGGTCTGGTTCGCGGTGGCTTGCCGGGGCGCGGTCAGCGCGTGCAGCCAGCCGTGGTCTTCGGCCCGAACCAGGTGGAGGGTGCCGCGGTTCAGCCAGTTGACGACCAGCGACCCCTCGTCGAGCGCGGCATCGACCATCGAGGCCGATGGTTCCGTGACCCGCTCGCTCAGCCGTGGCCGGATCGCCAGCCTGGCTCCCCGGCCGTCCTGGGCCTGTACGGCGAGCAGCGTTTCGACTACCTGACCGGGGGTCGCCGCAGCCGGCTCGATCAGACCCTGGGCAAGCAGCCGTCTGGTTGTCACGTCCACGGGTCAAGGCTATGGTGGATTCACGGTTGAACGACTTGAGGGGGAGCGATGAAGTCCGAAGGATTCCGGCGGCACCTGACCTATTCGAACGTGATGGCCACTATCGCCGTGTTTGCGGTCCTCGGTGGCGGCGCCTATGCGGCAACGAAGATTCCGAAGAACAGCGTCGGAGCCAGGCAGCTCAAGAAGAACGCCGTCACCACCGCCAAGCTGAAGAACGGTGCGGTCACCTCGGCCAAGGTGAAGAAGGGCTCGCTGCTCGCTTCGAATTTCAAGTCCGGTCAGCTGCCACGCGGAGCGACCGGACCGACCGGCGCGACCGGTGCCGCCGCGGTCACCGTGGCGGCGCATGGAGGCGGTGAGGATCCGCCCGCCCTGTTCGGCCCGACCACGAACATCGTGATGGCCTCCGCGCCGATCAGTCTCCCCAGGGAGAGTGACGTGGTGATTACGGGTTCGATGGGTGACAAGCAAGTCGAGTGTTCGGTCGACGGGTGCCAGGGGCCCGGAGGAACCGATTCGACGATCGTCGGCCTCTATCTGGAATTCCCTAACTCGACCGGACCCTCCCCGGTCCCCGGCGGCGGAATCTCGGTTCTGGGCAGCAGCTTCAACCGAATCCAGATTCCCCCGCTCTCCGGGGTGATCCGGGATATCCCGCCCGGCATTTACACGGCCAAGCTGATCCTCGCCGGCCTCGGAATAAGCACTTCCGTCTTCGACAACGGCGGCGCCGACCCCTGGATCACCGCCCTCGCCACGGACTCCGGCTAGGAGGCATGCATCTGGGTTGAAGTTATCCGCACATGGAACGAATAACTTCAACCCAGATGCCCATGCAATGAAAAAGGCCCGGGATTTCTCCCGGGCCCTTCTCGGAAATCTCTGAAGAGATTTCTTTACATCATGCCGCCCATTCCGCCCATGTCGGGCATTGCGGGCATGCCGGCGCCACCTTCCTCCGGCGGCTCGGCGATGATCGCCTCGGTCACCAGGATGTTCTTGGCGATCGACGCGGCGTTCTGGAGCGCGGAGCGGGTCACGACGGTCGGGTCGAGCACGCCCGCCTTGACCATGTCACCGTACTCGCCGTTGGCTGCGTTCAGGCCTTCGCCTTCCTTCAGCTCGCGGACCTTGTTGACCACGACCGAACCCTCGAGACCGGAGTTCTCGGCGATCTGCCGGACCGGCTCTTCGAGCGAGCGGTGGATGATCTGCGCACCGGTGCGCTCGTCGGCATCCTCGAAGGAGTCGACGTCAAGCGCATCCTGGGCGTTCAGGAGAGCGACACCGCCGCCCGGGACGATGCCCTCTTCCAGTGCCGCACGGGCAGCCTGGAGAGCGTCCTCGACGCGATGCTTCTTCTCCTTCATCTCGGTCTCGGTGGCAGCGCCGACCTTGACCACGGCAACGCCGCCGGCCAGCTTGGCGAGGCGCTCCTGGAGCTTCTCGCGGTCGAACTCGGAATCGGTGTTCTCGATTTCCGACTTGATCTGCTTGATCCGGCCCTTGATGGCGTCGGCGTCACCGGCACCGTCGATGATGGTGGTGGTGTCCTTCGAGACGACCACGCGGCGGGCCTGGCCGAGCTGGGTCAGCTGGGTGTTCTCCAGCTTGAGGCCCATTTCCTCGGTGATGACTTCGCCACCGGTCAGGATGCCGATGTCCTCGAGCATGCGCTTGCGGCGGTCGCCGAAGCCCGGCGCCTTGACCGCAACACCGGTGAAGGTGCCGCGCAGCTTGTTGACCACGAGGGTCGCGAGGCATTCGCCCTCGACGTCCTCGGCGACGATCAGCAGCGGCTTGCCGCCCTGCATGACCTGCTCGAGCACGGGCAGGATGTCCCTGACGGAACCGATCTTCTGGTTGGCGATCAGCACGTACGGCTCTTCGAGCACGGCTTCCATGCGGTCCTGGTCGGTGACCATGTAGGGCGAGATGTAGCCCTTGTCGAACTGCATGCCCTCGGTGAACTCGAGCTCCATGCCGAAGGTCTGGCCTTCTTCGACGTTGACCACGCCGTCCTTGCCGACCTTGTCGATCGCGTCGGCGATCGTGTTGCCGATCTCGTCGTCAGCAGCCGAAATGGCGGCGACGCGGGCGATCTGGTCCTTGCCGTTGACCTCTGCCGACTGCTTCTCGCGCAGGTTGGCGACAACGGTGTCGACTGCCTTCTCGATGCCGCGGCGAAGCGCCAGCGGGTTGGCGCCGGCGGCCACGTTCTTGAGGCCCTGGCGGACGATGATCTGGGCGAGCAGGGTGGCGGTGGTGGTGCCGTCACCGGCAACATCGTTAGTCGCGGTCGCGACCTCGCGCACCAGCTGGGCGCCCTGGTTCTGGAAGACGTCCTCGATCTCTACCTCGCGGGCGATCGTGACACCGTCGTTGGTGATGGTCGGAGCGCCGAACTTCTTGTCGAGCACGACGTAGCGACCCTTGGGGCCGAGGGTTACCTTGACTGCGTCAGCGACGGCGTCAACGCCGGCCTGCAGGGCACCCCTGGCATCTTCTGCGAACTTCAGCTCTTTGTGAGCCATATCTTTCTAATACCTCCTGAAAGTCTGGTTGTCAGGACGCGCTAGGCGACCTTGGCGAGGATGTCCGACTCACGCAGGACGAGAAGCTCTTCGCCCTCGACGGTGATGTCGGTTCCGCCGTACTTGGAGTAGAGGACCTCGTCGCCTTCAGCGACGTCGAGCGGACGACGGCTGCCGTCGTCGGCGACCGCGCCGTCACCGACAGCGACGACCTTGCCCTTCTGCGGCTTTTCCTTGGCGGTGTCCGGGAGGACCAGACCGCTGGCGGTCGTCTCCTCTTCATCTACCGGCTTGACGATAAGCCGGTCCCCGAGGGGCTTCAGCTTCATTGATTACCTCCGATGGTCATGTTCATACGTGTTTCAGGTTCCATACATCGCTTCTGGCGCCGGGAAATCGATGATTCGGGCGCCTCAGTCTCTTGGCACTCTCGGGGGGAGAGTGCCAGCAACTGACAACCATACAGAATTGAGACCGTCGGTCAACCCCGAAATGTGAAAAATCTGAGTCCACTCGACTCAAGCCGGGGAAACCCGGCTCCAGTCCGCAAGCAGAGGGGCTCAGCCGACGGAAGCCGAAAAGTCACGCATCTCGCATGAGAGATGACCGGCGAGGCCTTCGGCTCCCTCTTTCATCACATGGTCGTGGCTGGAGACGAAGAGGGGGCGTGCGAGCGGGGCGAGGAATTCCATCCACTTGCGGTTGGCCCGTACGTTCCAGTCGAATTCGATCGAGGTCCACTGGTCTGCCGTGGTCGCGAGGGTCCACGTACCTTCCCCGACCACGTCGCCGGTCGCCACTCCGCGAAGAAACTCCGGGTGGACCTTCTCGACCGCTTCGATCGCCATCTTCAGGGTGTAACCGACCGGTCCGCGCCAGACCGCGATCGCCTTCTGGCCGATCCCTTCCTCGTCACCGTGGATCGTCTCGATCACCTCTTCGAGCGCAGGCCACCAGACCGGCCACCGGTTGAAGTCGACCAGGGCATCCCACACCGCCTGGCGACCGGCCGAAACCTCCCAGCGGGAAGCAAAGGCGAAAGCTGCCGGGTCGCCCCCTCCCGACATGGCTAGTTGGGCGAGGGGACGGTGCCGTAGCCGGTCAGGCCGGGTTCGACGATCTGGGAGAAGTGGACGATGGTCACGATCGCGTCTTCCTCGATCTCGCGGTCGTAGATCTTCTGGAGGAAGTCCCGCGTCTCCTCGACCCGGCGGAATTCCGGGTTGTCGCGCTCGATGTCCCGGGGCGAGAGTTCGGACAGCCGCTTGACCTCGACCTCGTCGATCACCGCGGAGAAGATCTTTTCCCGCCTGGAGTGCCGGGAACCGACCGTGACCCACACGATCTGGCTGCGCTGGTACTTGGCGGACTTGTTGCCAAGCCGGATCGTGGCGGTCTTGCGACCCCGCTTGAGCTGGTCGACAAACACAGGGGAATAGAAGTTGAGAGCCAGGAGTCCGGACATTTGCCCGATCTAGAATATGTAGTTGCCGAGCCGGGCGGGTTCGAGGATGGTCACCTGGCCCCGCCCTGCCTTCACCACGCCTGACCTTTCCAGATCAGCCAGGAACCGGCTTACGCTTTCGCGGGAGGTGCCGGCCAGCTGGGCCAGGTCGGCCTGATTCATCCGGATCGTCACCTGGCGGCCGTCCTCCCCCTCCTCGGCGACCAGCTGGGAAAGGACCCCGGCCACCCGTGATGGAACGGTCTGGAAGGACTGCCGGGAAATTCGTTCGTTTGCCGCTCGCAGGCGCCTGGTCAGCGCGGCGACGAACTTGACGGTGATGTCGGGATGCCTTTCGAGCAGGGCCCGCACGTCGCTCGCGGGCAGGGCGAGCAGCTCGCCGTCACCGCCCAGGGTCTCGACCGAGGCGGAACGCACCTCGCCGTCGAGCATCGCCAGTTCACCGACGATGTCCCCTTCGGTCAGGGTTGCAAGGGTTATGGCCCTGCCGTCCGGATGCTCGCGGGTTACCCGGAAGGTGCCGGACTTGACGATGTAACAGGCGTCGGAATGGTCTCCCTCGTGGAAGACCCTGGTCCCTTCGGGGTATGCACGCGGAATCGCGACACGCGAAAACTGCTCGAGCTCGTCCTGATCAAGCTCGGCGAAAAGGGGCACGCTTCTCAGCAGCCCGACTGTGCTCTCCTCAGCCGAAGTCACCCGCGGAGTATTTCGCATCCGACCGGAAAAACAAAACGATTCTGATCAATTGAGGTCAGAAACCCTTCCCAGGTGCCTTCCGGGGGCGTTTACCCACCAAAACGGTGGCCGATCGCCCCCGGTTTGGACGGGAGTCGGATCAGGCCTGGCAGTTCGGGCACCAGTAGGTGGTGCGGTTGTCTTCTCCCTGGCCGCGGGAGCGGATTCTGGCCGCGCGGCAGCGGGGGCAGGGGCGGCCGGTCTTTTTGTAGATGCGGCCCGGCCGCTTGCCGGTCTCGACTGCGTCCTGCATCTGCCGGCGGGCGGTTTCGAGTACACGGATCGCCTCGTCCTCGCCTCCGGCACCCTTCGCCAGGGAGGTGGCCGGCCGCCAGGGGTCGACCCTCGCCTCGAAGCAGGCTTCGGACTTGAAGATGTTGCCGATCCCGCAGACGATCTTCTGGTCAAGCAGGGCGACTCCGACCTCGTCCGGACTGACACGGAGCCGCGCCGCCGCAGCCACCTGGTCGAATTCCGGGGCGAGGATGTCGGGACCGAGCGTCGCAAGCCGCGGGTCGCGGGCCAGCTCGACCGTGCGGACCAGGCGCAGGGTCGTGCCGCCGAACTGGGCAACCCGCGTCGTTCGTGAGCCGGTGGCCAACGGGCTGCCACCGGTCGCGCTCACACTCCCTTCCTCACCTGCCATTTCCAGCAGCAGCCAGGCACTGCGGTCGGGCTTGCCGAAGCCACGGCCTTCGTCCACCCGCCAGCCGCCATTCATGCCGAGATGGGAATGGAGGGTCAGCCCTTCGTCGAGATGAATCAGCAGATGCTTGCCGCGGGTTTCGATCCGCTCCACCCGCTTGCCGTCGATGCGGCGGGCATGCTGGCGCAGAGTGGAGCGGGGATTCGGTGCCGAGGCCGCCACGATCTCCCGGCCGAGCATCGCCGGCTCGAGCTTCCGGGCGATGCGAACCAGCGAATCACCTTCTGCCATAGGTCAGCTCGTCCTCGTTCCGGGTGACATTTGGGTGGTTATAGCGACCCAAATGTCACCCGGAATGTGCTCTACGCCAGTTGCGTTCACGCGGGGGCGACCAGGCGGCGGGGTTGGCGGCTGAAGCCGGCCGCGACCAGAAGTTGCTCGAAGGCGGAGCCGAGGATCGGTTCGCCGTCGAATCGCTCGATCTTGAGCTGGCCGACCCGGCCGGCCTCGACCTCGTCGATCAGGGTGGCGAGGGCGGCGGCGAGGCCTTCACCCTCAAGGGCCGGATCGAGCCGGAGGATGCCCTTGCCGCCCCGCTCGACGTAGAGCAGCGGATGACCGGCCCGGGCCAGTACATAGGCGCCGGCGGTGCGGGCGGCCTTGCGGCCCGACTCGAGCTTTGGCCAGGGCAGGATCGAACCCCAGGGGCTGGCCGGGTCGGTGGCGGCCAGCACGGTGAAGGCGTCCGGGCCGTTCTCCTCGGCCGGCAGGGCCCGCAGCCTTTCGACCGCTCCGGAGAGGGCGAACTGGGCGCCGCCTAG
>JAIBCJ010000171.1 GCA_019694145.1 Solirubrobacterales bacterium | reverse complement strand
ACGAAGCCAAGGTCGCGCCTGCAGCGATTACCGCCGCGAAGATCCAGAGTGGAGCTGTGACGGCTTCCCGGATCGCCGCTGGTGCGGTCACATCCGCCTCACTCGCGGATTCTGCGGTGACCGACACCAAGCTCGCTCCGGCGTCCGTCGGGCCGCTTTCACTGGCGGCAGACGCGGTCACCGAGAGCAAACTCGCGGCGGGAGCAGTCACGGAAACCAAGGTCGCTCCGGCGTCGATCTCGACCGGAAAGATCAAGGACGCGGCGATCA
The DNA here is from genome assembly GCA_019694145.1 of Solirubrobacterales bacterium. GTDB lineage: Bacteria > Actinomycetota > Thermoleophilia > Solirubrobacterales > 70-9 > 67-14. The sequence goes on along the minus strand of JAIBCJ010000171.1, from coordinate 3,778 downwards.
AGCCGTCCCTGCTTGACACCGGTGCGGTCACCAGTTCCAAGATCGATGCTGCGGCGGTGACCAGCGGCAAGCTGGCCGAGAAGGTTGTTGGCACCCAGCAGATTGCCGACACGGTTCCGTCTGCGTCCGCCTCGAACTCGGGCAGTTCGACCCGGAACAACGGGTCCTTCTCGGTGCTTCATTTCCCGGGTGAGCTGTTCGACACGGCGAACCTTCACGGGGCCGCCGACTACCGGATGACGGCGCCGGTCAACGGGATCTACCAGGTGACCGGTGTGGCTACCTGGGCGAACGATGGCTGTGGAGGCAACCGTTCCCTTGAGATCGATGGCCGCGAGGCAGACAACGTCACGCCGTTCCTGCCCTCACCGTTCATCTCGAACACGATCCTGGCCAACGCCGGGGCGACGACAACCCAGACCCTGAGCGGCATGGTCAAGCTGACCGCCGGGCAGAGTGTCGAGATCTGGGGCGGTGCCGCAGGAATGAGTTGCGGGTCGACCTCGATTCTCGGCACGCCGGCCTCGTCGCTGACCATGACCTGGGTGGCACCCGGTCCGTCCAGCTAGCGGGCGCTCCGGCGGGGTGATCCGCCGGCAACGCCGCTGATTCGCATAAGCCGCAGAAACCTCCAGGGAGGGGGGTTTCTGCGGCTTATGCGATCAGTGGTGGTTCTTGTTCGGCTTCTTGACCGGCTTGAAGAAGTTCTTCGGGAAGCTGAACTTCTGGTAGGTGCCGCCGAGCCCGTCGCGCATGATCGTGGCGATGCCGGGGGCAGGCAGCCGGAGCTGCTTCTTCAGCTTGATCGTCCGGTACTTCCAGCCTTCGGGCAGGGCCATGAGCGGGTTCTCGCCCATGCTGTCCAGGTTCTTCGCCCTCAGGGTCGGGTCGACGTTGGTCGTGTAGGCCTGAAGCGCATACTTCTTGCCCTCCGGCGAGACGATCCAGTGGATCTTGCGGCCCTTGTTGTAGACCCAGGTCGTGGTCCGGGCGATCGACATCTCGGTGAAAGGCGAGGGGGAGAGGCTGGGCACGGTCAGGACCCCGACGTGCCGGACCTCGAGGCCGCTGAGGGTGAGCGGCTCTCCGGCCTTGCCGCCGGCGATCGCGTCAATCAGCCAGCGACGGGGACCGTTCGGGACTGAAAGCAGGGCGCCGGTCTGGGTCTTCACTTCGTTGTAGTCGACCGCGTTCCACTGCTCGGCGGGGCAGTCATTGAGGCCGATCGTGTTGTACACGTCAACCGTGAAGTCCGGAGGGTCGGGCTGGGTGACCGTGAAGATCTCGCAGTAGCGCGCGTTGTAGAGCCCGTCCAGGTTGCCGACCTTGGCCGAGGCGGCGGCCGGCACGATCGCGGTCAAGGCCGCTGCGGCCACCAGAAATGCAATGAGTCTCTTCACCTTCGTTCTCCTTCCCTGCGGACAGTCCCTGCATAATAGCTGACGCGCGTCAACTTGTGTGAAATAAACCGAATTCGCTGCCACACAAAGCCGGAACACGCAATTCGCCCTCGAGATGCACTTCGTCGGCGAATACCGCCGTTGAAGTGCATCTCGACCCACCATTCACCGCGCTTGGAGCAAGTCCGGCCGGGAAGTAGGCTGGGGGCATGTCGATCGAACCGACCTCCATTGACGCGAAGCTGGCCGAGTACATCCGCGAGCATGCCTCCGGGCGAGACGAGGCATTGCGTCTCGTCGAGGAAGAGACCGCGGCGATGGGTGACATCCAGATCATGCAGACCGCTCCCGAGCAGGCCGCCTTCCTGGAGCTGCTGGTCAGGCTGGGAGAGGGCCGGCGGGCGATCGAGGTTGGCACCTTCACCGGCTACGGGGCGATCCGGATCGCCCGGGGGCTGGCCGATGACGGCACCCTGCTCTGCTGCGAGCTTGACTCCGAGCGAGCCGGGATCGCCCGCCGGAATCTCGATCGGGCCGGGGTTGGCCAGAAAGTCGAGATCAAGGTCGGCCCGGCAATCGAAACGATCCGGGCCCTGCCGGAGGAGCCGTCGTTTGACTTCGCCTATGTCGACGCGGAGAAGACCGGTTACCCCGACTACTACGAGGCACTTTTGCCCCGGATGAACCAGGGCGGGCTGCTCGCCTTCGACAACGTCCTGATGGCCGGTCTGATCGTCGACTCCGATCCGAACGAGCACGTCGCGGCGATGCAGACTCTCAACGATCGGCTGGTCGACGATGAACGGGTTGACTCGGTGATGCTCGGCATGGGCGACGGGCTGACCCTCGCCCGGGTCCGCTAAATCGCGGCCTGACGGGGCACGGCAGGGCCCTGCCGCTCAGCAGGATTCGAGCTGACGGGCCAGCAGGTCGCGAATCTCGTCGCGGTCGAGAGCGGTGGCGGCGCCGAGCACCGCGTCAAGCAGGACCCCGTCCATGACCACGACCAGCTGCTTGGCGTGCTTTCGCGGTTGCGCGCAGCCGCGGGCGGAAAGCAGGGCCTCGGCCAGCCCGACGAATCGCTCCCGGGCGGGTTCGAAGGTCTCATGCAGTTCCGGGTGGCGGGAAGACTCGAGCACCAGCTCGTAGCGGGCCTTCAGCATGCTGCGGTTCGCGCTTTCGAGCAGCCGCACGATCGTCACCATCATCAGCTCGAGGGCTTCCGCGTCGGAGAGCTCGAGGTCGGCGATGCCGGTCAGGGCCGCCTCGGGCGGCGTGTCCAGTTCAACGTGGAGGGCCAGCGCCGCCTCGAGCAGGGAGGAGCGGGTGCGGAAGTAATTCGAGGTCGTTCCCTCGGGAACCCCGGCCGCAGCGTCAACTGCCCGATGGGTCAGGCCGCGTGAGCCGCTTTCGCCGAGCACCCGCAGCGCCGCATCGGCAACCTGGTCCCGCCTTGAGATTCTTGCTTGCGTTTTTGCCACTACAGTTGTAGTATATCCGGATATGGAGTTCATCGGGAAACTTCTGGCAAAAGGCGAGTCCGGTTACGAGGAAGCGCGGCGGGAAGCTCTCTGGAACGCATTTACCCCGGAGCGCTATCCCGAAATCATCGTTCAGGCTGTGGCCGAGGAGGATTGCGTCGCGGCGGTCCGGCTCGCCCGCCGGCAGGGTCTGAAGCTCAGTGTCCGTTCCGGAGGTCACAGCTGGGCCGGCAACCACCTCCGTGACGGAACCCTGCTGCTCGACCTTTCCCGGATGCGGGAGGTGAAGGTGGACGGGCTGAACATGCGGGCCACGGCCCAGCCCGGATGCCCCGGCAACGAGCTCGACCTCGAGCTGGAGAAGCTCGGCCTCTTCTTCCCGGTCGGCCATTGCCCCGGAGTGGCGATCGGCGGCTATCTGCTGCAGGGTGGCTTCGGCTGGAACGGCCGGGTCCACGGGCCCGCCTGCCAGAGCGTCGTGGCGATCGACCTGGTCACCCCGGAAGGCGAGTTGATCACGGTCAGCGAGGAGAACGAGCCCGACCTGTTCTGGGCGGCGCGCGGCTCCGGGCCCGGCTTCTTTTCGGTGGTCACCCGCTACCACCTGCGGCTCTACCCGCGACCCCCGGTAATCGCCAACGGCATCGCGACCTACCCGCTGGGCGCCCTCGAGGAAGTCTTCACCTGGGCCAGGGAGATCGGTCCCCGGGTGCCGCGCTGGATGGAACTGATGGTCTTCACCCATCTTGACCAGGGCGAGCCCGAGGTCGTGGTCACCGCCCCGGTTCTGGCGCCCTCCGAATCGCTGGCCCGGGAAGCGCTCGGCCTGCTGGAAACCTGTCCGGCGATCGACCGCGCGAAGATCTCGATGCCCTACTTCCCGGCCCGGCTCGAGGA
>JAIBCJ010000170.1 GCA_019694145.1 Solirubrobacterales bacterium | reverse complement strand
GTGAATCGAGGGCAGATACGCCTTGGCGGGAATCCCCTGCTCCCCCAGCTTCCTGATCACCCCGTCACGGTCGGACCCTTCGGGAAGTCGAACCGGGAACACGAACCAGCTGCGCTTTGCCGGTGGCCGGTCCGGGGCGGGAAGCTCGAGGCCCTCTACCCCGGCCAGGCGGTCGAGGTAGAGCCCGGCGACCCGGGCGCGGCCGGCCAGCAGTTCATCCAGGCGCCCGAGCTGGGCGACGCCGATTGCGGCGGTCACATCGGACATCCGGTAGTTGAAGCCGAGCCGGTCGTGGTCCAGCCAGTCCATGTCGATCGCCCGGCCCTGGTTCCGCTCGCTTCTCAGCACTTTGGCCATGCCGGCGTCGGTCGGGATCACGATGCCACCCTCTCCGGTGGTCATCTGCTTGTTCGCGTAGAAAGCGAAGGTCGAGACGTTGCCGCGGCTGCCCACCTTGCGGCCTTCCGAATCGATTGCTCCGAGCGCCTGGCAGGAGTCCTCGAGAATGCCGAGGCCACGGGACCGGGCGATTCGCTCGAACGCCGGTAGCTCGGCCGGCTGGCCGAAGATGTCGATCGGCAAGAGTCCGACCGTCGCTCCGGTTATCGCCGCCTCGGCGGCGGACGGATCCAGGTTGAGAGAAACCGGGTCAATATCGGCAAAGACCGGCTTCACGCCCTCGTAGAGCAGGCAGTTGGCGCTGGCCACGAAGGTGAACGGGCTGAGCACCACCTCGTCCCCGGCCTGCCAGCCGAGAGCCCTTACCCCGAGGTGAAGGCCGGCCGTGCCACTGGAAACGGCCACCGCGTCATCGACCCCGAGCCATTCGGCGAAGTCGCGCTCGAACCGCTCCAGTACCGGACCGAGCGAAAGCCTGCCGGAGCGCAGGACCTCAAGGACCAGCCGCTCCTCTTCAGGACCAACTTCCGGCCGGGCCAGATCGAGCGGAGGCAATTCCTCAGCCACCGGCTTCCCCGGAATCCGCGGCCGAGTTGCCGTTCTGGAAGGCGTAGGCAAGCGAGTCGACCAGGGCTTCCCAGGAAGCCTCGATGATGTTCGGCGAGACCCCGATCGAGCCCCAGGAATCGCCGCCTTCTTCCCGCTTCGAATCGAGCAAGACGCGGGTGCCGGCGCCGGTACCGTGGGCCGTGTCGAGGATCCTTACCCGGTATCCGGTCAGTTCGATCTTCTTCAGTTCGGGGTAGTGGCGCGTGATCGCCTGACGTAGAGCCTTGTCCAGCGCGTTGACCGGACCATTTCCTTCGGCCACCTCCACGTAGCGCTCATCACCGACCTTGATTTTCACTATCGCCTCGGTCTCGACCTTCTCGCCGGCACGCAATTCCGTCAGGACCTTGAAGGACTCGAAGGTGAAGAGCGGCTTGTACTGCCCGGCCTCGCGGCGTAGCAACAGGTCGAAGGAAGCCTCCGCTGCTTCGTAGTGATAGCCGTCGTGTTCCTTCTGTTTCAGTTCCTCGACCGCCTTGCGGGCTGCCTCGTCGTCGAACTCAAGTCCGATTTCTTCGGCCCGGGCCAGCACAGTCGCCTTGCCGGAAAGTTCGGAGGCGAGAACCTTGCGGGAATTCCCGACCGCGCCCGGATCCATGTGCTCGAAGGTCCGGGCATCGGCCGCGATCCCGGCGACATGCATGCCGCCTTTGTGCGCAAAGGCGTTGCGACCTACATATGCCTGGTCGGGATCTACCGGAACATTGAGCAAGTCGGCCACAAAGTGAGAGACACCTGAGAGTTGCTTCATCTTCCCGGGCGGCACAACTTCATACCCCAGCTTGAGCTGAAGTGCGGGCAGGATCGAGATCAGGTTCGAGTTGCCGCAGCGCTCTCCATAGCCGTTGATCGTGCCCTGGACCTGCCTCGCCCCTGCGGTAACCGCGGCCAGTGCATTGGCGACTCCGCATTCGAGGTCATTGTGGCAATGAATACCGAGTTCGGCCTCGGGCAGAGCCTCCTTCACAGCCTCGACCGCGGGCCTGATCTGGCTGGGCAGGTTGGCCCCGTTGGTGTCGCATAGCACCAGCACCTCGGCGCCGGCATCACGGGCAGCCTTCAGGCATTCGAGTGAATAGTCAGGGTCATCGGCCCAGGCGTCGAAGAAGTGTTCGGCGTCGTACATGACTCGCTTGCCCTCTCCGACCAGGTAGGCGACCGATTCACTGATCATCCCCAGGTTTTCTTCGCGGGAGACCTTGGTCACTTTTTCCAGATGAAGAGCCCAGGTCTTGCCGACCAGGGTGATGACCGGGGCGAAAGTCGCCGCGAGGATCTGCAGGGCCTCATCCTGGTCAGCCTCCACCCCGCGTCGGCGGGTCATCCCGAAGGCGCAGATCGCGGCCTGCTCGAGTTTTTCCCCGGCGAGCAGCTCGAAGAGCTCGGCCTCTTTTGGGTTTGAAGCCGGAAAGCCTGCCTCGATGAACTGAACTCCGAGCTGATCGAGGGCATGAACCACACGCACCTTTTCAGCAGCGGACAGGGACATGCCCTGACCCTGCATGCCGTCGCGGAGAGTCGTGTCATAGAGCTTCACTGCTGTCATCGGAAACTGCCTTTCAGGAAATCAGGAGGCCCGGAACCATGGTCGGGTCCGGGAGGACTGCACACGGCGTCCCGCCGCGCTGCCGCAGGGTCAGCGCCCCGCAGCCCCCGTAATTCGGGTAGTCCTGATTTCGGTGATGGCGTGAAGCATTGATCTCAGACTGTACTTGGTTCGGTCTTGGTTGCCGGCTCGCCGACCAGATCCAGCCATTCCGAATACTCGGGTGAGCGCCCGTAGATCGCATCTTCGTAGCCTTGCTGGACGAGCCGGGTCACTTCACCGGGATCACCGAGCGGATGATCATCGACTTCCCGGACCGGAACCACTTCGGCGGCGGTGCCGCACATGAATATTTCATCGGCCAGGTAAAGCTCGGAACGGGCGATGTCCCGCTCGATCACGGGGTATCCCCTGTCCTCGAGGATCTGCATGACCGACTTGCGGCTAATCCCGTCGAGAATCGAAGCAACCTGTGGCGGTGTGAAGACTTTGCCTTCCTTGACCATGAAGATGTTTTCGCCGGAGCCTTCACAGACCATTCCCCGTTCGTCAAGCAGGATCGCTTCTTCGTAACCGGCTTTGGCTGATTCGGTCTTGGCCAGGATCGAGTTCAGGTACTGCCCGGAAGCCTTCGCATGCGGGATCAAGCTGGCCGAGGAAACACGGCGCCAGGAAGAAACCTTGGCCCGGATGCCGTGTTTCTTGCCGTCCTCGCCGAGGTATGCCCCCCAGGGCCAGACCGCGATGATGACCTCGACGGGAGCTGACTTTGCGTAGAGACCCATCTCGCCGTAGCCGCGAAAAGCCAGTGGGCGGATATAGCAGTCACGCAACCCGTTCTTGCGGATCAGCTCGCGCGTCGCCTCGCCTATTTCTTCCTTGGTGAAAGGCAGGTCGAGGAAGTACATGCGGGCCGAATCCTCGAAGCGCTGAAGATGCTCTTTGTGGCGGAAGATCGCCGGGCCCTGCTCGCCGTCGTAGCAACGAACGCCCTCGAACACCCCGGTTCCGTAGTGGAGACCGTGGCTCAGTACATGCACCTGCGCCTCGTCCCAGGGGACGAATTTGCCGCTGTGCCAGATGTACTCAGCCTTTTCCACTGCTTCTCCTTCGGGTTGCTTATCCCAGTGATGGTACGCCAGTTCCCTCCGGCGTACTCCAAGAAGTCTAGCCCTGACCCAGCTCGGCCAGAACCGCTGCCGTGACTTCTTCGGTGCCGACGCGGGTTTCCCCCTCGCCACCGTCAAAGATGTCCGGCGTCCTCAGGCCCTTTGCGAGGACCTGGTCGACCGCGTCGTCGATCCGGTCTGCCCCGGCGCCGTCGCCGAGGCCGTAGCGCAGCATCATCGCGGCGGAAAGCATCGTCGCGAGCGGGTTTGCCACCCCCTGGCCGGCGATGTCCGGGGCCGATCCGTGAACCGGTTCAAAGAGCCCCGGCTGGCCTTCGGCCCCGATCGAGGCCGAGGGCAGCATGCCCAGCGAACCGGTCAGCATGGCCGCCTCGTCGCTGAGGA
>JAIBCJ010000169.1 GCA_019694145.1 Solirubrobacterales bacterium | reverse complement strand
GCGAACTCGGTGCAGGCGTTCCGGTCACCCCAGCCGACGAAGATGTTGCCGTTTGCCTGGACGTCGGTGTTGCCCTGGCTGTTGGAAATCACGTTGCGGGGGTCGCGGTAGGCGCGGACCAGGGTGACCCGGCGCCGCTTGGCGTTGACCCTGAGCACCTTGGCGCTGGAGAACCGGTTGACCTTGCCGTGAACCCCGCCAGCGCCGTTGTCGAAGATCGTCAGGGTGCCGTTCTTCTGGCGGATCAGGTCATGCTGGAACCCGAACCGAACCCCCTTGCCGAGTTTGAAGTCCCCGCCCTTGCCGCCGATCTGCCACATGATCCGACCCGTCTTGCGGTTGATCTTGTAGAGGGCCTGGGTGTGGCGGGCGGAGATCAGGACGTTGCCGTCATTGTCGTCGTTGATCGAGTTCATGTGGAACCAGTCGAAGGGACGGGTGTTGCGTCGCGGGATCGGCAGGTAGGTCCGGTTCATCGGGAGGTTGCCGAGCGGGTGCCATTCCCAGACCACGAGACCGGTCTTGATGTCGATTTCCTGGCCGATGTAATCGAGCAGGAAGGCGCGACGCGGCCCGCCGAACCTGCTCAGGTCAACGACGGCCGTCTTGTAGGCGGTGACGAAGGCGGTGCCGCGGGAAGTCAGGTTGAACTCATGCGGGTCGCCTGTGAAGCCGTTGCCTCCGCCGAAGCGGCGGAAGACCTTGTAGTGGCGGTTGGCCATCTCGAACTTGCTGGTGACGCGCTTGCCGAAGGTGTCGCGACGCCACCAGGTGAGGATCCGGTGGCCGTTGTAGACCTGGGCCCGGAAGTCGGTGATCCGCAGGCCGGGGCGGTACCAGACGAGGTTGCCATCGGCGTCGAGAATGGTCGGGCCGCTGGTCCGCGGGGCATAGAAGATCTTGCCGTTGGATTTGCCCGGCTCGTTCGCGTGGACGACGATCTTCGGCACTTTGAGTCGCAGTGTCTTGTAGGTCTGCGAGGCGCGGGGGGTCTGCCCCTTGGCCGGGCTGAACGGGTCGGCCCCCAGGTTTTCCGGCAGGAACTCGCCGGTCTTGAACGAGTATGAGCGGGAGCCGCCAGTCCCGTAGAAGGGGTGGCTGCGCGAGGTCACGGTGACCTTCTCCAGCGGCGCGAAGGGCCGGCTGGGGATGAAGCTGACCCCGACCGGACCCGCCCAGGCTTCGATCCGGCCGCGGTGGAAGCCGGACCGCGAGCCGCGGACCATGATCCGGCCGACGCTGGCCCGGGTGACGCCACTCAGCGCGATGTTCGTGGTCGGGGAGGCATAGACGGATCCGGGGCTGGGGTAGGCCGCGATCGGCTTCGCCCCGGCCGGTGCGGCAAGGGCAAGCGCGGCGGCCAGGACCGCGAGGGCTGCCGCAAGAGCGGCCGCTGCTGATCCGGCCGCCCGGCGGCTGCGGTTCGGGAGGGCCAGGTTCACCGGGTGAGCTCTCCGAGCTTGTTGACCCTGGACCGGCCCAGCACCTTGCCTTGACCGTCGAGTCCGACGAGTCGGAACGCGGCCGGCTGGCCGGTCACCGGGATCGAGGTTTCGAACCCGTCGCGGGGTACTTCTGTCGAGTAGGCGAGGTTGCCCGGGTTGCCGGCCAGGACCCGCCAGGTCCTGACCTGGGTGTCACCGTTCCAGCTCACCCAGACCCGGCTGTTCGGGCCGTCGGTTTCACTCTTGACTCCGATCGCGCCGGGCACCGGGGTGCCGGTCCAGGGTGACCGGTAGCAGCGGTAGGTAACGGCAGCGGCCGAATACCGCATGTCCCAGAGCACCTCGCCGTCGGGGGCGAACTCGGTGCAGTACTCGAGCGAGCCCCAGCCGGTGAAGACGTTGCCGTTCGGCAGGAGTTGCGTGTTGCCCTGGCTCGGTGAGAGCAGGTTGCCGGGGTGGATGTAGGTCTTGACCAGGGCGGTGGTCTTCTTTTTCTGGTTGATCCGGAAGATGTAGGCCTTCGACATCCTGGCCTTCGGCTTCAGTTCGCCATCGGCGGCGCCGTTCTCGAAGATCGAGTAGGTGCCGTTGGGGTGGGGCCGGAAGTCATGCTGGTAACAGAAGCGGAAACCGCTGGCCAGTTTGAAGTCCGAGTCCTTGCCGCCCATTCGCCACATGACCTTGCCGGTCTCGCGGTTGATCTTGTACAGCGCGCAGGTGTGACGGGCCGAGATCAGCATGTTGCCGTCGGAATCACGGGAAATCGAGTTGAGGTGGAAGTAGTCGAAGGGGCGGGTGATCTTGCTCGGGATGTCCTTGTAGGTCTCCGGTACCCGGATGTTGCCGAGCGAATGCCATTCCCAGATCACCTGGCCGGTCAGCAGGTCGACTTCCTGGGCGACGTTGTCCATCACCGGGGTTCGCTTGAGGCCCCCGTACTTGCTCAGGTCCATGATCACGTTGCGGAAGGAGTTCACATAGGCCGTGGTGTCACTGGCCATGGTGAACTCATGCGGGTCGCTGGTGTAGCCGTTGCCGGCTTCGAAGCGCTTGATCACCTTGTAGTCGGTACCGGCGATCGCGTAGTTGCTCTCGACGTGCTTGCCGACCTGGGCGCGTCGCCACCAGGTCAGGACGGGCTTGCCCCTGAAGGTCTGGGTGCGGAAGTCGGTGACCCGCTGGCCGGGCCGGTAGTAGACCAGGCCGCCGTCGTTGTCGACGATCATCGGACCGTTGGTGCGGGGCGCCATGAAGATGTCACCGTTGGCCACGCCGGGTTTGCTGGTGTTGATCGTGATTTTCGGGACCAGCAGCGGGAAGGACTTGTAGGTGGTCCACTCGGGCGGCCGCTCGCCCTGCGGCGGAACCTGCGGCTCATCCCGCCAGCCCTTGGGCTGGAGCAGACCGGTCACAAAGCTGTAGCGGTGCTTGCTGCGCTTGCCGGTGCCGAAGAAGGTGTTCCGCTTCGAGATCACGGTCACCTTTTCCTTCGGGTCGAACTTCTTCCGGGGGATGAAGCTGACGCCCCGGCCGTCGGAATGGACGCGAAGCCGGCCCTTGTGGCCGCCGCTGCGGGAGCCGCGCACGATGATCCTGCCAAGCGCCTTCGGCTTGATGCCGCGGAACGAGATGGTGGTCGTATCCGAAGCGACCCGGACGTTCGGACTGGGGTATGCGGCGATTTCCTTTGCCTCGGCAGCCGAAGTGACGGCTACACCAAGTACAAGAATGAACAGGCCTGCTGCGGTCGTGGCTAAGCGCGACACCTGCTCCCTTTCTCATCGTGATTGGCGGATCCGCAATCTTAGACCACTCAAAGCGCCGGAAGTTGCGGGTGGAGCGGCCACTCTTCAGGCAGATACGATGGCGCCGCTTTGAGTGAGCCGCCCAAACCGCGCCCCTCAGGCCGTTGCGGCGACCTCTCCCCGGTCAGCCTTCAGTGGCTCGAACAGGCCGATCCGGTTTCCCGTAAGGCCCGGGGCCAGTATTTGACCCCGCGGCCGGTCGCCGAGGCGCTGATCGACCGGGTCGGGCTTCAGCCCGGTCTGAGAGTCCTCGATCCGGGGGTCGGCACCGGCGAGCTGCTCCGGGCCCTGCTGGACCGGGAACCGGACCTCGAGGTGACCGGCTGGGACACCGATCCGACCGCGATCCGCGCCGCAGGCGAACTGGTTCCCGAGGCGCGTCTGAAGCTCCGCTCCGCGCTCGATCCAGACGCAGGCAGCTCCACCCCGGCAGGGAGCTCCGGCCCGGACGGGACCGAAACCGGTGGCTTTGACCTGGTGATCGGGAACCCGCCCTATTTCCAGCTTCGCCTCGACCCAGAGGAGAGGAAGCGTTTCGCCGGGGTGATCTCCGGCCGGCCCAACATCTTCGCGCTCTTCTTTCAGATCGGCCTTCAGGAGCTGAAACCGGGGGGCACGCTCGCCTTCATCGTCCCGCCGTCAATGAACAGCGGCGCCTATTTCGAGGCCCTGCGCGAATACATCGCGGCCCGGGCGAAGATCACGGACCTGACCATCCTCGAGGGAACCGGCCTCTTCGAAGGCGCCAACACCGCGATCCAGCTCCTGGTCCTGAGAAAGAACGGCCCCGAAGAACCGGTGGGTCGGATTTCCGGTACAGGTGACGGAAATCA
>JAIBCJ010000168.1 GCA_019694145.1 Solirubrobacterales bacterium | reverse complement strand
TGATCGCCCTGATGGCGGCGGCGATCGGGGTCGGCCTGGTCAACCTGGTCGTTGCCCTGGCCATCCTCGGCATTCCCCCGATCCTGACCAACACCTACGTCGGGATCAGCCAGGTCGACCGGGCCTCGGTCGAGGCCGCCCGCGGCATGGGCATGACCGAGCCGGCAATCGTCCGGCGGGTCGAGCTGCCGCTGGCGGTGCCGACCATCATGGGCGGGGTCAGGACCGCGGCGATCAACATCATTGCCACCGCGACGATCGCCCCGCTGGCCGGGATCTTGACCCTCGGTGACTTCATCATCGCCCGCAACGTCTACGGCGACGCCGGGGTTCTGGCCGGGGCGATCCTGGTCGCCCTGATGGCCCTGGCCCTGGAGGGGACTCTGGCCGGGATCCAGTGGGCGATGACCTCGAAGGGCCTTCGTCAGCAGGGCCGGGGGGCCTGAAGCCGAAGCAATCCTGAAGCCAAACTTGCTTGAACGCCCGCCCGGGCGGATACGGTCTCAGGGAGAGACCCACTCAGTCCAACCCCAGTCAAGGAGAGAAACGACAGATGCCTGTCAAGAAACTGCGCTACCTGCTGATGGTCGCGCTAGCGGCGATGGCCCTGGGCCTGGTCGCATGCGGATCGGATGATTCGAGCGATGACTCGGGCAGCTCCGGCGGCACGATCGTCAAGAACGACGCCAACGGAGACACCCCGACCCTGACCATCGGCTCGAAGAACTTCACCGAGCAGATCGTTCTCGGCGAGATCTACGCCCAGGCGCTCGAGGCCGCCGGTTACAAGGTCAAGACCGACCTCAACCTCGGTTCGGAGACAGTCGCCCTGGCCGCGCTGAAGAAGGGCGAGATCTCGGGCTACCCGGAGTACATCTCGACCGCCCTGACCTCGTTTTACGACACGGCACCGGAGGATGTTCCGGGTGACGTGAACGGCGCCTACGAGATGGCGAAGAAAGACCTGGCCAAGGATGGCATCGTCGCCCTGCCGCCGACCCCGTTCGCCAGCGCCAACGCGGTCGGCATGCTGACCTCGAAGGCGAAGGAGCTCGGGGTGACCGACATCTCCGATCTCCAGGGCAAGGACAAGGACCTGAAGCTCTACGGCTCGCCGGAATGCCGCCAGCGGATCGACTGCCTGCTCGGCCTCCAGAAGTACTACGGGCTCGACCCGCAGTTCACTCCGGTCGCGATCGACCTCCGGTACGAGGTCCTCGACAAGGGTCAGGCCGACGCCTCGATCGTGTTCACCACCGACGCGCAGCTCGGCGCCAGTGACAAGTACACGATCCTCACCGACGACAAGGGCGTGCTGCCGGCCGGCAACGTCATCTTCCTGACCAAGCAGAAGACGATCGACGACGCGGGATCCGATTACGCGTCGACGATCGAGCTGGTCCAGGAAGGTCTGACCGAGAAGGTGATGCAGGAACTCGACGCCAGGGTTGACCTGGATCGTCAGCAGCCCGCGGACGTCGCCCACGAGTACCTCGTGGCCGGCGGTTACATCGAGGGCTAGCCAGCAGTCAGCAGTCAGAAGTCAGCGACCGATGTGAAATCCGATCAGCTCCGGGATCCTGGCGATCGCGGAGCTGATCGGGTCCGGTCGTCCGCCGGCCCATTCGGCTTCTTCCTTGCGGCCGATCGCTTCGCGGATCATGGCGCCGCCAACCCAGCGGAACGGCTCGGGCGGCACGCGCGTCAGGGCGCTCGCCGGCTCGATGAAGGGAAGGCTCGAGTACTCGTCGTCCCGCTCGAGGACCAGCGAAGCGAGAGTTCGACCGACCATTTGTGACGGGCCGACCCCGTTGCCGGTGTAGCCGAAGGCGGCGAAGGCCCGGCCGGAAGGCAGCGCCACGACATGCGGCAGATGGGTCGGGGAGGCGTCAATCGGCCCGCCCCACGCATACTCGAGCTGACGGTCGGCCAGCATCGGGAAATACCGCTTCAGGCCGGTGATCACGCCCTCGATCACCTCGGCGTCGAGCTCCGCCCGGCCGAAGCGGCGGCCTCCGGCGGCGATCCGGCCACCGCCCCAGCCGAAGGCGATACGGCCGTCCGGGGTCGTCCGGAAGTAAGTGAGCAGGGCACGGCAATCGCTGATCGCCTCGCCCCCGGTCCAGCCGAGTTCCTCGATCACCTCGGGGACCGGTTCGGTGATCACCATGTGGCTGGAGGCGAGCGTGACGGCGCCGCTGAGGGGCGAACCACGGCCCGCGAGGGCGGGCCCGTTGGAGAGGATCAGCTTCTGTGCCCGGACCCTGCCGCCGGGGGTCTCGACCAGGACGCCGCCCGGCCCGTCCTCGATCCGGATCGCCGGGCTGTTCTCGAACAGCTCGACGCCGAGCGCGGCGCAGGCGTCGCGGATCCCGAAGGCGAGCCGGGCCGGCTGCACCGTGGCCGCGACGCCGTAGTGGACTCCGCCGCGAAAGGCGGGTGAGGCGCAGATCTCCTGGACCCGGGCCGCCGTGAGCTCATGGGGACCGTCGATGATCCCGGCCTCGCGCATCGCTTTCAGGTTGCCTGCCCAGGTGCCGTCCTGGGCCGGAGCGGTCGAGACGTTCAGGTACCCGGAGAGGCGGTACCAGGCATCGACCTCATGTTCCTCGCAGAACTGCCCCACCTGCCGCACCGACTGCTCGGATGCCCGGGCGAGCCGGAGCGCCGGTTCGCTGCTGTAGCGCTTGACCAGGCTGGCGAAACTGACCCACATCGCGTCGACGAAGCCGCCGTTTCGGCCACTGGGCCCGTGGCCGATGCGGTGGGATTCGAGCAGACCGACCTTGAGCTCCGGTACGGCCGTTTTCAGGTGAAAGGCACTCCAGAGTCCGGTGAAACCGCCGCCGACCACGATCACGTCGAAGTCCTGGTCGCCTTGAAGCCCGGGGAAGCCGGGCTGCGGCCCCGCCTCGTGAATCCAGTATCCGAGTGCCTTGTGGATCACCTCGGCGCAGGCTACCGGTAGGCCGATTCGTCCGCCCGCGAGTTCCTCAACCGGACCGCGGAGCCCGGCCCGCTCAGGCGGCTTCGAGCGCTTCCCGCCGCTGGCCCTGGTTGCTGATCCGCCAGGCGCCGGCGGCCGCGATCAGTCCCGAGATCGAGGCCAGAGCGAGGGCCAGCCTCGGGTCTGCCGACTCGGAGATGAACCCGACCAGCGGCCCGCCGATCGGGGTTGACCCGAGGAAGACCACCGAGTAGAGGGCCATCACCCGTCCCCTCATTTCGGGTTCCACCGCCAGCTGGATCGTCGAGTTGATCGCCGCCGCGAAAGTCACCGCGGATGCCCCGAGCAGGGCGAGGATCGGGATCTCCGAGGCGAGGCTTGGCATGACCGCCGCCGCCATCGCGAGACCTCCGAAGGCGAGCGCCGACATCGCGATCACTCCCATGCCGGTCTTGCCGCGGGCTCCGGTGATCAGGGCCCCGATCACCGAGCCAGCCCCCATCGAGGAGACCAGAACCGCATACGAACTGGCGCCGCCCTCGAAGGTGAGCCGGGCCAGGAGCGGCAGGATCACCTGGAAGTTCAGGCCGAGCGTGCCGACCACCGCCATCAGCAGGAGGGGCATCGCCAGCTCGGGGGTGTTCCGGACGTGACGGATCGCCGCCCGGACCCGGCCCGGCTCACGGTCCGCCTTCGGCGGCTGGCTCAGCCGCTTCGGATCCATGCCGTGAAGCGCCCAGATCATGACCAGGAAAGTGGCGGCGTTGAGACCGAAGCAGGGCGCCACCCCGACCGTGGCGATAAGGATGCCGGCCAGCGCGGGCCCGGCGACGCGGGCCGAGTGGATGATCACGCTGTTCAGGCTGACCGCGTTGACGATCCGGTCGGGGCCGACCATCTCCATCACGAACGCCTGCCGGGCCGGGTTGTCCACGGCAAGCAGGGTTCCCCGTACGAGGATCAGCCCGAGGACCATCGCCGGCGTCACGATTCCCGTCAAGGTGACGCCGAGCATGATCAGCGGCGGGATCATCATCAGGGCCTGGGTGACCATCAGAAGATCACGCTTCGCGAAGCGGTCAGCCAGCGAACCGCCCCAGGCGCCGAGCACCATGATCGGGAGGAACTGAAGGGCGGTGGCGATCCCGAC
>JAIBCJ010000167.1 GCA_019694145.1 Solirubrobacterales bacterium | reverse complement strand
CCAGGGGCAGGTCGAACCGGTACGGGCCAAGCGTCCAGCTGATGTCAATGTCATCAGGGTCTCGGGTCCGTCGGGAAGGAACGATGGCAACATCGTCGAATCCGTAAGCGCGTCGGCCTTTCTTGCCACGGCCGATCTCAATTTCCAATTAGGTCCTCCAGGGCTCTGAGGGTGAAGAGGGGCAGACTACGCGCCCCTGCGGACGTTTGATCAGAGACTACGCCTCTCCACCCTTCGGCGTTTTCCGTTGTTCCGCAAAGCGGGAGGTCTTTGGCGGCCCGGCACCTGCACGAGCGAAGCCCCCACACAAAAGGATGGAGGCTTCGCCTGGAGGGTGTGAGTTCCGGCTTCCGATCCCGAACCCACGATTACTGCCACATGACCGGGGAGGAGAAGCCCCGTATCCCAGGATTCAATCTAGAACCGGCCGCCCGGACGATCGATCGACCGCGGTACAGGAAACCGCGCCGGCTGCTGTCCCCCGGTCCCACCGCCCATCCGCACCCGGAAGCCGGGGGGCGGCCGGGCGCTCTTCAGACTTCGGCCGGCAGCTGGAGCTGACGGACCTCGACGTTGCCGAGCAGGCTTTCGGCCCGGCCGCGGTCGATCCGCCCGGCTCCGAGATGCTGGGTTGACTCGGCTCCACAGGCGACCCCGTAGGCCAGGCACTCCTCCGGGCTGCCGCCGTCATAGCGGGCGGCGATGTAACCGGCCACGAACGCGTCACCGGACCCGACCGTGGAAATGGGTTCGAGCGGTTCGATCACGGCTTCGAGCATCCGCTGGTCGGCGCCTTCCCCGACGATCGCGACGCAACCTTCCGGCAGGGTGATCGCCGCTTCGGCCGGTCCCATTTCAACCAGCTCGGAAAGCACCCCGAACATTTCCGCCCGGGACTCGAACTCGTGACCGACCAGCTCCTCGGCCTCCAGCTTGTTCGGAGTGATCATGTCCGGGCCGACCTTCATGCCCGCCGACATCGCTTCACCCTCGGAGTCGAGCAGCACCGGCAGGCCGGCCTGCTTCAGCGCCTCGACCAGACGCGCGTAGAACTCGACGTCAATCCCGGGGGGCAGGCTGCCGGCCAGCACGCAAAGCTTGGCGCCACCGGCCAGGTAATCAAGCCGTTCGATGAACGCGTCGAGTTCTTCCGGGCTGACCCTGGGGCCCCGTTCGTTTACCTCGGTCTGTTCACCGGTGGTCGGATCGACCAGGGCCAGATTGAAGCGGGTCTCCTCGGCGATGCGGATGAAATCGGTGAGCAGGCCTTCCTCGCCGAGCTGCTTCAGCACCCGGTCCCCGTTGCCGCCACCGACCAGTCCGGTCGCGATGACCGGCCGGCCGAGCAGCCCGAGGGCGCGGGCCACGTTGATGCCCTTGCCGCCGGGCACGGTGCGGGTTTCAACCGAACGATGCCGGTGACCGAGCCGCAGATTGGGTACGGCGACCGTGCGGTCGATCGCCGCGTTCAGGGTTACGGAGATGATCATCGTCTCGTCCTGAGCACTCTTTGAAGCCTCTTCCTCGCTTTTCGCTCCCGGCGCCTGCGCACCAGCAACAACGAGGCAATTATGGCGAAGAGGGCCAGCAGGAGCAGCCCGGCGATCCACAAAGGGTTGCCGAGCAGCTTGTCGATCAGACCCGGCTTTTCAACCGTTCGTCCGGCGAACAGCGGAACCGTGGCGAAGGGTTGCCCGTTCAGCCGGACCGTCGCCAGGCCCATCTTCCGGCCGGCGAGGATCGGGCCTTCGACTTCATCCGGCAAGGTGGTGACGACGGTCAGCCGTTCCCCCTTGCGGACACCGATCCGGACCCGGCGTTTCGAGAAGACCGGCAGATCCTGATCCTCGTAACGGACCGGCACCGCCCGGACCGGGCTGTCGACCTTGATCGGCACCCGCTTGTCGTAGAGGGAAAAGCCCCAGTCGAGCAGGCGAACGGTTTCGCCGTTCCTGGCCGTCTCGCTCGGGGTTCCGATTACCGCACCGATCAGTTCCGTCGCCTTCTTCCGGCCGTCGGACGCGAGCGTGTAACCGGTACCCAGGGTGTGGCCGGTTTTGATCCCCCGGGCCCAGACGTTGTCGCGCAGGAAGCTGTCGGTCGTCTCGATCGTCAGCGGCGGCCGGTAGCTGGTCAGCTTCGCCACCCTGGAGCCGGCGATCTTCCGCAAGCGCGGCATTCCCATGACCACCCGGCCCAGCTTCGCCAGGTCGTCGGCCGAGGTGTAATGGCTCGGACCGTCGAGGCCGACCGGATTGTCGTAGTGGGTGTCATCGAGCCCGAGCCGGAGAGCGGTGCGGTTCATCAGCTTGACGAACTTCGCCTCCGACCCGGACACGGTCTTGGCCAGGGTCACGGCGGCGTCGTTGCCGCTCAGCATGAAGAGCCCGTAGAGCAGGTCCCTCACCGATACCACCTGGCCGGGCTCGAGCCCCATCAGCGACTCGGCCGGATCGGGGTCGTACTTGCCGGCCGTCACCTTCTCGCGGAGCGGGAGCTTCCTGACCGCGAGGTAGCCGGTCATCATCTTGGTGGTCGAAGCCATGCCCAGATGGCGATCGACGGCGTGGCCGGCGAGCGGCTCACCGGTCCGGGCGTCGATCACGATCCAGGCCTTGGCGTCAAGCTTCGGACCCCGCTCCGGGGCCCCGGCAGCGTGGGCGAAACCCGCCCCGACCAGCCAGAGGGTCAGGCTCAGGATCGCGACTGCCGGCCAGTTTCGTCGGCTCAACGCAGCTTGAGTTCCTGGCCGACCTGCAGGGCCTGCGGGTCCAGGTCGGAATTCAGCTGCTTCAGCCTGGCCACCGGGATACCCGTCTTGCGGGAGATCGTCGTGAGGGTGTCGCCTTCCTCGACCTCGTAGGTCTTCGCCTTCGTCTTCGGCTTGACCTTCTGCTGCTGCCTGGCCGGATTGGCCTTCTTGCCGGTGCCGTCGTCATCGCTGCCCGTCACTCCGGAGATCACGACGAAGATGATCAGGATGGTGCCGAGCAGCGCCAGAGCGGCGAGGATCCGGGCGATATACGAGTTCTTCTTCTTTTCTTCCATGATGGACCGGAGATGACTGGGACAGGCCAGAGAGATTCGGGCCGGAAAGTTACAGATACGGCGGATCGAAGCGCCTGAACCGGCGGGCGCCGGGCGCGATCACCCGGAGACGGACCAGACCGCTTTCCGCAGCTCCTCGGCGGCCGCGGCCGGATCATCGGCACCGGCGATCGAACGCGAGGCGGCGATCATCGCTCCCGCCTTGCCCGGAGCGAATGCCGCTCCGAGGTCTTCCGGCCGGCCACCCTGGGCGCCGACGCCGGGGATCAGGAACATCGCGCGGGGCATGAGTTCACGCAGCCGGGCAATGTGTTCGGGTGCGGTCGCCCCGACCACCGCGCCCATTCCGGTCAGGCCGCTTTCGGAGCCGGCCAGGCGATCCCCGAACTCGTCAACGATCCGGGCGAGGTGTTCGTGGACCGGCCCTTCCGCAGTCTGCAGGTCTTCCACGTCGGCCGCTCCCGGGTTGCTGGTCCGGACCAGCGCAAACACTCCCGCGCCCGCGCCTTCGGCCGCATCCACCATCGGTTCGAGGGCATCACGGCCAAGCAGGGGGTTGGCGGTGAAGGCGTCGGCGCCAAGGCCTTCAACCTCGCCGAAAGGGGTCTGGATGGTCCCGACCATCGCCTGTCCGTAGGCTTTGGCGGAAACCGGGACATCACCGCGTTTTCCGTCAGCGACGACCAGAAGACCTGCCTCGCGGGCGGCGGCGACGACTTCCTCCAGGGCCTTCCAGCCGGGCCAGCCGAGCCGCTCGAAGCAGGCCAGCTGGGGCTTGACCGCGATACAGGAAGGACCCGCCAGCTCGATGATCCGGCGGCAGTGGGCTGAAACGGCGGCCCCGGCGGCCTCTGCCGCGGAACCGTCACTCCAGTCGGTGATCGAGTCACCGAGCCCGGCCGGATCGGGATCCAGGCCGAGGCAGATCTGGCTGCGGCGCTCTTCAACCGAGAACAGGGGACGCTTTCGCACGTTGTCGGCGAGCGCGATGATCACGCGATCGAACAGCCGCAGCGAGCGCTGCAAGATGTCGAGATGGCCATTGGTGAT
>JAIBCJ010000166.1 GCA_019694145.1 Solirubrobacterales bacterium | reverse complement strand
GTCCAGATCGAAAGGCCGATCCCGAGCTGGGAGAAGATCAGGAGCGCCGAGATGCCGGCCACGATCTCCGGGGTGATCAGCGGAACCAGCATCAGGATGTTGAAGCCCCTGGCGGTGCCGGAATGGGCCCGGACCAGGCCGATCGCGAGTGCGGTACCGACGATGGTCGAGATGACCATGGTCAGGACCGCGATCTGCACCGAGGTGACCAGCGAATCCATCAGGGTGGGGTCGTTGAAGAAGTCCGAGTACCAGCGGAGCGAGACCCCCTGCATCACCTGGAGCGACTTCGCGCTGTTGAACGAGAAGACGATCACGATGACGATCGGGATGAACAGGTAGAGGTAGACCAGCCCGGTGAAGACCCTCAGGAAGCGCGGCTTGTAAAACGGCGTGCTCAACGGCAGCCTTTGGTTTCGCTTGCGCTCACAGAACCTCCGCCTCGCCCTTGCTGGCGCGCCGCAGGTAGAAGACCATCCAGATCGCGAGGAAGGCCATCATGATCACGGTCAGGGCCGAGCCGAAGGGCCAGTTCGAGGCGGCGAAGAACTGGTCCTGGATCAGGTTGCCGACCATGTAGGTGTCCGGTCCGCCGAGCAGCTGGGCGGAGACGAAATCCCCGACCGCCGGCAGAAAGACCAGCACGCAGCCGGCCAAAATCCCGGCCTGGGTGGCGGGCAGGGTCACATGCAGGAAGGTCTGGAAGGGCGAGCCGTAAAGGTCCTTGCCGGCCTCGATCACGCTCGGGTCCATGCGTTCGATCGAGCCGTAGAGCGGCAGGATCATGAAGATGATGTAGCCGTAGACCAGTCCGCCGATCACCGCGAAGGGGGTGTTAATGAACTGGATCGGCTGCTGGCTGAGGCCCAGGTCGACCAGCAGGTTGTTGACCAGGCCCTGGTCGGAGAGCAGGGCGACCCAGGCGTAGGTCCGGACCAGGTAGTTGACGAAGAAGGGGATGACCAGGGCAGCCAGCAGCGCGTAGCGGTACCTGCCCCCGAAACGGGCGATGAAGTACGCGACCGGGTACCCGATCAGCAGGCAGAGGATTACCGTCGCCAGGGCGTAACCGACCGAGCGGAGCAGCACCGGCACGTAGGTCGCATCGAAGACGTCCCGGTAGTTGTCCAGCGAGAACCCGTAGACCCCGCGGCCGAAGTCGTCGACGTGGCCGAAGGAAAGGGCGAGCACGAGGCAGAGCGGGATCGCGAAGAGCAGGGCGATCCAGATCCCGCCGGGGAAGATGAACCAGTCCCAGAAGCGCTTGCTGGTCACCGGCTGCCCCTCACGCCTTGACCTCGGTCCAGATCCGGGTCCATTCCTGGCGGGCCTCGGGATTGTCGAGCCGGAACTCCATCGCCGAGTCGGAAAGCTGGTCGAGGTTGACGTCGATCGAGGGGTCGTCCTTGACCAGCTTGGCGAAGGCTTCGCGGCCGCCGGCGACCGGCATCGGGTAGCCGTTCCACATCACGTTTTTGTAGGCGTTGTCCGGCCGAAGGATCCAGTCCATGAAGACCATCGCCGTGCCGGGGCTCTTCGAGGTGATCGGGATGCACATCAGGTCCGAGCCGACCGGGACCCCTTCCCTGCAGGTTTCGTAGGCGAAGACCGAGGGGTCGTCAACCTGGTTTCTGGCGTTGACCACGTCCCCGTTCCAGGCCTGGGTCACGGCCGCCGACCCGGAAACCAGGTTCTGGACCGAGTTGGTTGAAAAGCCGCGCAGACCCTCCTTCTGGTCGAGCAGCGTGCCCTTCGAGGTTTCGAGCTGGTCGGACTTCTCGGTGTTCAGGTAGAAGCCGTTCAGCAGGTTGGCCTGGCCGATCCCCTCCTGGAAGTCGTCGAGCATGAAGATCCGGCCCAGGGCCTGCTCGTTTGAAAGGTCGTTCCAGGAGCCGGTCATCGTGTCGACCTCATCGGTGTTCCAGGCGATCCCGGTCGTGTAATACGTGTAGGGCACCGAAAACTCGGAGTTGGGGTCGTACCAGGGGTTGTCGAAGTAGGGCGTCAGCGTCGCCGCGCTCTTCAGCTTCGCGCGGTCGAAGGGCCGGATCAGTTGCTCGTTCCTGAGCCGCTGGACGTACTCGGTCGAGGGGAAGATCAGGTCGTAGGAGCCTCCCGCCCTGAGCTTGGTCACCATCGCCTCGAGGTTGTCGAAGTTGACCTCGTTCACGGCGACCCCGTACCTGTCGGAGAAGGACTTCTTGATCGAGGGGTCCATGTACTGGGCCCAGTTGAAGATCAGCAGGTCGCCGTCGATCTTCGGCTCGACCACGTCCCCGGCCGCCGACTTGTCGATCGGCCGCTCGACCGTGCAGCCGCTGACCCCCCAGGCGGCAGCAGCCAGCCCCGCCCCGGCCAGCAGCAGCTGGCGTCGGTTCAGCTCTAGTTCACTCACCGGCCCGCACCTTCCCGATGTCGGTGCGGGCGGCGATCATTCGGTCAGCGCCCTCGGCTCGATTCCGAGTTCCCTGGCGATTCGCGTCGCGGCCAGCACCCGGACCCTTTCGACGTCCATGTCCGGGTCTTCGATCAGGGCCCTGATTCCCAGCCCGTCCAGCAGGCCCATCGCAACGTCGGCGCTGGCCCCGGGATCGTCCGTAGAGAACTCCCCGCGCTCGACCCCGTAGTTGATGACTTCCAGCATCCATTCCCGGTAGCTGGCATAGAGCCGCTGGCCGAGCGGCCGGGATTCCTGGTCGCGGGCGGCGCGCAGCCAGAGCTCGACCCAGAGCAGCCACTCCTGATGTTGCCGCCCCTCGATCGGCAGGCATTCGTCGATCATCACCTTGAGCCGGCCGGTCGCGCTGGCCTGGGGGTCGACCGGCCTGCCGAACCGGTCCCGGGCGGCCAGCTCGTAGGAATGCATCAGCGCTTCCTCGAGCAGCTCCTCCCGGGTCGAGAAGTAGTGGTGGACCAGCGCGGTCGAGGCTCCGGCCCGCATCGCCACCCGGGCGATCCTCACATCATCGATGCCGTCCTCGGCGATCGAGGCGCAGGCCGCTTCGAGGATCCGGTCGCGGGCGTTCGGGGTCGGGCCCGCAGACTGGCCGGGTGACGCGTCGGCTGGAGCCCCGGCGGTCAACCTGCCCCGGCTCCGATCCGGATTCCGGCATCCGCCAGCACGGCCTCGGCGGCGTTTCTTCCGTTCAGGGCGATCACGCTTCCCGCCGGGTGAGTCGCGGCGCCGGACATGTAGAGCCCGGCCATCGGGGTCCGGGCCGAGAGCCGGCCCTCCCACATCTGGTCCGGGGTCACTTCCCCCTGGAAGATGTTGCCGCCGGTCAGGCCGACCCGCGATTCGATGTCGGGAGGCCCGAGTACCTCGTGGCTGGTCACGCATTCACCATAGTCGGGCGCGAAGCGGCTGATCAGGTCGATGAATTGCTGCGCCACCGACTCGCGGGCAGCGTCCCAGTCGCTGCCGGTGATGTCGTACGGCGCGTACTGCCCGAAGACGCTCATCAGGTGCTTGCCCTCCGGGGCCACGGTCGGGTCGTAACCGGTCTGGATGTAGATCTCGGCGAAGGCGACGGCCGGTTCACCCGCGGCACACTTCTCGAAGGCGGCCTGGGCCTCATCCATCGTCCCGCAGGCGTCGATCGTCGCCTGGGCCGGCCAGCTCTCGCCGGGGGCCGCCGCCCATTCCGGCAGCCGCGAGAGCGCCGCGTTGAACTTGACCACCGGGCTGCGGATCTTCCAGGCGTCGAGGCGACTCTTGAAGGTCGCATCGATGCCACCGCCAGCTTCGCCTTCGAGCATGCCGAGCGTGCGTTTCGGGTCGGCGTTCGAGATCACGTTGCGGGCCCGGATCAGGCTGCCGTCCTCGCAGACCACCCCTTCCCCGGGGAGGATCCCGGCCACCTCGACCCCGCAGGCGATCCGGGCGCCGGCTTCCAGCGCGGCGTCGGCGATCGCGAAGCTGACCATGCCCATGCCGCCTTCGACGTAACCCCAGACCGGCCCCTGGCCTTCGAGGTCGCCCTGGTAGTGCATCAGCTTGATCGAGGCGGTCCCCGGTTCGTATGGCCCGCCCCAGGTGCCGATCACACCCTGGCCGTAGAGCGCGGTCTTGAGCTTCTCGTCTCCGATGTATCTGTTCAGCACGTCGGCGATCGAGTCCTCGAAGAC
>JAIBCJ010000165.1 GCA_019694145.1 Solirubrobacterales bacterium | reverse complement strand
GCCGCACCTCGCACGTAGCCCCCGTGGTCGACCGAGTCAGTGATGTAGTCGAGGGTCTCGCGGGTCAGCCGCTCGCCGGGCAGGACGTTGGGGATCCCGGGCGGATAGGTGGCAAGCGGTTCCGCGGCGATCCGGCCCTCTGCTTCCGAGAAGGGCACGACTTCCTGCTTGCCGAGGAACGCGTCCCGGGGAGTCATCGCGGGATCGCCCCAGAGCGGGGGCGGCGCGAACTCCGGCTTCTCCTGGACCGGTTCGGCCTCGATCGCCTCGAGGGCGGTGAGGACACCGTCGATCAGGCGGCGGGCCCGCTGGGCGGTGCCCGTTCCCATGCCGAATACGGCGACGGCGACCGTGTCCGAGGCCAGTTCGAGATTGACTCCGGCCAGGTCCCGGGCCAGCTCGGCGATGTGGTACCCGGTGCTTCCGGTTCCCCGGACGTCGATGGTCAGCCGGAGCGGATCCCAGCCGACCACGCTCTTGCGCTCAAGCAGCCTTTCGTCGAGCACGTCGAGGCCGGGGATCGAGCGGATCTCTTCCCGCGCCTCGACCAGCACTTCGATCGTCTCCCCGAGCAACCGCTCCCCATGTATGGCGGCCTGCCGTCGGGCGGCATCGAGCGAACCGCAAAGCAGCGAGTTCGGGCTGGTTGACTCGGTCATCGAAATGCAGCGGTCGATGATCGCCTGGTCAAAACGGTCGGTGGCGAGGTGGATCATCGCCGACTGGGTCAGGCTGCCAACGATCTTGTGGGTGGAGGAAATGACCAGGTCGGCGCCGCTCTCGATCGCGCTGGGCGGCAGGTCAGGGTGAAAGTGGAGGTGGGCCCCCCAGGCTTCGTCGGCAACCAGGGGAACGCCGCGGCTGTGGGCGACCTCCGCCAGTCCGGAGATGTCGGCGCAGGCCCCGAAGTAGGTGGGTGAGACGACCACCGCCGCACTCGCATCCGGGCAGCGGTCCAGCGCCTCGGCCAGGTCGTCGGGAGTCAGGCAATGCGCGACGCCGAGGTCCGGGTCAAGCTCCGGGGCGGCGAAGGTTGGCTTCAACCCGGCCATGATCATGCCGTCGATGACCGAGGAGTGGACGTTCCGCTGGACCACCAGCTCCCCGCCCATGTGGGCGACCGCCAGGCACATCGCCTGGTTGCCCTGCGAGGCCCCGTTGATCAGAAACCAGGTCCGCTTCGCGCCCCATGCTCCGGCGGCCAGCGCCTGGGCCTCCTGGAACGGATTCGGATCACCAACGTCGATGCCCTCGATCAGTCCGGGGATGTCATCGGAAAGGCCGGTTTGCCCGACCAGCTGGTGCAGCAGGGGATCCGCACCGATCCCGCCCTGATGACCTGGCACGTTGAACCTGCCCGGATCACTCTGGGCAAAGGCGAGCAGCGCGTCGACATAAGGAGTTCTGTCCTGACCGTTAGACATGGCAACGAGTCTATTGACGGCCGCGCCGGGTCCGGAGATAGGCTGCCGATGGTGAATCTCCCCTCTGACACAACCCGCGCTTCGCGGTTCATCCCGGCCGCGTTTCTCTGCGCTCTTTCGATCGCCTTGCTGGCCGGCTGTGGCGGGGGCTCCAGTGAAGAAGACCTCTCGCGGGAGGGCTTCATCGCTGACGCTGACGCGATCTGCGCCCAGTACCAGCCAACTTCGGCCACACTCGAGCAACAGTTCAACCAGGCGATCGGGAACGGCGAGCTCGAGGATGCCGCCCAGGACTTTGAGGACCAGGCCGCGGATTTCTCCGCCATGCTCGATGAACTCGAGGGCCTGACCGCCCCGACTGCCGATCAGACCACGGTGACCCAGATCATCGACCTCGGCCGGCAGCGCGTCGACATCGCGAAGGAGGCAGCCGATGCGATTGCCTCGGGTGACAAGGACGCGATGATCTCCGCGGGCAAGAAGGCTTCGATTCTGGCCGGCCAGTACTACCAGCTGACCGACGGCTTCGGCTTCGAAACCTGTGGCAGCTCCGGGGCCTCGGGCACGACCGGCACCACCGGACCGGCGGGCAGCACCGGCACCACCGGCGCCACTTCCTGAACCGGCAGGGAAGCGGCCCCGCCCGGGATCACCCGTAGGGGTACCACCAGTCCTTGACTTCGATCTCGGTGTCGATGTGGGCATGCTTGGCTTCGCGGAAGGCGTCTAGACCCTCGGTGCCGAGCTCGCGGCCGATACCTGAGTTCTTGAAGCCGCCGAAGGGTCCGGCGTCATTGTCGGTCAGGGGGTCGTTGATCCAGACCGAACCTGCCCGGACCTCCTTCACGCAGCGGATCGCCCGCTTAAGGTCGCGGGTGTAGATGTTCGCGCCGAGGCCGAAGTCGAGGCCGTTGGCGAGCGCGATCGCCTCGTCGAGGTCCTTGACCGGCACGATCGGCGCGACCGGCCCGAAAGTCTCTTCGCGGAGCAGATCGGCCGCGGCGTCAACCCCGGTCAGCACACAGGGCTCGAGGTAATGGCCCTTCCCGAATCCGGCATTTCCTCCACCGGTGAGCAGTTCGGCTCCCCCGGCGACAGCGTCCTCGACCTGGCCCAGCGCCTTGCCGCGCTGGGTGGCGGAGACCATCGGCCCGAGGTCGGTCGCCGACTCCAGCGGATCGCCGATCACTAGCGACCTGGTGTGCTCGACGAAGGCGCTCACGTACTCGTCGAAGACCGACTCCATCACGTAGAAGCGCTCGGATGAGGTGCAGACCTGGCCGGCGTTCAGAAAGGCCGCCCAGGCACCGCCACGGGCGGCAACCTCGAGCCCGTCGGTGCCGATGTCATCGCAGACGATGAACGGGTCCTTGCCGCCCATCTCGAGGTTGACCCGGGCATTGCGGGAAGCAGCCGCGACGCCGACCTTCCGGCCGGTGGCAACCGAACCGGTAAATGCGACGCAGTCGATCCCGGGATGGCCGGAGATCCCGGCGCCGACATCGCCAGCTCCCGCCAGCAGGTTCACCGTGCCGTCCGGCAGCTCCGAAAAGACCTCGGCGATCGCGAGGGTCGAGAGGGGAGTCAGCTCGGAGGGCTTGGCCACGATCGTGTTGCCCGCGGCCAGGGCCGGGGCCACCTTCCAGACCAGCAAGAGGAGGGGGAAGTTCCACGGCACGATGCAGCCGACCACCCCGTGTGGCTCCTTGACCACGACCGAGAACTGCGAGGCCTCGATCGGCGGGATCACGCGTCCGATCTCCGAACGGGCGACCTCCGCGTAGTAGTCGAAGCAGGCCGCGCACCATTCGACCTCGTCCGCCGACTCGGAAAGCGGCCGGCCGATCTCGGTGGTCATCAGCAGCGCGAGTTCGTCGGTCTTCTCGCGCAGGGCCGCGGCGATCCCGTGCAGCAGAGGAGCCCGGTCAACGGCCGGCATCCCGCCCCAGCTGGCCTTCGCCTCGGTCGCCTTGGCGACGGCGAGGTCAAGCTGCTCCAGCGAAGCCGAACCAACGGTCGCGACGATCTCCTCGGAAGCCGGGTTCTCAACCTCGATCGAGGCGCCTTCTCCCTCAACGAACTCTCCACCAATCAGACAACGAGTCTCATATCCCATGCGGGAAAACTAACTGCAGCCGGCAAGCTTCGCCCCGCTTCCAGCTTCAACCCGCCGGACCTGCAACACCTGGGTTGCTCGCAGGTGCCGCACGTTTAAGCCCGTAACGGTCCTGAATGCGCGGCACCTCGAGACGTGCCGGGTGTGTTTTTCGAAGGTGCCGCAGGTTTGCCACCGGAGAGGTCGCAAACCTGCGTCACCTTGAAGCCGGCAGGGGCTGGTGAAGGGGGAGCGGGTTGGAATCTCGGGGGGGATTCGAGGCGGGAGTTATCGGCAAATAGCGCACCCAACTCCGATTTCGATCCGGGCCGCCGATTCGAGATCGGAGTTGAGTGCGCCATGCGGCCAAAATTGGACTCTCGCGAATCGCCTCCGGAGGTCCAGGGCAATCCCGTCGACCAGCACGGGGTCCGAGTAGCCGTGGGGTCGGATGGAGGTCATTGAGGTTTCTCCCGGGTTCGTGTAGCCGTGGGGTCGAGTGGGGCCGTCGAGGTTTCTCCGGGTCCGTGTAGCCGTGGGGTCGGGTGGGGGTTGTCCGGGACACTCCAGGACCAGCGCGGCTGAATGCCGCGCGTGCGTCCGTCCCGGCTA
>JAIBCJ010000164.1 GCA_019694145.1 Solirubrobacterales bacterium | reverse complement strand
GGATCGCCGACGCCGAGGTCCGGCTCTTCCATCTCTTCGTCCATGAGCCGATGATCCGTGACGGCCTGAGCGAGATCGAAATGGCCGAGGAACTCGGCGACCTGGCCCGCCGCACCTCGCCCACCGCGGTGCCGCTCTTCCAGTACCTGCATGACCGGTATCTCAGGTACTTCCTCGAACAGGACGTGATCGGGCACATGGAGTCCGACTTCGGTGGCGACACCAACCTCGACCAGGTCAGGACCACGCTCTGCTTCATCGACCTGACCGGGTTCACCCGGTTCACCGAACAGGAGGGTGACGAAACGGCGTTCTCGGTGGTCGAGCAGTTCACCGAAGCGGTCGAGGCGACCCTGCCGCCCGAGGCCGGGATCGTCAAGACGATCGGCGACGAGGTAATGGTGGTCTCGCCCGACCCCGCTTCACTGGCCGAATGGGCGGTCGGGTTCCTGGCCCTGTTCGAGGACCGGCCGAAGCCGCGGGCCGGCATCCATCACGGTGCGGTCGTATTCCGGGATGGCGACTACTACGGCAGCCAGGTCAACCTCGCCCACCGGGTCGTCAACCGGGCCCTTGGCGGCGAGGTGCTGATCACCGATGCCGTGGCGGCGGCGATCGAGGATCACCCGGACCTCGAGACCGATGCGATCGGCGAGGTCGATCTCAAGGGCTTCCCGGTCCCGACCCCGCTGTTTCTGGTTCGTGCCCGCTCCTGACCCCGGGTTCGAATCGTTCCGGTTCGGGGGCAAGCCCGCACATTTCATTGGCGGCGCGATCAGGGAATCGGGACTGGTATCGGAAGGGGATCGCGGTGTCGTGCTCGTTTCGGGCGGGGCCGATTCGGTCGCGCTGCTGCTCGGCCTCCATCTGGTTCTCGGCGCCGGGCACCTGGTCGCACTCCACGTCAACTACGGCCTCCGGCCCACCGCCGACGATGACGAGCGGCTGGTCCGCCGGATCTGTGAGCAGCTGGAGGTCGAACTGGTTGTCCTCCGGGCGGGTGAGGCAGAGGGAAACATGCAGGCCTGGGCCCGGAAGATTCGGCTGGATGAAGCGGAGCGGATCCGCAGCGAGCGGGGTCTGGACTGGATTGCGGTCGGCCACAACCGCTCCGATCAGGTCGAGACCTTCATCTACCGCCTCGTCTCCTCGCCGGGCGCGAGGTCCCTGCTGGCGATGCCGCCAAGGTCGGGAAACCTGATCAGGCCGCTCCTCACGCTCGATCGCGGCCTGATCCGGACGATGCTTGAACGCGTCACCCATTCGGAAGACCCGACCAACGACGATCCGGCCTTCGCCCGCAACCGGATCCGGCTGGAGGTCATGCCGGCGCTCGAGCAGGTCAACTGCGGGGCGGAGCTCAACGTAGTGCGGACCAGGGCCGAGCTGGCCGAGGACGAGGAAGCCCTGATGCGGCTGGCGGTCGATGCCGTCGCTTTATCCGGCGCGGCCGGTCCGGGGGGGAGCCGGGGAATTCCCGCGAAGTCGCTTGAAGACCAGCCGCCGGCCGTCCGGCGCCGCATGATTCGTCACCTCGCCGAGGCCGAACTTGACCGGCCGGTCGCCGTTTCGCCGGACCTTGCCTCTGAAGTCCTGCGTCTGGCCGGAATGCCCGAAGGAGGCAGGCTGGACCTCGGCGGCGGAGACTCCCTGCTGGTTGAAGCGGGAAGGGTACGGGTCTGCCCGGGCGGGGGAACGGGCCACGACGCGGTGCCCGAGCCGGCCCGGATCGACCTCGAGGCCGGTGTCGCCACCTTCGGTGGCTGGGAGATCGAATCTTCGAGGGGAGTCGAGGCCGAGGTCCGCTCCGCGTTCGGGGATCCCTGGGCGGCATTTCTCGATCTCGATGACCTGCTCATCTGGTTGATCGAGAAGTCACCGGGTCCTGACGACCTTCTGCTTCAGGTGCGACCGTGGCGTTTCGGCGACCGCATCGAGCCGCTTGGCATGAGCGGCAGCAAGAGCCTCCAGGACGTCTTCACCGACGCACTCGTGCCCGCTTCCAGAAGGCAGAGCTGGCCGGTCCTGGTGGTCGGCGAGAAGATCATCTGGGTGCCGGGGCTGGTCCGGTCACGCCACCTCCTGATCGCAGGGCCGGACCGGGATGTCATTAGCCTCCACGCCCGGCCGCCGTTCTCCATCTAGACCTCTAGACTGGCGGCGATGGCTGCGACGCCTCCGAATGAACTCGTCTCGGTCGGCGAGGTGCTGATCACCGCTGAAGACCTCCAGCGGAAAGTCGCCGACCTCGGGGCCGAAGTCAGCCGCGATTACGCCGGCAAGGACCTGGTCATGGTCGGGGTGCTGCGCGGCGCGGTGGTCTTCATCGCCGACCTGCTCCGGCACCTCACCGTGCCCTGCGAGATCGACTTCATGGCGGTCTCCAGCTACGGCTCGTCGCGTGATTCTTCAGGCGTGGTGCGGATCCTCAAGGACCTGGATGACTCGATCACCGGCCGTGACGTGCTGATCGTCGAGGACATCGTCGATTCGGGCCTCACTCTCAACTACCTGATGCGGAACCTCCAGGCCCGCGACCCGGCGTCACTGGAGGTGTGCACCCTCCTGACCAAGCCGGAACGCCGTCGGGTCGACGTTCCGATCCGCTACACCGGTTTCGAGATCCCCAATCAGTTCGTGGTCGGTTACGGGCTCGATTTCGCCCAGCGCTACCGGAATCTCGACCATGTGGCTTTGCTGCCGGAAGACGCGGTCCCCGACCGTTAGCGGCGGCGGCAAGAAATCTTCATCCGGGACCGCTCTCCCATGCCGGTTGCCGGGTTCTCCCTGCTAGTCTGACAATTCGGCCTGAAGGCAGGTAGAGCCTGTCGCGAGGTCGTGGAAAGAGACCCAAGATTTGAAACGGTTTTTCAAGAGCGCGGCATTCCCCATCCTGCTGGTGGTCATCCTGGCCTTCGTCGCGCAGCGCGTGATCAGCCCGGACAGCGGCGACAAGCCGCCGACCTACAACGAGTTCCTGACCATGGTCGACAAGGGCGAGATCGACTCGGTCACGGTCAACACCAAGAACAATTCGCTCGACGTGACCGAAAAGGCCGCCGACGGCTCCGACTCCGAGGGTGAGAAGTTCGAAACCGGCTACCCGCCGAACACCGAACAGAGCTTGATCAACCAGCTGCGCGAGGGTGATGTCTCGACCACCGTCAAGGGCACCGGCGGCAGCAGCCTGCTCTCGATGCTGACCTACATCCTGCCCTTCCTGCTCTTCTTCGGCTTCTGGATCTTCCTGATGAACCAGATGCAGGGCGGCGGCTCGCGGGTCATGAGTTTCGGCAAGTCGAAGGCCAAGAAGATGGCCGTGGACGCCCCGAAGATCACCTTCAAGGACGTGGCCGGGGCCGACGAGGCGGTGCAGGAGCTCCACGAAATCAAGGAATTCCTTCAAACCCCGAAGAAATTCCAGTCGCTCGGAGCCCGGATCCCGAAGGGTGTGCTCCTCTACGGACCTCCCGGCACCGGCAAGACCCTGCTCGCCCGCGCAGTGGCTGGCGAGGCCGGCGTTCCCTTTTTCTCGATTTCCGGTTCGGACTTCGTCGAGATGTTCGTCGGCGTGGGCGCCAGCCGGGTCCGCGACCTCTTCGAGCAGGCCAAGCAGAACTCGCCCTGCATCATCTTCATGGACGAGATCGACGCCGTAGGCCGCCACCGCGGTGCCGGCATGGGCGGCGGTCACGACGAACGGGAGCAGACCCTCAACCAGCTGCTGGTCGAGATGGACGGCTTCGAGATCAAGGACAACATCATCCTGATCGCCGCCACCAACCGGCCCGACATTCTCGACCCGGCCCTGCTTAGGCCCGGCCGCTTCGACCGCCAGGTCGCGGTTGACCGGCCCGACCGCCAGGGCCGCAAGAAGATCCTCGAAGTCCATTCCCGCGGCAAGCCGCTGGCCGCCGGCATCGACCTCGATGCCCTGGCCGGCCAGACCCCCGGGTTCACCGGTGCCGACCTCTCCAACCTGATCAACGAGGCGGCGCTCCTGACCGCCCGTTCGGGCAAGCGCGAAATCACCCAGCACGAGCTCGAAGAGGGCATCATGCGCGTGATCGCCGGTCCGGAGAAGAAGACCCGGATCATGTCGGAGAAGGAACGGAAGATCACCGCCTACCACGA
>JAIBCJ010000163.1 GCA_019694145.1 Solirubrobacterales bacterium | reverse complement strand
TCCGGTTCGAGCGGTTCGGGTGGCTCGCATGGTTCCGATGACTCGGGATCCGGCTCGTCGGGGTCTTCCGGTGGTGAGGGCGGCAGGACGCCCCATCCTTCTGACGACGATTGACATCCCTTTTTTCGCTTCTACAGGCGAAGAAGCGGATCCAGCTGAACTTTTCGCGTGACTTTTCGTTTCGGCTCGGGTCTCCGGTTCAGAAGCTCCAAGCAATCGCACGAAAGGAAAGCATGAAGATCAGGAGGAGAGAAAGGTTCGGCATCCTTGCGGCGGCCATTCTGGCGCTGTTTGTGATCGTGATGCCAGGAACCGCCTCGGCAAAGGATCACAACAAGGACCGGATCCCGGACCGCTGGGAGCGGAGCCACAAGCTTTCGCTGAAGCGGGACCAGCGCAAGCTCGATCAGGACACGGACGGGCTTCGCAATCGCGGCGAGTGGCTGGCTGGCACCAACCCGCGCGACAAGGACTCGGACGACGACGGAGTCAATGACCTCAAGGAGAAGGCCGGTGTCATCTCGGCCTACGATTCGGAAACCGGCGATCTGACGATCACCCTTTACGCGGGCGGCGAGCTGACCGGTTCGGTCACCGATGAGACCCGCGTTCACTGCGAATCCGAAGACGTCGCTGACGACAACGGAACCGACGAAGGTGACGACAACGGAACCGACGAAGGTGACGACGACGGAACCGACGATCAGGGCTCCGGAGAATCCGAAGACCGCCACGGCGGCCCCGGCAGCAATGGCGAAGGCCATGACGATCACGGCAACGGCGAAGGCCGCGGCCACGACGGAGAGGGCCCCGGTCACGAAGGTGACTGTGGCGGTGACTGCTCGGTAGACGACCTCGCCGAAGGCGTGGAAGTGACCGAAGCCGTCGTCAAGTACACGGCCTCGGGCAAGGTCTTCAAGGAACTGGAGATCGTTGTCCCGGCGGGGGACACCTCCACCCAAGCGTGATCTGACCCCCAACAGATCGCATGGAAAGGGGCCGCTGATGCGGCCCCTTTCTTGTGTCAACACAGCCGCTCCCCGTTTTCTGGAAGCATCGGGGCGTGGCCGAAGCCGGAGAAAACGTCGAACTCGCCCCCTTGACCACCCTGAAGCTGGGCGGGCCGGCCGAGCGGCTGATCAAGGTCGAAGACACGGCCGAGCTGATCAGGCTGGTGCAGGCGGCTGACGCCGAGCGGGAACCGCTCTTCTTCCTCGCCGGCGGGTCGAATGTGGTGATCGCCGACCAGGGGGTGCCCGGGACCACGGTCTGGATCCGGACCGCGGGAATCGACGAGCGTGAACTCGATGACGGCCGGGTCTCTCTCACCGTCGCTGCCGGCGAGAACTGGGATGCCCTGGTAGCCCGGACGGTCGATTCGGGGCTCTCGGGAATCGAGTGCCTCTCGGGAATCCCCGGAACGGTCGGCGCCACCCCGATCCAGAACGTCGGGGCCTACGGTCAGGAAGTCTCATCGACCATCGCTTCCGTCCTGGTGCTCGATCGCGAGAACGCCGAGGTCACCACCCTCGCCGGAAGCGAATGCGGCTTCGGTTACCGTTCGAGCCGCTTCAAGGGTGATTCGCGCTTTCTCGTGCTGGCGGTCGAGTTCATCCTCAGCCCTTCCGAGATGTCGGCGCCGGTCGAGTACGCCCAGCTCGCCGGGGCGCTCGAAGTGGAGGTCGGCGAACGGGTTCCCCTGCCGGTCGCCCGCGAAACCGTGCTCGAGCTGAGGCGCTCGAAGAGCATGGTGGTCGACCCGGCCGATCCGGATTCGGTCAGCGCCGGCTCGTTTTTCACCAACCCCCTGCTCGATCTGGCCGGCATGGCGGACCTGACCGCCCGGGCGGAGGAACTGTTCGGAGCCGATGACCTGCCGCCGGGCTACCCGGCGCCGGAAGGCCTCGCCAAGACCTCGGCCGCCTGGCTTATCGAGCGGTCCGGATTCACCCGCGGTTTCGGGGATGGACCGATCGGGCTGTCAAGGAACCACACCCTTGCGATCGTCAATCGCGGCGGGGGCACGACCGCGGAACTGGTCGCCTTCGCCCACGGCATCGCCGACCGGGTGGAAGAAATCTTCGGGGTGGCGCTGGTCCCGGAGCCGGTCTTCGTCGGCCACGCCTGGCGCTAGGGGAAATGGTCAGGGCTTGCCGGTGAGCTTGCCGACCGTGCTGTTGACCGTGTCCTTGACCTCGTCAACCGTGTTGTTGACACCCTGGGAAACCGGGTCGTTGCCGGGCAGGGAGGGGATCGAATCGGTCACCTGCTGGGTGGTCTGCTGAACCTGCTTCTGCACGTTCTCGGTGACCGTCTGGACAGGGTTGACCGCGGTCGTGCCGCTGCCCGACGAGCCGCCGCTGGAAGAACCGCCGCCGCTGCCGCCGCCGGAGCCACCAGAGGATCCTCCACCGGACCCGGAGCCACCGTTTGATCCGGAGCTGGTTCCGCCGCCGTCCCCGGAAGTGCTGAAGGTGTTATCGGTTGATCCTTTGCCGCCGTTGCCGTTTCGGGCGTTCCGGCCGCCGGATGCCGACTTGCGGCCCTGCTCTCCGGTCCCGGACTGGCTGCCGGCCGTTGCGGAGCCGGAATCAGCCACCGACCGGGCCGAGGTGGAATCCGACTGCCGCACGATCGGGTTCTGCTTCGCCGGTTCCTGCTGCTGGTCCACCCTGGCCGCGGGGGCGACACCGATCACTGCCGCGGCCGCCCCGACCGCCGCGACCTGCGAAGCACCGGTTCCGAAGCTGATCATCGACTGGCCGGCCTGCCTGCCGAGCCCGAGGACCGTGGCAACCAAGGCGACCGGCCGGCGGCTGGAATAGCGGCCGTCGAAAGCCTGGACCGCGCCGGCATCAAGCTGCGCCCCGGCCTCTTCCCGGAGCACCCCGAGCGCCTCCTCATGCGAACGAGGCTGGCGGTAGGAACGGGCCGAGGTGAGGGCATCGAAGGTGTCGGCAACGGCGATGATCCGGGCCCCGATCGGGATTTCGTCACCGGCGATGCGGTCCGGGTACCCGCCGCCGTCAATCCGCTCGTGGTGGTGCCGGACGATCGCGACGAGCTCCGGGTCACCCATCCCTTCGACCAGGCGGGCCCCGGCGGCGGAATGCTTCTTGATCTGGGCGAATTCCTCGTCGGTCAGGGCGCCGGGCTTTTCGAGGATTTCCCAGGGCACCTCGATCTTGCCGACGTCATGAAGCAGCGCCGCGGTGCGAATCCGGGCGACTTCGGCATCGGGCAACCTGAGGCCCCGGGCGATCGAGGTGGCATGCCTCGCCACCCGGCGCGAGTGGCCGTGGGTGCGTGGATCACGAGCCTCGAGGGCGCTGGCCAGGCGTTCAAGCTCACGGGCCCGCTGCTTCGGAGTCAGCCCGCGGCCCGCCTCCGGGCCGACGAAGTCCTCCGAGCGGGAAAGCAGCCTTTCGAAGCGGCGGCGGCGGAGCCAGCCCCACAGCATCAGGTCTTCGAAGAGCAGGGGACTGCCGGCCCGGCGCCGCTTCCAGAACTCGGAAATCGAATGGGAAAAGAGAACGGAAACCAGCACCGGGATCAGGATCAGCAACACCGGCGAGGTGACGATTCCGGTGGCCCTGAGCACAATCGCCGCGGCGCAGGGGACGACCAAGACCAGCGCGGTAAGCCCGATCACCAGCGGGAGACTGCCTGTGTTCTGTTGTGGCGGGACGCGCTCCATCAGTCCTCCAAAGGCCTGAGTACGGAAGTACCCGTCAACTACAAATGTAAACACCCCTGTTCACGAAGCATACAGCCCGTGGAAGCCAAAGGGGATGTGATGCGGCACTGAAGCACGCGCAATTTCCTCCATGTTCCGCGCGTCGAGGACCAACAAAGCCGACTTTCGCCGCCGGCCGTCGAGGATGACCGAGAGGATCACCCCGTCGTCTTCCGCCTTCCCTCCGGGCCTCGGCACGAATACCGGTTCGCCCGGGTATACCCCCCATTCGCGCCAGAGCTTTGACTCGCCTATCTTCACGTCGGCCTTGACCAGCTGGTCGATGAAGCCGCTCGATCCCTTGCGCAGACCTACCCCGTAGGCGTAGCGATAATGCCTGCCGTTGACCCGGCCGTAGTTCTTCTGCGGCAGCTCGATGTAGGCGTCGATCAGGTCGCGCTGGCTCA
>JAIBCJ010000162.1 GCA_019694145.1 Solirubrobacterales bacterium | reverse complement strand
GCCTTGTCGGCCGCATACAGGTCGATCATCGCCTCGTAGATCGCCTGATGGCGGTCGAGGTAGAAATCGCCCGGCTTCAGTTTGACTTCATCTACGGCCCAGTTGACGGCAGGCTCGTAGACCAGCATCGAGCCGAGGACTGCCTCCTCGGCTTCGACGTTGTTGGGTGGAACCTGGGCTATTTCTCTTCCGCGACGATCGTCTTGACCGAGGCGATGGCGCCACCGGCCACTTCTACGTCAATCATGTAGGTGCCGACCTGGTGGATCGGCACGTCGAGACGGATCTTCTTGCGGTCGACCTTGATGCCACGGGCATCGCGGATCGCCTCGGCGATCTCCTTGGTCGTGACCGAGCCGTAAAGCTTGCCGTCATCACCGGCACGATGGTTGATCGTAAGCACGGTCTTGGAAAGCAGGGAAGCGTTCTCGGCGGCGCGGGCGATCGCTTCGCGCTCGGCCTTCTCGGCGGCTTCCTTGCGGCGGATCGCCTCCTCGAGGGCGCCCGGGGTGGCGGGCTGCGCCAGACCGCGGGGCTGCAGGTAATTCCGGAGGTAGCCGGGGGAAACCTCGACGGCGGTGCCGTGCTCTCCCAGCCCCTCGACGTCAGCGAGCAGAATGGCCTGGGCCATTACTTCTCACCCACGTAGGGGAGCAGGGCCACTTCGCGGGCGCGCTTTACCGCGACCGACAGCTGGGCCTGGTGCTTGCGGGAAAGGCCGGTGACCCGGCGGGAGCGGGTCTTGCCCTTGTCCGAGATGAACCGACGCAGCAGGGTCAGATCCTTGTAGTCGATGTTCTCGGCGGAAATCTTCGTGTACTTGCGGGGGCGTACGCGCTCGCTAAAGCGGCGCCCACGGCGCGATGACGCTTCTCGTGTCTTAGCCAATGCTTTCCGGTGCCTTACATAGTTCAAGCCCGGGCAAGTTCCCGGGCATTCAGGACAAGGAATCGTACCGGTTCCCGGGCCTGTGCGACTTCTGTACCAACCCCATCGGTCGCAAACTCCGCAAAACATGGTTGAGCGAGGTGGTTACGCCGCAGGGTCGGGTGAGGATCGCCGGGACGGACGGACGCGCGGCATTCAGCCGCGCTGGTCCTGGAGTGTCCCGGACGACCCCCACCCGACCCCACGGCTACACCAACGGGAGTCAAGGGACGAGGGTGACGCAGGTTTGCAACCTCTGCGGTTGCAAACCTGCGGCACCCCGAGAAGGCCCGCACCCGGTCAGGCGGTCGGTTAGAAGGGGATGTCGTCGTCGGCCGGGGCTCCGCCGCTGGTGGGGGCGAAGTCTCCGGGGTCGGCGGGAACGTCCGAGGAGGGGGTGAAACCTCCGCCCTGGCCACCCTGGGCCTGGCCGCCGTAGTTGCCGCCATTGTTGGCCTCGCTGTGCCCGCCGTTGTTGCCGCCGGGGGCCGAGCCGTCCCGGGAACCGAGGAACTGGACCGTGTCGGCGACGATTTCGATCGTCGACCGTTTCCCGGAACCGTCCTTGGCCTCCCAGGAGCGCCAGTCGAGCCGGCCGTCAACCGCGACGGGACGACCCTTCGAAAGATAGTTGGCGCAGTTCTGCCCCTGTGCGCCCCAGACCACCACGTTGAAGTAGTTGGGCTTGTCAACCCACTGATCGCCCTCCTTGCGGCGGCCATTTACGGCCACTCCGAGAGTGCATACGGCAGTACCGGTCGGCGTCTGCCGCAGTTCCGGATCCCTGGTGAGGTTGCCGGTGATCGTGACCCTGTTGATGTTCTCGGCCATTGTGTGTTTGCTCCTTATCGCGTTTTTCGTACATCGCGGATCCCCTGTCGAACCCGCGGGTCGGAGGAGGAATGTAGCGACGCCTGTGGACGCTTAAAGGCAAAGGGGGCGAATTCTCGCCCCCCGATTACGCAAATACCGCGGAAAGATTCACGGCACCACGGCCTGGATGCCTTACTCGTCGCGGTAGCGACCGCGACCGCGGCGCTCGTCATCGTCACCGGTCGGGGCCATCACCACGGCGGTGGCGGGCGGGGCCGGCAGGACCGGAGCGTCCGGGTCGACCCGGAAGATGCGGAAGCGCAGGACGCCGTCGGCGATCTTCAGGCTGTGATCGAGCGTGCCGAGCAGCTCGCGCTCCCCGTCGAAGCGGAACAGCCGGTAATCGGCTTCACTCTTGCGGTCGATTTCATAGGCCATCTCGCGGATGCCCCAGTTGTCTTCGTGCTTGAGCGAACCGTTGGCTTCAATGGCCGACTTGGTTTCGGAAACCAGCTTCTCACGGGCTGCTTCCTCAACCTGGGGGTCGAGCATCAGGACAAGTTCGTATTGGCGGCTTGAGTCAGTCAAAATCGACGGGGGACTATACCTTCATCGCCCGATTTCCGCGGTGCGATGTGGATTACAACCCGGTTCCGGTCCCTCCAGGGGGAGAGTCTGCCCGCCCGGGCCCTTGATCAGGTATGCGAAGTGGCATCCGGAGCCTCAGGGTTGACCGCGAGCGCGCGATCAGGCTGGGCGCGATCATCGGCCTCGTCCTGCTCGGTGCCTCGACCCTGCCCGGTCTGCTGAAAACCCCGGACCCTCCGCCGGTTCCGGCCAACGTGGGATTCCGCCCGGCCGAGATGAACGGGTTCGCAGCGCAACCCGGTCCCGGGGAGGCGATCCGCAAGGAAGCTGCGAAGAAGAAGCGGGAGCGGACGCTGAAACGGAAGCAGCTCGAAGCCGGGCGAAAGAGGCGAGCGCGGAAAAGAGAAGAGTCCCGGAGGCGGCGGGCATCGAAGCGGGTCAGAGAACACCACCGGAGCGGGGATGAACCGGCCGCCGGTCCGGCTTCGGACTCGGGCGCGACTTCCACGATCAGCCCTTCTCCGGCTCCCGCGGCCAGCCCTTCTGCGGCTCCGGTCTACTCGCCTCCGGCCTCCGTGCCACCGCCTCCTCCCCCGTCACCGGCTCCCGCGCCGCAGCCCGCCGACGGGTCGCAGGAATTTGCGCCGCGTTGAAGCTAGCGGTCGAGGGCGCGGACGAAGTGGCGGATCCGGGGCGTCGCCGGGGAGGTGAAGGGGAAGTAGAGCTCGGAGGCGTGACCGCGGTCGGGCACGATGTAGAGGCGGCCGCGGGGAAACCGCGAGTTGACCTTCCGGGCTTCCCGGACCGAGGTGATCGAGTCGAACTCGCCGGCCAGAACGAGCGTGTCCAGACGGCCGGGCATCTTCCGGCCGCGGGGAATCGGCGGCTGGTAACCGGCGGAACGCTTCGGCCAGGAAAGGCAGGCGCTGATGTCGCTCGCGGAGTCATAGGCCCAGGTCTTCTTGCGGATCGGCGCCCACCAGTTCGACGGCCGGAAGTCGGCGATTGCCCGGTTCAGCTGCCGGCGCCGGGCCGGGATCGGAGAGGAACGCTTCCACGGCACGGGGTAGTCGTTACAGACCACGGCCGCGTACATCCCGACCGAGAAGTAATCGGCCGGCCCCTGGTCCGGGCCGTATGGGTGGACGAGCTGGCGCAGCTCCCGGCCCCGGCCGCGCAGGTATTCGGTGATCACCCGGTTGAGGTGGTTGTAACCGCCCGGCGCGTAGCTCGAGGCATCACCGACCAGGTAGTTCAGGACATTTGAAGCGAGTTTTGACCTGGTCCCGGCCCGGCGCAGCATGCGGTTGAGCCGGCCCAGTGCGTTGCCGGAGCAGTTCGGCGCCCGATTGCAGGAACGGGTCACCGCGCGCTGCGCGGCCGGGTAGAGGGTGCGCCAGAACGGGTCGTTGCCGGGATAGGCGGAGGAAAGGATCAGGCCCTTCATGCCCTTGCCGTACCGGGCTGCGTAGGACTGGCCAAGGTAGGTGCCGTAGGAGTCGCCGTAGAGAATCATCTTCCGCTTCGGCAGACCCAGCGCCTTTCTCACCGCTTCGATGTCCGCCGCCGAGTTGGCGGTCGTGTACCCCTCTCGCCGCACGCCCAGTTGCCTGGCGCATTGCTTCAACCCGCGCTGATAGCTGACCGTGCCGCGCTGAAGGCCCTTGCAGAAGAGGGCATTCGAGCGGCCGGTGCCGCGCTGGTCGATCGCGATCAGTTCGCGCCGCTTCAGAA
Source organism: Solirubrobacterales bacterium (assembly GCA_019694145.1). Lineage (GTDB taxonomy): Bacteria > Actinomycetota > Thermoleophilia > Solirubrobacterales > 70-9 > 67-14. The sequence continues at coordinate 105 of JAIBCJ010000162.1, read as the reverse complement.
ACGGGGCCATCACCGCGGCCAGCGGCTTGAACGAATCGGGGCTGCTCGGGGCGTAGCCGGGCCCGCCTTCGATGTAGACGAACGCACCCAGCGAGGGCCGGCTCC
>JAIBCJ010000055.1 GCA_019694145.1 Solirubrobacterales bacterium | reverse complement strand
TGCCGGGGTGGGGGCCCATGTTTTCGGTCACCGGACCAGCCAGATGCTGGTTCGAGGGATCCACATAGTCGCTGGAAGCATCGATCGTGACCAGCTTCTGCGCCGAAGCAGGAGCAGCCAGCATCAGCATGGCGGCAAAGGAAGCCGCGGCAAACGCCACCAGCTTCCGGGCAGCACTGAACGAACGACTTCTCCCCAACTTCATGGTTCCCATAGGCGGCATGGTAAGCCCTTGCGCGAGAACCAGCCAGCTCACCCGTGGTTGAGGGTGCCGGCGAGGCGGGGGGCGAGGGAGGAGTAGCGGCGGCCGGCTTCGTCGCGGCGGACGCCGTTTTCGAGGGCGGGGCGGTCTCCCACCATCACGCACATTTCCCGGGCGCGGGTGATCGCGGTGTAGATTAGGGGGCGGGTGAGCATGCCCGAGTGGGAGCGGTGGCAGACGAAGATCACGACCGGGATCTCGCAGCCCTGTGACTTGTGGACCGAGATCGCGTAGGCGAGCTTGAGATCGCTGGTCTCCGCGTAGGGCAGCTCGACCGACTGGCCGTCATCGGTCTCGAGCACGACCATTTCCTCATCCGGGTCGTCATCGACGAGGAAGCAGATCGTGCCGTTCATCAGGCCGTATTCGTAGGCGTTCCGGGTCTGGATCAGCCGGTCGCCAATCCGGAAGCGGTCGCTGACCGCCTTGCGGCCCTCCGGGTTGAGCCGCTGCTGAAGTTCGCGGTTGAGCACGTCGATGCCCGCCTCGCCGCGGTAGATCGGGGCAAGCACCTGGGCGTCGCGGATCGGGTCCAGGCCGAGCCCGGCCTCGACCCGTTCGCCGACCATCTCGACGACCGCGCTGCGGACCCGTTCGGGTGTGACCCGCTCCATGAAATGGAAGTCCTGGACCTGGTCGGGGCCCGGCGTGAGGTGGGGCGGACGGCCCTCGTTCACCTCATGGGCGGCGGTGGTGATCATCGAGCGGGCCGCCTGCCGGAAGATGTGGGTCAGCCGGGTGACCGGGACGATGCCCGATTCGATCAGGTCGGCGAAGGGCTTGCCGGCCCCGACCGGCGGCAGCTGGTCGGCGTCACCGACGAAGACGATGTGAGTGTCATGGCCTAGCCCGTTGAGCAGCACATCAGCCATGTGGAGGTTGATCATCGAGGCCTCATCGACGATCAGCATGCCGACCGGCAGGGGATGGCCGGGCTTGTAGGTCGGCTCCGAGCCGGGACGCCACTCCAGCAGGCGGTGGATGGTCATCGCGTCGGCTCCGGTTGCCTCGGAAAGCCGGCGGGCTGCCCGCCCGGTCGGGGCGCAGAGGCCGATCCGCACGCCGGCCGCCTTTGCCTCACGGACGATCTCCTTCGTGCAGACCGTCTTGCCGACTCCGGGGCCACCGGTGACCACGGAAAGGCGGGAGCCGAAGGCGCCGGCCACGGCCTGCCACTGCTCGGCGGTGAGTTTCTCGTCCGCGCCCGGTTCGGGTGAATGGTCCAGGACTGCTTCACCGGCAGCGCGTTCCCTGAGGTCTCCGGCCAGCCAGCATTCACGGTCGAGGGTGCTCTGGCGGTAGATCCGGTCCTCCTCGGCGATCACTCCCGAAGCCGAGGTCAGAACTTCCGGTTCCGGGCGGTAGCCGAGCAGCTTTGTGGCCTGGGCCACCAGTTCGTTCAGGGGCAGGTGGGTGTGGCCACGGCGCTCGGCCTCGCCCAGCAGGTACCAGGCGGCGGCCTGGGCCCGGCGGTCGGATTCCGGCGGGAAGCCAGCGGCAATCGCGATCGTGTCGGCCCGGGCGAAACCGACCCCGTCGATCTCGGTCAGCGAATACGGGTCTTCGCGGATGGTCCGCATCGCCTTGTCGCCGAAGCGGGCATGGATCTTGCCGGCCAGATGGGCGAGACCGTGGGGTGCCAGCTCGACGTGGAGGTCCCGCACCGCCCGGGTTTCGTACCAGCTCTCGAGCGCCGCCTCGCGCTGCTTTGCCCCGAGCCCGGGCAAGGAACCGAGGATCCCCTCGGGGTCGGCGGCGATCTTCTCCAGCACTTCGGGGCCATGGAGTTCACAGAGAGCCTCCGCCCGAATCGGGCCGATGTGACGGAGCGAGCTGAGATATGCGACCTGGCCGGCCCGGTCGGAGGGATCCATCGGCAGGGCCGTGAACACCTGGACCTGGGGCCCGTACTTCTGGTGCTCGCTCCATTGCCCGGTCAATTTGGCCCGCTCACCCGGTTTCAGGTGGCCGATCGTTCCGGTGGCGACGAATTCCTCACCGGAATCGTCGCGAACTTCGACCACCGCGAAGCCGTCATCCTCGGCCGCCCAGATCACATGGACAACCTCGACCGCGCCGTTGAACGAGGCTTCGCTCTCGAAGAGTTGTCCCGTGCCTGAATCCACCCGCTGAGGTTAATGGTCCTCCCGGTTAACAACGGCGGGACGGGTTTAGACTCGCCTCCTATGGCCGAGCCGTCCAAGCCGCTTGGAGATGCGGTCGCTGAAGCGACCGAGGCTGCGAGCCTGCCCCAAGCCGACCGCCCGAAGAAGCGGACGGCAAAGCCGCAGGACGTGTTTGGTGGCGAGATGCGCCGGCGGGATCTCCTGCCGCTGCTGATCTTCCACCTGATCCGGGCCGAGCCTTCCTACGGCAACCAGCTGATCGACGCGATCGAGACCCTGACCCAGGGCGTGATCTCGGTCAACCCGAACACGATGTACCCGCTGCTTCGCGACCTCGAAGGCAAGGGGATGATCGAAGGCAGCTGGGAGCACCCCGACAAGCGGACCCGCCGCTTCTACTCGATCACCGAATCTGGCGAAGCCGCTTACCAGGAACTGCTGCCCGAGATCGAGCCTTTCCTGGATTCGGTGATCCGGTCGGTGACCATGATCAAGGCCGAGGTTTACGGCTCCTGAAGCGCCGCCCGGCGCTCAAGTGGTAATTTGCCCCGCGTCAGGCCGGGAGGAGAGAACCGGCACCGCATCATGATGTTGGAGGAAGTTATGCCGACTGGGACAGTCAAGTGGTTCAGTGACGAGAAGGGCTTCGGATTCATCACACCTGATGATGGCTCCAAGGACGTCTTCGTCCACCACTCCGCGATCCAGGCCGACGGGTTTCGCACCCTGGCCGAGGGCGCCAAGGTGAGCTACGAGTCCGAAGAGGGCCCGAAGGGCCCCGCAGCCGCTTCCGTCGAGACCATCTGAACCCGGTCTCGGAAGCTGTTCGAAACGGCCGCCCCCGGGCGGCCGTTTTCATTGCAGCTCCTTGAGCCGAGGTCGGGCCGGGAGTAACTTTCGTGGGCATGTACAGCACAGGTGGTGTCGCCGATCGTTTCATTCCTCTCTGGTCCCGGATCGAAGGCAGGCTGGGCGGGTCGCTCCCGGCCGCGATCCGCTTCTGGGACGGCAGCGAGATCGGACCGGGCGAAGCGGGTTCCTGCCCCGACGTGATCGTGCTGCGAAGCAAGCGGGCGATGACCTATGTGGTGACCCGGCCGGACCAGCTCGGGGTGGCCCGGGCCTTCGTCTCCGGTGACCTCGTGCTCGAAGGCAGCATCGAGCGGGTGATGGCGGCCGGAGCCCGGCTTTACGGATTTGACTTCACGATGCAGGACAAGCTCGAGGCAGTGAAGCTGGCGGTCGGTCTGGGAGCGATCAAGGTGCCGCCGCCGAAGCCGCCGGAATCGGAGGCCAGGCCGAAGGGAAGGCTGCATTCGCTCCGTCGCGACTCCGAGTCGATCCAGCATCACTACGACGTCTCGAATGATTTCTACCGGCTCATCCTCGGCCCGACCATGGTCTACTCCTGTGCCTACTTCAACTCGGCCGACGACAGCCTCGAAGAGGCCCAGACCCGCAAACTGGACGTGGTCTGCCAGAAGCTCAGGCTCGAACCGGGCGAGCGGCTGCTCGACATCGGCTGCGGCTGGGGATCGATGGCGATTCATGCGGCATCCAACTACGGAGTGAAAGTGGTCGGGGTCACCCTTTCGATCGCCCAGGCGGAGCGGGCCAGGCAGCGGGTTGCCGAAGCGGGGCTCGAGGACAGGATCGAGATCCGCATCCAGGACTACCGCGAGGTCAGCGATGGTCCCTTCGACAAGCTTTGCTCGATCGGCATGTTCGAGCACACCGGTTCCGACATCGATGGCTATTTCGCGGAGACCGCGAAGCTGGGCAAGCCGGGCGGCCTCGCACTTCACCACGGGATCTGCAGGCAGCACAGCGATGAGGAATCACCGAACACGTTCATCAACCACTATGTATTTCCCGACGGCGAGCTTCACCGGGTCGCCCGGGTGATCGCCGGGCTCGAACGCTCCGGCCAGGAACTGCGGGACGTCGAGAACCTGCGCGAGCATTACGCGCTCACCCTGCGCCACTGGGTTGCCAATCTCGCCGCCAACCAGGAAGCGGCGATCGCCGAGGTCGGGGAAGAACGGGAACGGATCTGGCGGCTCTACATGACCGCCAGCTTCCTCGCCTTCGAACGCGGAGACGTCGGCGTCAACCAGATTCTCGGGGTGATTCCGGAGCATGAGCAGGTTGCCCTGTACCGGCCCTCGCCGGGACTGGCGCTGGCCCGGCCCTCCTTCGTGCGGGAAGAGGTCTCAGCGGGTCAGGTCGGGTAGGCCGGAGCCTTTGACGAAGTCGGTCGCCTGCTCGACACTGAGCGGCGGCGAGATCAGAAAGCCCTGCGCCATCGAGCAGCCGAGGTCCCGGACCATCTGAAGCTGGGTTTCGGTCGAGACTGCCTCCGCCACGACCAGCAGCGAAAGCGCCCGGCCGATCTGGGCGATCGCGTCGGCGATCGCAGAGGTGCTGGGGTCACCGCGGCCGAGACCCTCGACGAAGGCCCGGTCGATCTTGATCGCGTCAAGCGGAAACTCGCTCAGGTAGCTGAGTGACGAGTAGCCGGTGCCAAAATCGTCGAGCGCGAGCCGGACGCCAAGCTCGTGAATTTCCCGCAGCACGTCGTCGATCACGGCACTTCCGGTCAGCAGGACGTTCTCGGTGATCTCGATCGCCAGGTTTTCGGGCCGCATGTCACATCTGACCAGCAGATCGGTGATCTCGGCCGCGAGACCGGATTTGTGGATCTGGCGCGATGAAGCGTTGACCGAAACGGTGATCCGGTCGTCGGGATCGAGGCCCTCGTTCCAGACCCCCGCCTGCCTGACCGCCTCGGCCATCACCCAGCTGTCGATCCGGGAAATCAGGTCGCTCTCCTCGGCGATCGGGATGAAGAGCTCCGGCTTGAGGATGCCCTCCTCGGGATGATCCCAGCGGGTCAGCGCCTCGAAGGCCCGCAGCTTGCCGGTGCGCAAGCTGATGATCGGCTGGTAGACGACCTGCAGCTCCTCGTTTTCGATCGCGCCGTGAAGCTGGCGCTCGACGTCCAGTCGACGCAGCACCCGGTCGCGAATCGGTTTGCCGAAGGACGCGACCCGGGCCCGGCCGGAATCCTTGGCCAGGTACATCGCCGCATCGGCATCGCGGATCAGGTCCTCGGCCGATTTCGGCTCTTCCCGGCCCGGCTGATAGGTGGCGACCCCGATACTGGCGGTGACGAATCGCTCGGTCCCGGCGACCGGGATCGGCTCCGAAATGCTCTCCAGCATGCGACGGGCCACTTCCTGCGCCTCGTCGACCGACTTGATCGAGGCGAGGACGATCCCGAACTCGTCGCCACCGAACCGGGCCACCGTGTCCCCGCGGCGGACGCTGGCCGAAAGCCGCGGCGCGATCTCGCGCAGCAGTTCGTCACCGGCGTGATGCCCGATCCCGTCGTTGATCAGCTTGAAGTGGTCGATGTCGAGGAACAGCAGGGCGACGATGCCTTCCCGCGAGCCCGCCTCGTCGATCGCCTCGGCCAGCCGGCGGGTGAACAGTTGCCGGTTGGGCAGGTCGGTCAGTGGATCGTGGTTGATCCGGTGCTGAAGCGAAAGGTCGGTCCGGCTGCGTTCGATCGAGTTGCCGAGCACGTTGGCGGCGGCCCGGAGGAAGTTGCCGTCCTGTTCGCTGAAGGCGCTGATCCGGTCGGAGTGGACGATGATCATGCCGAACTGGTCGACCGCGCCCATGATCGGGGCGATCATCGAACTGCGAACCGATTCGGGCAGGAAGGGAACGAAACGCTCAAGCCGCGGATCGTCCTCCCAGGAGGGGATCAGGACCACGTCGCCCTGGGTGAGATGGCTGTCCGGATACTGCTCCGGGTCATATGGCAGCGTGTTCGACCAGCCGAGATTGGCGGAGCGGTGGTGGAGGTGCAGCTCCTTGTAATCCTCCTGTTCCCAGATCGATGCCTCGATCACGCCGTCAAGCTGACCGACCCAGTCGACCGCGTAGCGGAGCAGGGAATCCGGGTCTTCGCCGCGGATCGCCATCTCGCCCAGCCGCGCGACCAGAACCTGCTGTTCGGCCTTGAGTTCGATCGCGGTCTCGGCCGCCTTGAGTGCCGAGATGTCCTGCATCACCCCATGCCACTGCGGCACTCCCTGCTCGTTGCGGACCAGGCGAGCGCGCTCGTAGATCCACACGTAACGGCCGTCGCGGGCCTTCAGGCGGTATTCGGCCGGGGGATGGAGGTCGAGTCCGATCAGCCTTTCGTCCTCGAACGCGAGCGCATGCTCGCGGTCGTCCGGGTGGATCGACCGGTACCAGATGGTGGTGTCCGAAAGCCATTCTTCCGGGGTGTAGCCCAGGATCTTCTCGATCTGCGGGCTTACATAAAGCCACTGCCCGGATTCGCCCATCTCGGCGGTGTAGAGGATGGCGGGCACCGAGTCGATCAGGTGCTCGAACCCTTCCGCGTCCATTCGCTTGAGGCTCTGCTCGTAATCGGTAGCGGTCGGGCCGGGGCCGGTGTAGGAGCGCTTGACCCGTTCGGCGGCCGGATCGGCGAACTGCCTGAGCCAGACCGCGAAGGAGTTGATTCCCGCCTCGAGATCGTCGACCCGGGCTGAACTCTCGGGCGCCCATGCGGCGGCCAGTCGTATGCCGTCCATTTCGGGATGGGAGAAGCAGGCAACGGACATGCCTTCGAGGACGCTTCCGCGGGAACCGACGCCGACTCCTTCGGGAATCGCCGTAAGTTCGGCGATGGTCAGCGGGTCGAGCCTGGTCGGCCGGGCGGCGATCGGGCCCTGGCGGTCACTGACCACCGCGCCGACCGCTCCGAACTGTTCGACCGCCGCCCGGGCCGTCACCTCGGCGGCCTCGCCGACCGACCGTGACCGGCGCAGGTCATTGAGGAGTACCTCCTGCGTGGGCTGCGTCTTGTCTTTGGGCTGGCGCCGTTCCGGAGTCATGCGATCTCTGAGATTGACCTTACGGCAGCCTCGACCAGTTGTGGTGAAGTGCCAATGTTGAGGCGAAAATACCCTTCGCCACCACTGCCGAATCCGGGTCCGCTCGAAACCGCGACCCGGGCCCGGTCGAGGATCTCCGAGGCGGGATCGGGGCCGAGATCGAGCTCGCCGGCATCGACCCAGGCCAGGTATCCGGCCTCGGGCGGCCGGTATCGGGCGGCGGGTAGATGCCCGGCGAGCAGGTCGGAAAGCAGCCGCCGGTTGAAGTCGAGCTGGTCCCTGACCTGGTCAAGCCACTGATCTCCGGATTCGAATGCCGCCTGCGAGGCGATCACCCCGAGGTGACCCGGATGGGTGGCGCCGGCCGGCAGCCGGGAAACGAGCCGCCTCGCCCGCTCGCTGGCCGTCACGATCACCGCGCAGCTCAAACCGGCGATGTTGAACGCCTTCGAGGCCGAGGTAACGCAGATCCCGCACTCGCGCGCTGCCGGGGAGACATCGAGGAACGGTGTGTGGGTCGCTCCCGGCAGGGTGAGCGGCGCGTGGATCTCGTCGGCCAGGATCCAGGCGTCGCTTTCGGCGGCGATTTCCGCCAGTCGTTCCAGCTCGGTCCGGGCCGGAACGGAGCCGGTCGGGTTGTGCGGACTGCAGAGAATCATGGCCCTGGCGCCGCCGGCGAAGGCGGCGGCGGTCCCGTCGAGATCGAGCCGGCCCTTTTCGTCAAGCGGCACTTCCAGGATTTCGCTGCCGACCTCGGGAATGATCGAGAAGAACGGGAAATAGACCGGCGGATTGATGATCACCTGCTCCAGCGGACCGGTTGCGAGGTCGAGCAGCGCCCGCAGCCCGCCGACCACGTCGGTGGTGGCGGTGACCTGTTCCGGATCCACCTCCCAGCCGAAGCGACGGTCCGCGAAAGCCGCGAACGCGTCGGCGAGCCCGGAGGCGGAGGCGTTGGAATAGCCGGTGTCATCGAGTTCGATCGCCTGGACCAGGGCCTCCTTGACCGGCCGGGCCAGGGGGAAATCCATCTCCGCAACGAAGGCTGGCAAGACGTCGTCAGGCCAGAAGGTCCACTTGGCCGAGCGACGGCGCCGCAGCCGGTCGAGAGAAAGGTCTGTGAAGTTGTACTCCTCGCCGCTCAAACCCGGGCTGGCTCCTCGCTTGGTTGGCCGGCCTCATTTTCTCCGGGCAGCGCCAGGCTGATCAGGAATCCCGGTAGCGGCAAGGCGGCAATCACGATCATCACCGTGGTCAGGCTGGTCTGATCGGCCAGCAGTCCGAGCAGCCAGGCGACCAGCCCGCCGAAGCCGATGGCGGCGCCGAGCGTGACCCCGGAGGCCACACCGATCCGGTTGGGCAGGTACTGCTGGCCGAGAACGACCGCGATCGAGAAGCTGCCGAAGAGGAAGAACCCGATCAGGGCCACCAAGGCAAAAGCACCGGCTTCGTTTACGGCCAGCAGCCCGAGGATCAGGGGGCTGGCCACGCCCAGCGAGGTCACCAGGACCGGCTTGTTGCCGACCCGGTCGGCCAGTGCCCCGCCCAGCAGGGTTCCCGCAACCCCGCTCGCCAGCAGCACCGTCAGGGCGGCGTTTCCGACCGCGTCCGAGGTGCCCATGGTCGTGATCAGAAAGATCGGCACGAAGGCCTGGAGTCCGAAATACGCGGCGGAGCGGAACCCGGCCGCCGTCGCGATCCCCGCAAACGGCAGCCAGCGGTCTTCACCGCGACCTCCGGGTTGCGCTTCGGCTCCCGCGATCGTTGCCAGGCGCAGGGAATCGATGCGGGGCAGCTCGCGGGCCAGCCAGATCGCACCCAGGGTCATCGGCAAGGCGAACCAGACCAGTCCCCCGAGACCGAAGGCAAGAACGAGCCCGGTCACGATCACCGGGCCGACCGCGAAACCCGCGTTGCCCCCGACCCCGTAAAGGCTCATCGCCGTCGCCCTTCGCCTGTTTCCGGCCACAAAGTTCGCGTTGCGGGCCCCTTCGGGGTGGTAGGCGCCGACTCCCAGACCGGCGATTCCCACCGCGGCAAGGGTCAGGGCATGCGAGTGGACCAGCCCGACCGCGGCCACACCGAGCCCGCCGAGCAGCACCCCGCCGGGCAGAAGCCATGAGATCGACCGGCGGTCCGTGATGTAGCCGAAGAGGGGCTGAAGCAGGGACGAGCAGACGGTCATGACCAGCAGAAGCGAAGTCGCCTCCGCGTAGCTGTAACCGCGACGGGCGATCAGGAAGGGCAGCGTTGCAGGGATCGCTCCCTGGCAGGCATCGACCATGGCGTGGCCGGCCGCGAGCACGGCGATCGAGCGCCGGTCCATGTCATCGGCCTCTGTGGTCGTTGCGGTCACCGGTCAAGCCTGTCAGAAGTTCCGCCCGGGACCGACCCGAACCCCGTGACCAACTATCCGGATTACGGCTCGCCGGTGCGAAAGGCCAGGGAAATGGCCCGGGCGGCGCTGCCTTGCGAAAGCTGCGGGGCCGGGGGCGAGCCGGTGATCCGGCGGCCCCGCCCCTACTCGTCCGGGGAATCCGCGAAGGCGGGCGCCTTCTTCGCTTGCCCCGAATGCGGTCATCGCCTGTCGGAGCTGGACGGCGCGGCTGCCGACCGGCTTTCGGATGTCCCCGAAGACAACCTCCCGGACCCGGCCGGGATGCTCGCCAGGAGGATTCAGCCCCTCGTCGGGGAGGCCCGGCCCGGCGACCGGGCGAAGGTTCTGGCCCAGGCCGTGACCGGCCTGGCCCGGGAACACGGGCTCGGTTGCCGCACCGACGGGGAATTCGTCCTCATCTGGCGGGGCGAGCCGTGGCTGGAGCTCGGCCTCGAAGGTGACCGGGTGGTAATCCTGCCCGGTTAGGGTTCAGGCCGCGTCGGAAAGGCGGCCGTTGAGGCGGGCCTGTTCGGCGGAGAGCCCGGCCAGGTTCAGCCAGGCCGGGCTGACCGTCTCGAGGTCGCGGCGAACCGAAGGGGCGATCGGCTCCAGGCTCGCTTCGAGGCAGGCATTGAACTGCCGGGAGAGGTCCTCTTCGCTGTCGGTTTGTTCCCGCTTCTTCAGGAACGACTTGTGCCAGCGCTCGAGTGAATCGGCGGCCCGGTCAAAGATCTCGGTCGGCCCGGGACGAGCCGCCCCGTAATGGGCGAGATAGACCGTTTCGGCTTCGACCCCGGCCAGCCTCTCGATCGAATCCAGCGAATCCTCAAGCGAGAAATCCCAGGGCGGGGTGGACGGCCGGACGACGCTGCTGCCGGGCAGCTGGATTCCGAGCGCGTCCCCGCAGAAAAGCGATGAACTCTCCGGGTCGAGGTAAGACATGTGCGCGGCAGTGTGGCCCGGAGTCGCGATCGCCTCGATCGCCCGGTCGCCCAGATCAACCTGCTCGCCGTCACCAACCGCGTGGATCCGAATCGAATCGACCGGTGCCGGAAGCCCGTAAAGCTTCTCGACCTTTTCGCCGTAGACCTTGCGCATCCCGGAAACCATGGCCGAGGGATCGGCAAGCTGCTCGGTCGCTCCGGCCGGCGAGGCGATTTCCGCGTTCGGGAATTCGCGGGCGACGACACCGACCCCGGCGGCCGCGTCCGGGTGGGTGTGCGTGAGGAGGATCAGGTCGACCTTGATCCGGTTCGATTTCAGTGCCTCGATGATCCGGGGCGCGGCATTCGCCGATCCCGGGTCGATCAGGACGTTCTTCTCGCCCTGGATCAGGTAGGAGCAGGACTTGCCCGGGCTCCCGTTCAGCATTGGATCGATCAGCAGCGGATCGGTGCCGGTGATCGAGGCGGGGACCACCGAGGTTTCGGACTGGCTTCCGGGGTCACCGTCAGGTCGCTCGCCGCGGCTGCGGCGTGTGCCAAAGACCTTGCTCGGGACGTGGAAGCGCGTGTTCATCTCATCCTCTGAGTTCTCTAACCAACCATCTTCCAGATGGATGCGGTTTTCCCTCTAAATACCCACTTAACGTTTGTCGAGAACCACAATGCCGGACCCCTGCGGACGCCCCGTTGACCCCGGCGTCAGGTTCGTTCGATCCGAACTTCAGGGACGCACGATGTCCCGCTCGCCCGCCACACGCCGCAGCGAGAACTTCAGCAGCCCGGTTCGGCACTTGAAGGAGCCATCCTCGCCATAGGAAAAGTCTTCCCGGCCCCAATAGGTGACGAAGATTCTCCGCCCGGTCTTCCGTGCCCTCATCCAGCCATCGGAATCGAAGCCAAATCCATCCCAGAAGTCAAAATCGACCTTGGCCCGGCCCCGGCTGTTGAACTTCAGGTCTTCGTTGAAAGTGGAGGATCCGTGGAAGCTGTCCCGGACGGTTCCGTAGTTCCAGCCACTGCACCGGTACCAGACCTGGACATCTCCCGCCGACCACTGGTTGCCGTTGATCCATACGCGTCCTCTCGCCTTCCGGTTGTCGACCGCGTAGATCTGCCGGTCCGCGATCGGCGGGCCCGGGTCGATCTGGTCGCGACCGGTGCCGCCGACCAGCAGGTCGGGGCCGGTACCGCCGTCGAGGGCGTCGTCGCCTGCCCTTCCGAAGAGACGATCGGGGCGGCCGTTGCCTTCGAGGCGATCATCGCCCGGACCGCCGTCGAGAATGTCGGTCAGGTCACCGACCGTGTCACTGCCAATCAGGTGGTCGTTTCCCGGGCCGCCGTTGAGCCGTCCCCCATAACGGGCTTTCAGGGTGTCGTCACCCGCACCGCCGTTGATCTCGAAACCGCCGAAAGCCCTGACGTCATCATCGCCTGGTCCGGCGAATACCCTCGCCGAAGATGTGGCGTTAATTTCGTCCCTGCCGGGACCGCCGATGATCCGCCCGCCGGACTTGATCCGGTCGTTTCCGGATCCTCCGAAGACAAGCGGTCGCTTGTCCGCATCATCGCCGGCTCGCAGCTCGTCGTCACCGGAGCCGAGGCAGATCACTGCTTTCGAGCCCGCACGCACCTTGTCGTCACCCGCACCGGCCACGATCACGGAGTCGTAGCCTCCCTTGAGCACGTCGTCACCGGAGGTTCCCAGAACATTCGCCCGGCGGCCGCGGCAGAAGGCCGGCTTGCCGTTCCCGCCCGAGAACCTGGTCAGTTCGATCTGCCAGCGATCTCCCCGGATCGCCGTAGCCGCCACGGTCACGCCGCCGTCGGAGTTCAGAACCGAGGCAGCCTCGATGATTCCGCGGCGCCGGGACATGAGGCCGGACTTCAAACGGTCCCCGAGCCTGGCCGTCGCGACACCGTCCCGGCTCCAGCTGCCGTCGAGGTTGCCATCGGTTCCGAACCTGGAGACGACGAACTGTCGCTTGCTGCCGGAAGTGTTGGAGGTTCCCGAGATGATCATCCGCCCCTGCCGGTCGAACTCGACGTCGGTCATGCTGGTGTAAGTGCCATTCGCGAGCGAGTCGACGGAACCGGTTCGGGGCCGGGACAGGACTTGACCGGACCGCCCCACCCTTGCGAAGAAATTGGCAGCGACCGAGATGCGGTCGTCGGGTCCTTCGAGGATTCTGCCGCGGTTGGCGACTCCCGGCTCGCCGGCCCAGACTTTGAGATCGACGATGCCATCCGCGCCGAAGCTGTGGTCGTATGCGCCGGATGGCAGGAACCGCTGGAGCACGTCGTTGCGGGTTCTTTGGGGGCTTCCGTAGTACACGCTGTCGCGGGTTCGGACCAGAACGCGATCCTGGCCGTCGAGCGCGAGCGCAGCCGACCTGCCTCCGGCATTCCAGCCTGCCCCGAGCATCACGACCCCGCCGTTGCCGTAGTCAGTGTCGGGTTGACCGTCCGGAGAAAACCGGAAAAGGACGACGTTGCCGCAGCGGTGTCGGCCGTGGTCCGGCTCGATCCGGGTGGTCGCGCAGCTTGCGACGGTGGAGCCGGCCACGATCCTGCCTTCGCTGTCGATTCCCGGTCCCGGGGTTTCGAGCACCTGATCGGCGTCCTCTCCGAACCGGGACCTCACGTCCAGCAGCACGGTTCCCTGGTCGCCGAAGCTCTCGTCGAGGGTGCCGTCCGATTCGAATCTCGCAACGACGGGATCTGAACCGGAACGCCCGAAGGCGACGATCCTCTCGCCCTGGAGTTCGAGCTTCGCCCACTGCGAGGCGGGAGTCAGGACGAGTCCGTCGCCATTCCCGAATTCCGGATCCCGGCTTCCGTCCGGCAGCAACCGGAGCAGGAACCCGTTCCCCGCCACGCCAGCGCCTCCGGAAAGAAGGAGATTGCCGGAAGCGGTGCGGATCATGTCCCTGACGATGGTCTTCTGGCCCGGACTCGTGGAAACCCTCACGAATCCGTTCTTGCCGAAGTCGGGGTTGACCGAGCCTGGCGCGGCCTTGGCCAACGCCGAAGCAGAAAACAGGACAGCCGCGGTGGCGGCGAACGTGACCAGTGCCTTCATTTTTTCTCCCGGGGGGTAGTGCGGATTCCGGTCCGCGATGACCAGATAACCCGTTGTCGGCCACCGGGTTGCGGTCAGCCCGCTCAGGTGCGGTCGCTTAAAGCGAAACGCCCGCCGGGTGGCGGGCGCGCTCGCGTTGCTTCTCCGGGGCGCGAAGCGCCCCGTGGTCAGTCGACCTAGATGGCCTCGACCGAAGCGGCGGCCGGACCCTTGGGTCC
>JAIBCJ010000161.1 GCA_019694145.1 Solirubrobacterales bacterium | reverse complement strand
TGGTTGACGACTCGATCGTCCGCGGCAACACCACCCGCCAGATCGTCGGCATGCTCCGTGACGCCGGCGCCAAGGAGGTCCACCTCCGCATCTCCGCCCCGCCGATTCGCTACGGCTGCAATTACGGGGTTGACATGTCGGCGCGCGAGGAGATGGTCGCCCACGAGCGCACGATCGAGCAAATCGCCGAGCACATCGGCGCCGACTCGCTCGCCTACCTCTCGATGGAAGGCGTCTACGAAGCGGTCGGCACCCCGGCCGAGGTCCACTGCGACGCCTGCTTCACCGGCAACTACCCGCTCGGCGACGATCCCGAAGAAGCCGACGGCAAGTTCGACCTCGAACAGATCGCCGTCATCCCCGCCACCCGCTGAACCGTCGCGCCACCCGCTGAACCGCCCCTGGGGTCGGAGCAACCTCCTCCCCGGATCCCGGGAGTAACCGAGAAGGCAAAAGTGAGCGCTATATGGCCACTTTCGCCTTCTCGATTGATCCCGGTTCGTAGAGACCGGGGCCCCGGCCGAGCTACTTCGGTGTGACGGCGCGGGCGGCGAACCTGACCCAGGAGGGCTTCTCCCCGGTTCCGGTCCAGCATTGGACGTAATCACCGAGGTCCGCAAACCAGAGGGATCCCTGGACCCTGTTGCCGATCACCCGGCCCTTCAGGACCGACTTGCTCCAGCGCGTCACCGACTCGCGGTAGAAGCCGCCGTACCGGCGGAGCCGGAGCTTCGAATCCCGGTTGATCTCCAGGTCCAGGCCCGGCGGGCGCTCCTGGTCGCGGCAGTTCGACGGAAGCTTCAGGTGCATGGACCGGATGAAACCGTTCCGGATCTCGATCTCGGCTTCCCACTTGCCGGGCTTCTTGCCGAAGTACTGGATGGCTTCCGCCGGGGAAGGACAAACCGCGGCGACCAGCAGAAGGGACAGAATCAATCCCGCAACGGCCAGCCAAACCGTCCGCCTCGTGTTTCTGTGGGTTCCCTGCGTGAATCCCATGGCTTCAACCTAACGGGTGGCATCGGGCGAGATCAGGGAAGATGGCGCCGTGACCCCGTCTTCTCCGTTTCGCGTTGTGGTGCTGGCCTCCGGTGGGGGGACCAACCTTCAGGCTGTTCTTGACCAGCTGCACGGGCGGGGCGAGGTCGAGGTGGTCGGGGTTGGTTCCGACAAGCCGGCGGCCTATGCGCTGGAACGGGCGACCGCGGCGAAGGTGCCGACCGCGGTCTTTCCCCGGGACGAGTACGAGGACCGGGAGGCCCGGGATGCGGCGATGGCCGACTGGATCGAGTCGACCGGGGCCGAACTGGTTGCCCTGGCCGGATACATGCAGCTGGTCTCGGCGTCCTTCGTCGAGCGGTTCCGGGGGCAGATCGTCAACGTCCACCCGGCTCTGCTTCCCTCCTTCCCCGGACTTGACGCGATCGGGCAGGCGCTCGAGCAGGGCGTGAAGGTGACCGGGGTGACCGTCCACTTCGTCGACGAAGGCACCGACACCGGGCCGGTGATCATCCAGCGGGCGGTGGAAGTTCCCGCAAATTGGGACCGCGAGGAACTCGAAGTGGCGATCCACGCGATCGAGCATGAGATCTACCCCGAGGCGATCGGCATGATTGCCCGGGGCGAAGTTAAGATCGCCGATGACGAACCTCGCAAGGTGATCGTCACGCAAACACGTGGGAAGTGACGCCGGCCGTCCCCGGGCGCTTCGAAACGAACAAGAGGGTTGATATGGACAACATGGATCCGACCAACGGACCGGTAAAGGTCAGGCGCGCCCTGATCTCGGTCTCGGACAAGACCGGGCTTGCCGACTTCGCCAAGGGGTTGGCCGATCTCGGGGTCGAGATCCTCTCCACCGGCGGCACCGCCCGGGCCCTGCGCGACGCCGGGCTGACCGTGATCGACGTTTCCGAGTTCACCGGCCAGCGCGAAATCATGGACGGCCGGGTCAAGACTCTCCACCCGAAGATCTACGCCGGACTGCTCGCCCGCCGCTCGGACCCGGCCCACATGGAGGTCCTGACCGAAGAGGCGATCCCGCCGATCGACCTGGTCTGCGTCAACCTTTACCCCTTCGAGCAGACGATCGCGCGCGAGGACGTCGGCCCGCAGGAGGCGATCGAGAACATCGACATCGGCGGCCCGACCATGATCCGCGCCGCGGCCAAGAACCACGAGGACGTGGTGGTGCTGGTCAAGCCCGAGTGTTACGACGCGGTGATCGAGGAGATGAACCAGACCGAAGGCGAGGTCTCCGCCTCGACCCGCCACTGGCTGGCCAACGAAGCCTTCGCCCAGACCGCCCGTTACGACGCCGCGATCTCGGCCTGGTTTTCCGAGTCCTACGAAGCCTTCCCCGAGCACCGCGTGCTGGCCTTCGAGAAGCAGCTCGACCTTTCCTACGGCGAGAACCCGCACCAGCGGGCCGCGCTCTACTCGCAGGTCGGCCTTGACAGCAACGTGCTGACCGGGATGTCGAAGCACCACGGCAAGGCGCTCTCCTTCAACAACGTGCTCGACCTCGACGCCTGCCGCAAGCTGCTGGCCGACCTCGAAGGCCCGGCCTGCGTGATCGTCAAGCACAACAACCCCTGCGGGGTCGCCCTGGGTGACTCCGGGCTCGACGCCTACGAACGGGCCCGCGACTGCGACCCGGTCTCCGCCTTCGGCGGGGTGATCGCGATCAACCAGGTGATCGACGTGCCGCTGGCCGAGGCCCTTCACAAGAACTTCGTCGAGGTACTGGTCGCCCCTGGTTACGAGCCGGAAGCGATGGAGATCCTCCAGCAGAAGGAGAACATCCGCATCTTCACCGACGAGGCCCCGCCCTTCCCCGACTCACGCGAAAAGGACATCAAGCGGGTCCGCGGCGGCATCCTGATCCAGGACCGCGACGGGGAGGTCGAACAGCGGGAGATGATGGAAGTGGTCACCAAGGCGCAGCCTTCCGAGCAGGCCTGGATCGACATGCTCTTCGCCTGGACCGTCTGTCGCCACGTCAAGTCGAATGCGATCGTCTTCGCGAAGGACGGGGTGACCCTCGGGATCGGAGCCGGTCAGATGAGCCGGGTCGATTCGAGCCGGATCGCGATCGAGAAGTGCCGCGACGCCCATGGCGATGAGGCCGACGACCTGCTGGCCGGTTGCGCGATGGCCTCCGACGCCTTCTTCCCCTTCGCCGACGGCCCGATGGTCGGCATCGAAGCCGGGGCGACCTCGGTCATTCAGCCCGGCGGCTCAAAGCGCGACGGCGAAGTGATCGAGGCCTGCGACGAAACGGAGACCGCGATGGTCTTCACGCGGCACCGCCACTTCCGGCATTAACTGCAGTCGCGCGGGGCTTTGCCCGCGCTCCTATAGCTTTGACACCTTCTGCTTCGACCGACCCATCGGGCTGGCCCGCCGGCCCACTACATCCGGGAACGGTTGGGCCGTCTACCGCGAGGTTATGAAGTCTTCTTGAGTTTCAGGAGCTTGACTTTGTTGCCGTTGGGGGAGGCGATCACGACGTAGGCGCGCTTGCCGACTGCGAGCGGCCCGTAGTAGAGGAAGGCGATCTGGTTGCCGCGCAGGACGTAGCTGCGGACGAACCGGGTCTGGTTGCCACGGGCGTCGAACTTGTTGATCGCCACCTTCCAGGCCTGGGGCCCGGTCGCCTTCTTGCCGATCCTGAGCAGACCGTAATTGGGCTTCTTGGCGAAGTAGAAAGTCGATTGCGGCGCCGCGCCGATCGCACTCACCTTGACCCGGTAGGCGGCCTTCCTGCTCTGGGCCCCGAAGGTGACCCGCGGCGAGGATTCACCCCTGGCGCCGGTGATCGAAAGGGTCTTGGCCTTTGGCGAAAGGGTCGCGAAGGCGACCTTGCCCGGACCCATCTTCAGGTTCTCGACGGTCGAGTCGAAGGTCGGGCCGACCACCCCCAGCGACTCGCGGTCGGTGACGGTCATGTGCCTGCCGTCGATCCGGATCCGGAGCTTCAGGTTCTTGGGGATGAGGTAGACCGGTTCGGGATCGTCGGCGATGTTTTCGATCGCGCCGTCGGCGGCAAAGGTGATCGGCGAGGTCGCCTGCCGGATGACCTTGGCACCGGGGATCCGGTTGATCGGCTTGCCATCCTTGAACCCGGTCTGGCGCCCCTTCGAATCGGTGATCAGCAGCCGTGCGTGCTGGTCAGCCGTGTAGGAGAGGGTGACCTGGTTGTACTTCGAGTTGGCTCCCTGGCGGCCGATGCAGTACGGGC
>JAIBCJ010000160.1 GCA_019694145.1 Solirubrobacterales bacterium | reverse complement strand
TCGAACCCCAGGGGCTGGCCGGGTCGGTGGCGGCCAGCACGGTGAAGGCGTCCGGGCCGTTCTCCTCGGCCGGCAGGGCCCGCAGCCTTTCGACCGCTCCGGAGAGGGCGAACTGGGCGCCGCCTAGGCCTTCGACGAAATAGCCGCGCCGGGCGGTACCCAGCACCTCGAGGTTGGAGAGTTCCGGGTAGAGGGTGGAGAAGCCGCCGGGTATGCCCTCGGCCAGGGCCATCTCCCGGGTCAGGATGCCGTAGCGCTCCAGCATCAGCTCGGCCTGGGCCCGCAGCTTCGGGCCGGCAGCGGGGGCGTTGCGGAACAGGGTCTCGGTAAGTGACCAGCGGCCCTGGACGGTCGGGCCGGTGGCGGCACGGCGACGCGAGAAGCGGCGGCCGCCCGGCTCGTAGGTCGGGACCGACCGGAGCCGCGGCGCCCGGAGCGGCGCGAAGGAGTCGTTGGTGATCTCGCCACCGAAGGCGAGGTCCCAGAGGGCCGAGTGCAGTTCCTCGGAAGGGTGATCCAGCTCGTTGGCGAGGTCGAGCCAGAAGGCCGGGCCGGCGGCGAGCCGCTCGCGGATCGCGTCATGGACTTCGCCCTCCGGCGGGGTCAGCTTCGCGTTGGCCGGTGGCGGGCCGGCCAGCCGCACGTCCTCCCGGAAGTAGAGCGCGACCCGTCCGTCGGTGCGGCCGACCGCCCCGGCTCCGATCCAGACCACCTCGCCGCTGGTGCAGAGCTCGTCCAGCCAGGTCGGGCTGTAGGAGCCGAGCCGGCGGGCCAGCACGTCGTTTTCCCATACCGACTGGGTCAGGGCCACGCCCTGCAGCGGAACCAGGATCTCGCGCAGCCGGTCGGTTCCGGCCCCGGGGCGGGCGTCACGGCGGAGCGGGCGGTGGCGGTCGATTCCCTGCCATGAGGCGAGGAAGCGGGCGTAGGCGGCGCCGTCGGCCGGTTCGACCTCCTGCCTGAGGTGAGCGAGGCTGGCCCGCCGGACCCGGCGCAGCACTTCCGCATCGCACCATTCGCGCTCGGTGCCGCCCGGGCGGATCTCGCCGCGAACCAGGGCGGCGCCCGCTTCGAGCTGCTTGAGGGCAGGGGTCGGATCCGCCCCGTAGCGCTCCTTCGGCCAGGCGGTCGGGAACGGGCCATGGGTCCTCGCGTAGCGGCTCAGCAGGGTTTCCATCGCGTCCGGTCGTTCCTCGAGGAAGTCGGCCGGCAGCCCCCCGGGCGGAGCCACGCCGAGAGCGTCCCGGTAAAGACCGGCATCCTCGGCGGCGATGAACCGCTCTTCACCGTTGATCCGGACCTTGACCGCGCGGCGCTCGGAGATCAGGTTTTCCAGCATCGAACCGGCCGAATACCCTTCCGCGACGCGGGCCTCGGCCTCTTCGGCAGTCAGGTCGCCGAGCCGGCGGAGGATCTGCTGGAGGCCGTCGCGGTCGGCGGCCCGGCCGTGCTCGGTCAGGTGCTGGAGCGATGCCTCGACCTCGGCCAGGGCTCCCTCGTCGATCAGCTCGCGCAGCTCGTCCTGGCCGAGCAGCTCGCGCAGGAGTTCGCGGTCCAGCGAAAGAGCGGTGGCCCGGCGTTCCGCGTTCGGGGTGTCCCCCTCGTACATGTAGGTAGCGACGTAGTCGAAGAGCAGCGAGGAGGCGAAGGGCGAGGCGGTCTGGGTCTCGACCTCGACCAGCGAGATCTCCCGCGAGTGAATGCCGCGCAGCAGCCGGTCCAGCGCGGGCAGGTCGAAGACGTCCTGCAGGCACTCGCGGTAGGTCTCGAGGATTACCGGGAAGCGGGGGAAGTCCTGGGCGACCTCGAGCAGGCTCTGGGACTTGAGCCGCTGCTGCCAGAGCGGTGTCCGCTTGCCGGGGTAGGCGCGGGGGATCAGCAGCGAACGGGCCGCGTTCTCGCGGAAGCGGGCCCCGAAGAGAGCGGAGGAACCGAGTTCGCGGACCACGAGGTCCTCGAGTTCGTCCGGTTCGATCAGGACCAGGTCAGCCGAGGGCGGCTCGTCGGCATCGGGCAGGTGGACGGCGATGCCGTCATCGGAATGGATCGCGTCGGCTTCGAGCCCGTGCTCGTCGCGGAGCTTGCGGGCGATCGCGAGGCCCCAGGCCGCGTGCACCCGTCCGCCCCAGGGGGTGAGTACGACCAGCCGCCAGTCCCCGATCTCGTCGCGGAAGCGCTCGATCACGACCGTCTGGTCCGAGGGCACCACCCGGGTCGCGTCCTGCTGGTCCTTCAGGTAGGCGATCAGGTTGCGGGCTGCCCGCGGATCGAGATCATGGGACTTCTCCAGCTCGGCCGGTTCGGCGTTGACTGCCTCGCGGGCGAAGGCGCCGATCGCTTCGCCCAGTTCGGCCGGCCGGCCGATCCCGTCACCGCGCCAGAACGGGATCGCCCCCGGCACACCCGGGGCCGGGATCACGATCACCCGGTCACGGGTGATCTCCTGAATCCGCCAGCTCGAGGCGCCGAGCAGGAAGACCTGGCCGGCCCGTGCCTCGTAGACCATCTCCTCGTCGAGCTCGCCAACCCGGCGGCCGTCCGGCAGGTGAACCCCGTAGAGGCCGCGGTCGGGGATCGTGCCGGCGTTGGTCACGACCAGCGAGCGGGCGCCCTTGCGTCCTTCGATCGTCTTGCCGGTCCGGTCCCAGACCAGGCGCGGCCGGAGCTCGGCGAAACGGTCCGACGGGTAGCGGCCGTCGAGCATGTCGAGCACGTTGTCGAACTGCTCGATCGAGAGCTCGGCGAAGGGCGTGGTGCGGCGAACCAGCTCGTAGGCATCGGTCGTGTCCCACTTGTCGAGCGCCGCCATCGAAACCAGGTGCTGGGCGAGCACGTCGAGCGGATTCGACGGGATCACCGTCTCCTCGATCAGGCCTTCCCGCATGCGGCGGGTAACCACCGCGCTTTCGAGCAGGTCGCCCCGGAACTTGGGGAAGATCCGCCCTTTCGAGGTTTCCCCCAGGCCGTGGCCGGCCCGGCCGATCCGCTGCAGGCCGCGCGCGACCGACTTCGGCGATTCGACCTGGACCACGAGATCGACCGCGCCCATGTCGATCCCGAGCTCGAGCGAGGAGGTGGCGACCAGGCAGGGGATCAGCCCGGACTTGAGTTGCTCCTCGACCTCGGTCCGCTCCTCGTGGGAGAGCGAACCGTGATGGGCCCGGGCCAGGGGCAGGCCCTCCACCTCGTGGGGCCGCTTCGGTCCGTCCTCCGGCCCGGACGCCGGTTGACCGGCTTGATCCGGGCGGGGCCCTTCGGTCGCCGTGCGGTTCGGCGATTCGATCTCGCCGGTTTCCTGGTCGAGGTCGTTCAGCCGCTGGGCGAGGCGCTCGGCGGCACGGCGGTTGTTGACGAAGACGATGGTCGAGGTGTGAGCGCGGACCTGCTCGAGCAGCTCCGGATAGATCGCCGGCCAGATCGACCGGATCGGGGCATCGTCCGCGGAGCCATCGTCGTGCTGGTCGGCTTCGGGTGCGGTCATGTCCTCGACCGGCACCACGATTTCCAGGTCGAGTTCCTTGCGCTGGCCCGGGTCAACGATTTCGCATTCGCGACCGGGGCCGGAAAGGAAGCCGGCGATGCGCTCGAGGGGCCGCTGGGTGGCCGAGAGGCCGATCCTCTGCACCCCGTGGCCGGCGTTTTCCTGAACGAGGTGTTCCAACCGCTCAAGGGTCAGGGCGAGGTGGGCGCCGCGCTTGGTCGCGGCAACAGCGTGAATCTCATCGACGATCACGGTCTCGACCGAGGTGAGGATGTCCCGGGCGCCCGAGGAAAGCATCAGGTAGAGAGACTCCGGGGTGGTGATCAGGATCTCCGGCGGTTCGCGCCGCATCCGGTTGCGTTCGGTCTGGGAAGTGTCCCCGGTCCGGATCCCGACCGAAAGGTCCACCCCGATCCCCTTCAGCGGGGCGCGCAGGTTGCGCTCGATGTCGTAGGAAAGCGCCTTGAGCGGCGATACATAGACCAGCCTCACCCCCGGTTCGGGCTCGGGCGCTTCCCCGGCCGCGACGGCCCGGTGGCTGCGGGCGAGCCGGTCGATCCCCCAGAGGAAGCTGGCCAGGGTCTTGCCGGAGCCGGTCGGAGCGCAGATCAACGTGTCCGAGCCGGAGGAGATCGACTGCCAGCCGAGCGCCTGGGCCGGGGTCGCGCCTTCGAACGAAGCCGAAAACCAGCGTCGGACATCGTCGCTGAAGGGAGCGAGCGGGTCCCGGGGAGGTGATTTCACGGTCGGCTTTTCAGGCATCGCTAAACCCCTGATGCTACGCCCCCGCCCACC